>JAFYEE010000095.1 GCA_017544405.1 Lachnospiraceae bacterium
GCAGCGAAGTGGTGCACGATCCCGTCCGCAACGCCGATCTGACGATCCAGTACTACGAGAGCGAGGACGGAATCTGCCGTACCGCTTTCGCAAGCGTCAGCGGGCAGCAGCACGAATGCCGCGAGCACACGAATGAGCAGGCCTGGAAGTTCATTTCGCAGTTCACCAGATAAAGAAAGACCGGACTCTTTTCGGAGGGTCCGGTTTTTTCGTGCCTGTTTGTGTGCTTTTGCGGACCGGTCGGCGCTTACGGGGACCTGCGTCCAAGCGCCTGGAAGATCACGGCGCTTCCAGGGACCGGCGTCCCAGCTCCCAGAAGACCACGGCGCTTGCGGCGGCGACATTCAGGGAATCCACCCCGTGATACATGGGGATCTTGACGGTGTAGGTGCAGGCATCGATCACCTCCCGGGGCAGGCCGTAACCTTCCGAACCCAGTACGATCGCAAGGCGCTCCTCGGAGGCCAGGGCGGGATCGTCGACGCCGGTGCTCCGGTCCGAGAGGGCCATGGCCGCGGTCCGAAAGCCGAGGCTGTGCAGGTCCGTGATCAGCCGCGTCCCCGTGCTCTGCAGCCGATCCGCGCAGGTCCACGGAATCTGAAAGACCGTCCCCATGCTGACCCGCGCGGAGCGCCTGGTCAGCGGATCCACGCTTCCCTTCGTCAGCAGGACCCCGTCCACGCCGAGGGCGGCGGCGCTTCGGATGATCGCTCCGACATTGGTCGGATTGACGACATCGAAGAGTACGGCGATGCGATTTTTGTCCGCGCAGAAGTCCTCCAGCTCCGGGAGTGGTCTGCGGCGCATCACGGCCCAGAGACCGCGCACCAGGGAATATCCCGTCAGCTGCGTGACGAGGGCGTGGTCCGCCGTGTAGATGGGAAGTGTTTCGGCCTTCTCCTCGCCGAAGCGTTCGCGGATGGCTTCCATGACCGGAAGCCCCTCCGTCTCTATGCGCTGATGCTCCAGAAGAAGAGAGAGAGGTTCATAGCCGGCCTCCAGCGCGCGCAGGATCACGTTCGCGCTCTCCGCCAGAAAGACGCCTGCCTCCGGCTCGAAATAATGATAGAGCTGTACCTCCGACATGCGCGAGAAGATGTCCAGCTCCGGCGCCTGAAGGTCGGTGATTTCAATGAGATTCATACAATCCTTTCGCTGCCGCCCGGTCCGTGACGAGATGAAGCTTTTTGAAAAAAATTTATGAGTGGCCGGGTTGTGAATATGATATGATAGAAATGTCTGAATTCAGACAAAAACATTGTAGTTTTGAAGGAAGGATCTTGCAAGAGCAACTGTTTTCACGAAGGCCGGCGAACGGCCGGGCCCGGCGAACGGAGGATGGACTTCTGCATGGAAAAAATCTACATTACCGGACACAAGAACCCTGATATGGACAGTATCTGCAGCGCTTATGCATACTCGGTGCTCAAGAATATCATCGACCGGGAGCATACCTATGTCCCCGTGCGGCCCGGGCATCTGAGCGACAGCGTCAAGGCGATCCTCGGCGCCCTTAAGATCGATCCTCCGAAGTATATGCGCAATGTCTATCCGAAGGTGTCGGATGTCATGCTGATCCCGGAGGAGCATCTCGAGGCGGATATGCCGCTGACGATGCTGGCCAGATCCTACAAGGATTCCAACCCATCTGCCATTCCGATCTACGATCAGGGGAAGTTCCTGGGGCTTCTGAGTGTGGACGATATCACCCACTGGTTCATGAGCGAGCTCGTGGATGACAGCAGGATCTCCGAGGAGGCGACGATCCGGGATCTGCTGCGCGAGTACGATCCGCCCCTCCAGTGCAGTGACCTGTTCGAGGATGCGAAGCAGTCCCTCTCCAGCTCCCAGAACCGCGGTCTGGCGGTTTTCGAGGGAGAGGAGTTTCGCGGCTTTGTCACCAGAAGGTGCTTCCTCCATGCGCCGTCCTACAAGGTGATCATGGTGGATCATAACGAGTCCCGCCAGTCGATCACCGGCATCGAGACCGCCACGGTCGTGGAGATCGTGGATCATCACAGGCTCGACGCGTCCAAGACCAACCTTCCCATCTTTATCGACACGGAACCGCTCGGCAGCACCTGCACCATCGTCTATCAGATGTTCCTGCGGCACAATCTTACGCCCGATGCCTACACGGCCAGAGTGCTTCTGGCGGGGCTGATCTCGGACACCCTGATCCTCAAGAGCCCGACGACCACGGAGGTGGACCGGGAGACGGCGAAGGCGCTGGCCCGGATCTGTGAGGTGGACATCGAGGAATTCGGCCGCGAGATGTTCAGCCATGTGGAGAGTCTCGCCAAGCGCGATCCGGAGAGGGCGATCCTCTCCGATTTCAAGAAATACACCGAGAAGGGCATCGCGCTCGGCATCGGCCAGTGCGAGGTCACCACGCTCCACGACGTGGAGGTATACCGGGAGACCTACCTTCGTACCCTCGAACAGGTGCGCGAGAAAAACGGCCTGAACTGGGCGACCCTCATGATCACGAATGTCATCAACCAGCACAGCATCCTGCTCACCACCGGCTACAAGGCGGAGAAGTTCCTGCCCTATCGCCACATCGGCGAGAAGGTCTACGATATGCCCAATGTCATGAGCCGCAAAAAGCAGCTTCTGCCCGAGATGCTCTACGCTCTCAATGGCCCCAGCACCTGAGGTGGCAGCTAATTGACGAAATGACAATAAATGGAAATGCCTGCAAGCAGGGCAGCCCCAAGGAGGTTTGCTATGAACGGACCCATCATGGAAAATTTCAAGCTGAAGCTGAATGTCTTTGAGACGCAGCAGCAGACCGAAGAAAAGCAGAGCGAATTCTCTGCTCTGAACGTGGAACAGCAGAATGAGCTGCTTGGCCGCTCGATCAACGGAAAAACCTACCTGAAGGGGGAAGCGACCTTTGAGGGCATGGAGTGGTTCCAAAAGCAGGAGATGCCCTCCGATGCACAGATTACACGTTCGGTCGAAGAAAGCTACCGGAAAATGAACGGGAGGCAGATCGGATGGAATGAGCGGATCAAGGCGAAGAGGGAATTCAAGAAAAAGCATAAGACCATGAAAAAGATGCGCCAGAATCTCCGCGAGCAGATGGCGGAGAGCGTGCAGAAGGATCTGGTCGTAAAGGATATCACGCAGCAGGATGGCGTGGCGGAGATCCGCGACGAGTACAATCTGCTGGACCTCTACCAGCCGGAGGAGCAGAAGCAGATGCGGGAATTTATGTCTGCCAAAGTGATCACGACCTATACGCAGCCGAAGCAGATCGCACAGCTGACGGAAGAGCAAAAGCTGGAAAATAAAAAAAATATGCAAAAGAAGGCGGAAACCTTCAAGGACACGATTGAGCGCTTTGAAAAGCTGGACATCAGCGATCTGACCTTTACCTCTCTCGAAGATCTCGTTCAGAGAGCTCCGATGATGCGCAGGAAGGCCATGATCGGATTTGTCATGCGCAAATTCGTTGATAATGAATATCTGGCGAATGGCGGAGAGCTGAGCGAAGAACGTAAAATGAAGCTCTGGCTTAAGATCGATGCAATGGAGAGCGTGATCGCACTGGCCGATATGGCGATCGATGTGTACGCGAGCCCTTATTATGCCTGCTTTCGATCCTCCACGCTGGATAAGATGACCATCGAACAGCTCGAAGCGATCAATGATGATCCTGTGGGCGTCCCGCAGTCCATGATCCGGTTCATCGATGGTCTGCTCGGAATCAAAAGATATGTGGCAACGGGCGGACTGGGGGATTATCATGAATCCCCGGCTCCCGGAGAGAGCATGGAATCCCTGATGGAACGGATGCTGGTGCGCCGGGACATCATAGGCTATGCGGAGGACCCCGGAACCAAATCAAACGAACAGCTCGAGCAGAGGCGAACGCCCGAGCAGAACGTGCAGTCCATCCTCACGCTGAAAAAGCAGAAGACTACGCCGGACTGGTTCGGGGAGGAGGGATATGCGCTCTATAAGCGGGCACGCGTTCAAAACCCGCAGATCCGCCATCCGGAGCTGGCAAAGCTCCTGAATACAGGGAAACAATACCACGGGGAGACCATGGAGATCTCCCGCGTCGCCGGCGCGCTTTTCCGGCATGTGGAATACGACCAAAAATGGCAGCCCGTGACCGAGCAGGACCGTGCCAATCATGAATGGAATCTGCAATATGCCACCAGGCTGAGCAAGCTGGCCGGGGGAGATGCATCCGAGGAAGGCGCCATGAATGATATGGTGCGGGAGGAACTTTTGAAAAACCCGTTCCTGAATTTTGATTTTCCGGATCCGTCGGTCCTGGACGATCTGGTCAAATGTATCGAAGAGAAAAAGGAGCTGAGCTGCGCCTGGATCGATGATATGCTGCATAATCATCTGTCCGAACTGGCGGATGCGGCGCAGCGGGCGCTCTGTTATTCGAATGCGATGAAGCTGTTCCCGGAGGAATTCAAAAAACTGGAGAAAGATCATCCCTTCATGTCGAATTACTCTGACGGGGCCGGTTCCTTCCTCAATCTGATCGGTTACTATACCAGCGCGAAATACGGGGTGGGCCTGGATGCTTATTCGAATGCGAAACCGGAAGCCGCCGGCAGGATGCTCCTTCAGTCGCCGGAGTTAATCCAGAGCTATATCGAGATCTACCGGAATTTCTATAATGCCTGCAAAGCAGAAAAACAGGGGTAAAATGACATGACAATCACGAGAATCGGCGAGAAAAATTACAGTGCGTTCGGGGGGATCCTCCCCTACGAAAAAATGCCCTCCGAGGATATGCAGGTGCTCATGATCGGTATCATCGAGGACGGAAAAGCGGCGGCAGCAGCGGCGCTCCTTCTGCAGGAGGAGACCGCGGTCATAGAGTCTGTTTATGTGGTCCCCGAATACCGCCGGAAGGGATTCGGATCCGCATTGATGCGGGAGCTGAAGGCGGTGACAAAGGCCGCGGGCATTCCTTCCCTTTCCGCCAATTTCGCGCGGGATGAGGAGCTGCGGGCCTTCTTTCGCGCACAGGGCTTTCTGGTGCTCCCGGAGGAGCCTGTTTTCCATGCACCCGCGCAGGACTTCAAGTCGAGCCGGCTGATCCGGGTCACCATACCGAAACTGAAGGATCATGACATCCGGGATCTCTACGGGCTGGGAGAGCAGGAGAAGAAGCTCTTCCGCAATCTGCTTTACAAGGAACTGACGGAGGAGGAGATCGAACAGATCGATGCCGATCCCGGGCTCAGCCGCGTCCTCTTTGACCGGAGCGGGATCCCCGTGGCCTATATGCTGGTCACGCTTCCCGAAGAGTCGCCCCTCGGGCAGAAGGAATACGGGAATACCGCACTGGTCTCCATGCTGTACTCCGAGACGAACAATTACCGGGATCTCTACCTGCTTTTCGCCTCGGCGCTGGACTCCGAAGCCTTCAAAAAGACGCATGTGAAGACGGTTATGTTCTACGCGGACGAGAAGGTCCGCGAATATGCGGAGGATCTCCTGGAGGAGCAGCCGCTGGGGGAGACCGTACTCGGATATGCGTGCGGATTTGCCCCCGGATCGGAGGAGGATTTCTGACGCCGGACCCTATAAAAGTAACACTTCAGGCCGGAGCGTTTCCAAACGCTTCGGCTTTTTTTGCCGGATCTTGTCCGGAAAACGGTTTCAAAACAGGCCCAAAAGAGACACAGATAATGGCTGTAAAGACAGTGAAAACGAGCATTTTACCACGGTGGAAAAAAATATCAAAAAGGCGAAAAAATAGTAGTCATTTCCGCGGAAGATTATGGTATAATTCTTAATAATTCATAAACTGCGGTGATTCGTTTCTAAAATCAGGAGGTCATAAATCATGGGCAGCAATCAACTCTATCCTTTCGAAAGGAATAGATACTATCCGGGGAAAATGCTGACGAGCGCGGATTTCCAGACGGAGCAGGACTATTTCATCAATCATCAGCGTTTCATGAACGGACTGATGTATGGCAGCGGTATCGTCTGCGGACTCGGTGTACTGGGTCTGGACGATCTCTCCATCATGGTGGAGAGCGGTGCGGCCATCGACGGGACCGGACGTGAGATCGTAGTGGACAGCTCGGTGGTTAAGAAGCTGTCTGCCATCGAGGGCTTTGATTCCCTCAAGACAGATCTCGCAAGCCTCTGCCTTCGGTTCCGGGATAAGGAAGTCCATTCCGTCTACGCCGTGAACCGCGGCGAGTCGGACAAGGACTACGAATACAACCATGTGTCGGAAGGGTATGAGCTTTTCCTGCTTGACCGCGATGATATCGCGGAGGAAGAGGAGCCTGAGACCGAATTCCTGACGAAGCAGAAGATCTGTTCCACCGTGAACTATCTGGCGGAGATCGCAATCCCTTCCACCGTCAGCCGCAAGAACAATGTCAAGGTGGAGCTTCTGGTCACCAAGCTTTCCAATGCGAATGCATCCTTCTCGATGGAGGCGATCCTGGAGACGCCGGCGTTCACCGCACCCGGCGGAGAGAGACAGATCCGCATCGACCTGCCCGATGTCCGTGTGAAGAAGGGCGAGACGCTGCACAAGGCCTTCTGGGTCAAGGTGCAGGATCTCCCGGCTGCCGACACGAATGTCATACTCAAGAGCGGATCGGCGCATGCCTATGAGAACGGTGCCAGCGTTCCTGCCGAGAACAGCTTCTCGCTCAAGATCGCGCTGTCCGACCAGACCCCGCTCGAGCTGGTCAGCACCGAGATCGGACGCGTGACGCTCGAACAGCTTGATCCCGGAATGCGCCGCGATTATATCCATCTCGCCGACATCCGTCTGATGCGCACCGACAATGCCTATGTCATCGAGGAAGTGACGGAGCGCGGTATCAAGAAATATATCACCGCTCCCGGACGGGAGCTTATGCGCACGAATTTCATGGGCTTCTACCGCAAGGAAGTGGAGCTCGACCGGGAGAACCAGGGACCGGCGGTGCTTCCGGACGCGGTGAGAGAGTCCGCGGAAGCGGCTTCCTCCACCGAGTATGCGACCGGAACGCTGGAGATCCCGCTCGGCAAGAACGCGCGCCAGGGAGAGGTCTTCTTCTCCGGTGAGATCACCCACGGGCTCGGCAAGGGCAATGTCTACGTGCAGGTCGGCTATGATCATCTGGGCATGGACAAGGCGCTCGGCGCCAAGTCCAGAAGCACGATCTACGGCAACCCCGATCTCTTCCAGAGCCAGATCCCCGATACGATCAATGTGGAGACGGCCGTGCGCGTGCTCGGAGACAAGGGAAGCTTCGTGGTGGCCGCAAAGCTTCTCGGCAATGTGGAATACCTCGTGCTGACCTTCCGCTGGGTAGCCTTCCGGCTTCCGGCAGGCAACGACCTCGAGATCGAGGAGGATTATCAGGACAAGAGCATTTCCGCCGAGACTCCGACGGTGGTGATGGGAGCGAAGGAGAGCCATTTCTTCGGCGTACGCTTCCACAACATGAAGGCCTGCAGCATCGCGTACGAGCTCACGGCTCCTTCGAGCGGCGAGATCACCGCGGACGGCATCTACACCGCTCCTTCCAAGGAGGGCGTATACGAGATCCGCATCTACTGCACGGATATGCCGGTGATCTGCACCTACGCATATGCAATCGTCAAGAAGACTGACGGCGCACCCGAAGAGGCGTAACAGTTAAAGGAGACCTTCCATGATTTATGAATCCGAAAAAATGCGGCTGGAAGGCATTCGCATCATAAAGACCGCAGGGGAATACAAATGTCTGGTCTGCAAGGATCTGACCTCCGGCGGGAAGAGTCTCTGTACGGTGCTGGCGGTGCACGACCACGAGGTGGTGCGCGCCATGCTGGAGATCTTTGAAGGGCAGGAGAATCGCCCGGAGGAGGAGAAGACCCTGCTGGATCATTTCTCCATGGGAGAGGAATACATCTTTGTATTCCCCTACCGGAGAGAGCGTCCGCTGGACTCCTTCTACATGGGAGACGCCTACCCGCTGCAGGAATGTGAAGATGTCTGCATCCATGTGCTTCTGACCTGCATTTCCTGCAACCTCCCCTATCCCTTCCTGTATCTGATCCTGAGCCAGCGCCAGCTGAACATCACCAGAGATCACTCGATCTTTTTCAGCTACGCGGTGGATCCGCAGGAGCTGGACATCACCAAAAACGAGCGGGACTGCACCGTGGAATGCGCGAGGATCCTGCTGGGACTCCTTGAGTCCAAGGCGAACCAGAAGGCGATCAGTTACCAGATCTTAAGCAAGAAGATCGCAAACAAGAGTTACCAGAAATTCACGGAACTCTACCGGGACATCCGCATCACGGCCGCCCCGAAGGAAAAGCATGGCATTTTCTCCAGGATCCGTGCCTTCTTCCGGAGAAATATGGATTTCTTTTTCCGTATTCTGCTGGTGGTCTCCATCGTGCTCGGACTGGTGGCGCTGGTACTGCTTTTGACGAATACGATTTTCGGAGACATTCCCTTCCTGCGGATTTTCTTCAACGGCTTCAAGAAGATCGGAACGGAGTCATTGCTTCAATAACTTAAGGAGACGGAGAGCGTAAGATTATGGACAGACGCATCTGGAATATCGTTGGTACTCTGATCATATTGCTTGTTCCGACCGCTCTGTTTTTCGGATGGTTCGGACAGCACAGGAGCACCTCCTCCTATACCAATTACAATGATTACGCAGCCATGGAGAAGGAGCATTATTTCTCGGAGAACCGTGGAGAGAATGCTTATCTCTATCACCTGTCCACACCCGGACGGGTGAAGGGAGCGGTGCGGATCCCGGCACAGGAGCTTCAGAGCAGAGTGCAGGCCATTGCCGCATTCGGCAACGAACTTTATGTCATAAACGCACAGCTGGATTCCCATGCGGAGACCACCAGACGGGTGCAGGTCTACAGCTCCGGTCTGACCCTGACGAAAGAATCACCGGCCTTTGAGCTGCGGGATGATTCCATCGTCACGGATCTGTATGTGGATGAGAGCGGGATCTACCTTACGGTGATCGCGAAAAACGGAAAAGAGATCGATGTCTATCAGATTCCTTCCGACGCGCCGGTAAAAGTGGCGGAGGACGAGGAAGAAGCCGGGGAAGCCGGCGGAGCACAGACTGCGGAGGCGGCGGAGGAAAAACCGTTGACCCTCAATATTCTCACGCTGTGTGAAGCGGAGCCCGGACGGTTTTTCGTGGACGCGACCTACGACGGGTTTGCGATCAGCGGACGGACGGACGCGGACGGACCCGAAGGCTTTACCGTGAGCGAGGATGTGCGAACGCTCTTTGACCAGAAGAAGATTCCGACCATGCTTGAGATGAAGCTGATCGGAGACGGCACGGTGGCAGTGCTGACGCTGATCGTGGTCTGCTCGATCCTGCTGGCCATCGCCTATGCGATGCTCGGACGCAAGAGCAACTCGATCCAGACGATCCTCGGCGTGGAGATCCTGCTTACGTTCCTGTTCGTCGGCGTATATCTCATTGCGACGGACCAGATCACGGAGCGTGCGGGCGAGCGGCGGGACAGCCTGCTCGGAAGTGCCATGACGGAGGTCTACAACGGCGTGCCTGACGTCAATGCTATCGATCCGGAGGCGGAAGGCTTCTACGAGAGCGCGGAGTACCTGAATCTGCAGGCGGCGCTCGGGTCCTATGTGGAAAGCGGAAGCCGCTACGGCGCGCTGTACGATGTGGCGGTCTTTTCCCTTTCCACCGGTGAGGTGGAGGTGAGTGCCACCGGAGTCAACCGGCAGAAGCTGCAGGACATCTACGGCACTCAGATCAGCGACCTGTATGCCCGGATCCAGGGCGGTGCGGATCGCGCGATCGGACCGGTCCGGATGAACGGCGTCGATATGCTGGCCGGACTGATGTACTCGAAGGTGAATGCGGAACCGAAGTACGGTCTGATCTGCATCATGGACAACACGATCCTCACGGAAAGCCTCGAGGGAACGCAGGAGGCGCTCCGCCGGATCCTGGTGATCCTCTATATCATCATCGCAGCCCTCTTCCTGATCACGATGCTGATCCGGTACCACGAGATGTCGATGGTCCGGGAGGCGGTGTCGGAGCTCGCGGACGGGCGGACGGATATCCGGAAGCCGTCGGATGCACCGGAGGAGCAGCGCCTGATCTGGAGCGGACTGTCCGAGATCAGCAAGCGCATGGACCAGATGAATTATTCCAGGTATCGTCTGTATGAGGCGTATTACCGGTTCTCGCCGAAGAAGATCGAGCAGCTCCTGAGCAAGGAATCCATCACGGAAGTTCATTGCGGAGATGTGACACAGATGTCGGGAGATCTGGCGATCCTTTCGCTCGGCGGCAAGCAGAGCCCGGAGCGGATCCTCGAGCGGACGAAGAATCTGATGGAGATCATGGGCAAGGATCCGGATTATCCCGGGATCCTGGTGTCCCAGAACCACGACCTGAGCGTCATGGAGCTGTACTTCCATCAGGGGCGCGGCAATGCGCTCCGCACCTGCATCGAGCTCATGCTGGAGCAGGAGAAGAACAACCTCGGACTCAAGTCCTCGATGCTGCTGTATCATGCCGGCTTTACCTACGGGATCGCCGGATCGAAGGAACATTCCGTCAGCTTCCTGCTCTCGGAGCATCACAAGACCTTTGAGAATTATTCCGAGTGGCTGCGCACGATGCGTGTGCGTCTGACGATCAGCGAAGAAGTTCTGAAGAATGAAGGCCGCGCATACGAGACGCGCTACATCGGGTATGTGGCGGCGGATGCCCAGGCGAACAGCCGGTTGAAGCTCTACGAGGTGCTGGATGCCTGCCCTTCGAGAGAGCGGCAGATCAAGATCCGCACGAGAGACCGTTTCGAAGAAGCGCTGAAGCTCTTCTACGAGGGCGGCTATTATCCGGCACGCAATCTCTTCTCGGAAGTGCTCAAGGAGCTGCCGCAAGATGAGATCGTCAAGTGGTATCTGTTTGAGAGTGAGAAATATCTGGGCACAGGCTCCGAGATCCGTCATTCGGGGGCACTGCATCTGTCCTGAGAGGATGAGACCGCATGGGTGGCAACAACCTGTTCAAGGTCCTGTTTTCGACTGTAAAGTCGAAATTGTCCGGCCTTGTATCAAAACTGAAAATCTATACCAGCTGGAACTTCATCCAGTCCAAGATTGTTAGCAAACTCCGTGATTTCTTCTCCCGGCTGCTGGATGTAAGGCCCAAGAACAAGAAGGATTACTTCCGGGTCTTCGGCTGGCTGGTCAGCAAGCGGCTGGCCTACGCGCTGGTGATCGTCATCGGTGTCTTAAGCATCTGGTATCTGACCTCCATGCAGAAGGTCTTTACCGGAGACAAGGCGGCGCAGGGAATGCGGACCTTCCGGTACAATTCCGTACTGCTGCGCATGGCGGAAGGCAATGTCCGGATCAAGGGCAAATCCGGATATCTGGCGTACGAGGGCCATGTCGACAAGGGCAAGGTCAACGGCCAGGGAACGCTTTACAATCCCGATGCACAGACGGTTTACAAGGGCAATTTCGCGGACAGCATGTACGAGGGGGAAGGCACCACCTATTATCCCAATTCCAACGTACATTACGAGGGAACCTTTCACGAGAACCTCTACGAAGGGGAAGGCATCCTGTACCGCGAGGACGGGAGCACCGAATACAAAGGAAGCTTCAGTTCCGGCATGAAGAACGGAGAGGGGATCCTCTACGGAACGGCCAGCGATCCGGTCTACGAGGGCAATTTTTCCTACGATCATATCGTATACACGGATCTGCTCGGCGTGGAGACGGGGAAGATTACGGAGTGCTACTCCGGAGACCGCATGATCTACATGGGCGGCGGCGAATTTGCCGTGGAGCTTACGGACATCGATGCGATGTATCTGGCCAGAAGCGATGAAGAGAATCTGGACAATTCGCTCCAGACGATCGCGGTTTATGTGCTGAGCGACGAGTTCCATCTGGGGAAGTCAAGTGCCTATTCCATCGACGAGCTGAAGGCCATGCTCGGCGATCCGGTCTACGAAGGTACCTCCTCGGTGATCCTGCCCGAGGCGATCCTGATCAACCGGCTGAACGAAACCTCCCGCCGCTTCAACGGGCGGGTCGACATGGACTATGACGCCACATACAACGATGTTCTGGACATCAGCTCCTACGACAGGGATTATGTGGTGTATCTGTACACCTTCCGCAGAGGCGAATTCCTCTATCGCTTCATCTGCGAGGGAAGAGACAGCGGGTTCGAGTTTTACTGCATCGAACCGGCCAAGTGACAACGACTGACAGCCGCTCCGGCGGCAGAGGAAGGCAATGATCCGGAAAAGGGAAGACGGACGAAAGGTCCGCAGAGGAATTAAATACGGGCTGTCCCTTTTTCTGGCGCTGGTGATGATCCTCTGTCAGCTGCCGGGAGAGGCGCTTACGGCGCAGGCTTCCGCGCGCGGCTCCTTCAAGCGGCCCGGCACCAATCTGTCCCTGAAACAGGCGCGGGCTCTGGCGCTTCGGAACGACTCGGAGTACGACGAGCTCGAGAGCAAGCTCATGACGCTGCAGGCCAGTCTGCTGAGCGCGAAGAAATCCATTCAGGAGGAGCGCAGGGACAAGTTTTCCTTCCGCTGGTCTCCGCTTCTGAGCTTCCACTTCCCCGAGGCAGCCTCGGAGCAGGAGGAATACGACTGGGAGTTCAAGATTGTCCAGATCCAGGCGGATATCGACACGACCACGCATGAACGCAACGACCGCGTCTATACCGTGGATGAGACGGTCAGCAATCTTTTCATCGAGATCGTGACGCTGCAGAAGAAGATCGAATTCAACCGGGAGAGACTCTCGGCGGTGCAGCAGGCGTACGACCGGAACCTGATCCGGCTCCAGACCAAGGAAGCCAACCAGAGCGATGTCGATACCCTTAAGGCCAAGATCGATACGCTGAATACGACCCTGGCCAATGACGAGCGCTCCCTCAGTTCCGCGCTGCAGAAGATGTCCACACAGCTCGGGACGGATGTGACGACCGGCTATACCTTCGAGGATCCCTACCTGAACGCGAAGATCCCGCGCAGGGATCTGCCGAAGCTGATCCAGGCGACCCTGGACCGGGACCAGAGCTATTACAAGGTGTGCATGGATGCTACCACGGCCCGGGCCTCGCTGCAGACCAATTACAATCTGATGAAGCGGAAGAACGGGCGGGAAATCCGTCTGATCTCCCCCTATATCGAACAGGCCCTGAACGGGCAGACGATCGTCAAGTCGGCCTTCCAGAGGGATTACGCAAGCTTCCTGCAGTGGATCGATTCCTACTGGCAGGGCAAGAAACGGATCCTCTTTATCAAGATCCCGCGGGAATGGTTCAAGGGAGCCATGGACGGAATCCGCTACATCGAGGACGACCCTTATGTGCTGTTCCAGAACGCGCTGGATTATCAGACGGCCCTCAAGGAGAAGAATTCCGCGGCGAAGGAGCTCGAGCAGACGGTCCGTGACACCTATGAGACCTATGTTTCTCTGCGAAACGCCTATCTGAGCAGCGTAGAGGATGTAAAGAAGACCGAGAAGCAGCTCGAAGCGGAACGGATCCTGAACCAGCTCGGCGATCTGACCTTCGAGGAATACCAGGCGACCCTGGACTATTACGAGGAGGTACAGAACGGACTGATCGAGAATCTGGAGAAGTATTCCTCCGCACTCAACAGCTTCAATCGTCTGACTTGCGGCGCACTGAACGACTACCTGGATACCGGGAGCGCGAGTACGAGCGCGGGCGAGGGCGGCACCAGCTTTGTGAAAGATGAAGCGGCGGAAGCGGAAGCAGGCGAGAGCGGTGACAGTCAGGTGGTGAAAACCTATGACAAAGCCAGGTATTTCCTCACTCCGCTGATCCAGAATTCGGAATTTGAAGTACGCGTGTACTTCCCGCCCGATTTTGAGGTGGAGATCACCGATTTTGAACTGTGGATCGACAATATTCTGATCGGAGCGCGGACGCCCGTATCGGAATCCATCCGACACCTTACTCTGGCCAAGGACAATGTCACGCAGGTCAAGATCCGCCTTTACAGCAATGAGAATTTCGTGGACGACTGCATCATCGATCCGGGCGAGAGCACCGGGGAACTCAATGTCACTGTTCGCCGCGAGATCGTGACTCCCGAATCGAATGTGCTCGGAACCTACGTGACGGAGATGAATGATGTAACCGGAATGGTTTCCCTGAAGGTGACTCCTCTGGAGACGCTGAATGCGAAGAAGTTCCGGGTGCGCCACACCAACGGGTCCTATCTGGGCGGCAGTAAGATGATCGATGTCGGATCGCCCCTGGTATATCTCGGACTCATGGGAGCAGGCCTGTCCGACCTGGAGATCGAGCTCTGCGATGAATCCGGGGCCGTTCTGGAAACAGGCAGATTTAAAGTGTCAACCGGTGAGATAGTAAAGAAAGAGACGCAATGAAGAAATCCCTGAGAACAACCCTTCTAATTGCATTCGGCATCATGGCTCTGTTCACCGCGGGCGTGTTCGTGCGCGATCTGGTACAGGGTGCGTTCAACGAATCGAGTGCGGTCACGTATTCCGTATATGTGAAGACCAATACGATCGAGGATTCCACCCTGTTCATCGGGACCTATCTGATCCACAAGGACGCGCTGAACGACGAACTCTATGAGAAGGCACAGGACAGCGCATCCCAGTCGGGACAGTCGACCATCTATTACAAGTCCGAGCTGGATCACGGCAAGTGGTTTGACATCACCAATGCGGAGAGTCTGAACGACATCGCCGGATCCGGCGACCCGGTGGGAGAGGATGTCCTGGGACCTCTTTTCATCGAATATGTCATCGGTTCCAACGGCACGATGACGAATGCACTGACGGGGGCGGTCGTCAATCCCTTTGATGTGCCGGATCCCTACGATCTGAAGTCCCTGCCGGAGCTGTCGGCCGTCTGGTAGCAGTATGCATCCGCCAGTGAACCGATCACGGTGAGCCTGGAGGATTATCTGAAGAATCACAATTCCGAAGCACGCGGAACCATAGAGTCCGATACCTATCTGTACAATGTTCTGACCCAGTTCTTCGGGATGGATCTGCGAAATGCGAGAACCTATGAACTGGACCGGCAGGTGAACAGCCTGTATGAGGCTTACAAGCGGCTGAAGGCGGCCGGCAAGGATGCCGAGGCGGATGCCGTACATGAGCTCATCGCCAAGGTGGATTCCGCCAGAAGAACGGAGATTTTCTATCAGCTCAGCGAGATGGACAAAAACCTTCTGCAGCAGCTCTTCACATACTGCAGCGGATCCGACTATGACCCGAATGTCATCCTGACATCCGACGAGGAGGAAGAGGAAGAAGAGGAGGAAGATAAGGAGCCGGAGACCGATGTCCGTTCCTTCGCCACGGACGCAAGCCTTCTGGAAGCCATCGGAACAGCGATTCAGGAGTGTGACGCTTCCTACAGTACACACGCAGCCAACCGTCTGGAGGATGCGGAAAGCGTCCTCGGACACCGGGAATATGAATATTCCATGGAAGTCATAAACAGCTCTGCCTCGGACGCATCGGTGGAGAATCTGATCGTGATCCGGAATATCTCGTCCGGACTCATCGTGGACCGGACCAAGGAGCTCCGGGAGCTGAACAGCTATCTGATCGACGCGGCGCAGAAAGCCTATGCCCGGAAGCTGGCCATGGGAGAGTCCGCGGAATACAAGGCATCCGTGAAAAACAACGAGAGCGCGGCAGCAGCCAAGAAAGCGCTGGATAACCAGCAGGATGAGGTCGAGATCGCGCGGAGCGATCTGCAGTTCCTGATCAAGGCCAAGGCCGACCGGCTCGGTGCGGCGGATGCGCTTAAGAGCGTACTCGAGATCGCAGCCGCTACCGATTCCATGCGCGAAGGTATTCGGGATGACGCTTTCTCGCCTTATGCGAGTACCTCGGTGGACGCTCTCAAGAACTGGCTGAAGGATCTGGCAGCGGATATCAAGGCCTCCGATGACAGCCTTAAGTCCAAGCTGGATGAGCTGAAGGAAAAGAAGGAAGAGCTGCAGGAGAAGCGCCTGGAAGCGCTCGATGACAATGACCTGGCACTCGCGGCGGATCTGGAGGTTCAGATCGAAGCCGTGGATTTGGACATCCGCAAGGAGGAGGCGCTTCTGGCTGCGAAGCTGAAAACGCCCGGGAGCTCTGGCGGCGATGA
>JAFYEE010000096.1 GCA_017544405.1 Lachnospiraceae bacterium
CGAGGATGGCACCTACTATCTGGCACTGACGCCTCAGCGGGCAGTTTATAGAGATTATTCCGGCCAGGAACCGCAGGATACGGAAATAGATGTACGTACGATCTATCTGATGTATACTACGGAAGACCATATATGGTACTTCTCGCTGAATTTGTAAGCTCCAAACTGATCTGCAACGAAAGAAGGCGCCGCGGGTTCATCCCGCGACGCCTTTTGCATGCAGTGTGACTGCCTTCTGTTTTATTTTCTCCAGCCGCGATCCCCGATGTAGCCTTCCACATCGTTTTTCGGAAGGTCCAGGGAGATGGCGAGCTCGCCGAAGAGATAATCCCCCGCCAGACGGAAATATTTCGCGTCCAGCGCGGTCTCCTTGCGCCCGGCCGCAAAACGGGCCTCGCGCCTCGAATAGATCGTCTTGAGGAGCTTCACGAGTTCGCGCGCGTCATTGCTGCGGATACAGCCCTTGTATTCCTGCTCGAGGAGCTTTTCGTTGGTAATGTTGAGTTCCGGGATCGCAGGGATCTCCTTCACGAGGGAATCCGCTTCCTTTTTATTCAGAACCGGCCGCATGGAATCCTCCGCCATGGCCACGGGGATATAAACGGTGCTCCCCGTGTGATAGACCGGCTTTAGGATGTAATATTCCTCATTCTTATCCACGCCCGTGATATCGAGGGTCGCGATCCGATCCACCTTGCAGACGCCCTTATTACCGCAAACAACATAATCCTCAACGCTGAACATGATGCCTTTCCTTTCCGCTCTCCTTCAAAACGGTGTTTACATAACTACACTACCATTTTAACAGAAATTTTAAGAAAATGTCAGCCACAAGTTTCGGAAAAGAAATACTACATCTTGGGGTTTCGCTTGAAATTACGGTATTTGTGCTACAATATGCGCAATTATGACAGGGCGATTTCCGACAGATATGTCAGTCAGGACTCCTCGTTCATTTTGGAAAGCTTCGCTGCCTGGTCGGCCGCAATGCAGGCGTCGAGGATCTCATCGATGTCGCCGTTCATCACCTTGTCCAGGGAGTAGAGGGTCAGGCCGATGCGGTGATCGGTGACTCTGCCCTGCGGGAAATTATAGGTGCGGATTTTCTCGGAGCGGTCTCCCGTTCCGATCTGGCTGCGCCGAAGCTCCGCCTCGGCGTCGTGTCTCTCCTGCTGCTGGATATCATAGAGCTTGGAGCGAAGCAGAGCAAAGGCCTTGGCCTTGTTCTGAAGCTGGCTCTTCTCAGTCTGGGAATAGACGACGATGCCGGTGGGATAGTGGGTCAGGCGGACGGCGGAATCGGTCGTATTGACACACTGGCCGCCATTGCCGGACGCGCGCATGACATCGATGCGGATGTCCTTATCATCAATGACGATATCGATGTCGTCATCGACCTCGGGCATCATGGCCACCGTACAGGTGGAGGTATGGATCCGTCCTCCGGTCTCCGTCTTGGGCACGCGCTGCACGCGGTGAACGCCGCTCTCGTATTTGAGTTTGGAGTAGGCGCCGGCGCCCGAGATGGTGGCAGTGACTTCCTTCATTCCTCCGATCCCCGTCTCGTCTGCGCTGACGAGCTGGACTTTCCAGTGGTGGGCCTCGGCGAAGTGGACGTACATGCGGTAGATCTCGGCCGCAAAGAGCGCAGCCTCCTCACCGCCCGCGCCCGCGCGGATTTCCATGATGACGTTTTTATCATCGTTGGGATCCTTGGGAAGGAGCATGATCTTAAGCTGCTGCTCGAGCTCCTCGGTGCGCTTTTTATTGTCGGAGATGACTTCCTTGATCATCTCCTTCATGTCCTCGTCGGTCTCGCCGGTGAGGAGCTCCAGGGAATCCGCCACTTCCTGTTTGCATTTTTTGTATTCGTTGTAGGCGTCGACGAGGGGCTGGAGGTCGCTTTGTTCCTTCATGAGCCTGCGAAGGCGGGCGGGATCGTCCGCAACGGAAGGTTCGTGAAGTTCGTTCAGAAGCTCGTCGTAGCGCAGGAGCAGATCATCTAATTTGTCAAACATGGTTCTATTCCTTGTAAATGATTTCTTAGTTAATATTCAAATTCCGGTTTCTATAGTGCAGATTTTCTCCCTTTCACCACGCGGTCATTGCCACCGTAGTCCCTGACGATCTCTACATCCAGAAATCCGGCTGCAAGCATCATATCGGTTACTGCGGCGCCCTGGTCATAGCCGATCTCCAGCAGCAGCATCCCGCCGCCGACAAGGTGATCGGGCGCGAACCGGACGATCCGGCGGTAGAAGGCGAGGCCGTCCGGGCCGCCGTCGAGGGCGAGGTGCGGCTCATGATCGCGGACCTCGGGCATGAGGGTCACAAGGTCGGCGGTCGGGATATAGGGCGGATTGGAGACGATGATCTCAAACCGTTCGCCACCTATACCTTCCCAGAGATCCCCCTGCAAAAAACGGACCCGTTCGGCAGCATCGGGCAAAAGGACCTCCGCATTCCTGCGGGCGACGTCCAGCGCTTCCGGCGACAGATCGACCCCGGTTCCGGTGCAGTCGTTGCTGTAATGCAAAAGGCTCAAGAGGATGCAGCCGCTTCCGGTACACAGGTCCAGAATACGGAAGCCGTCGCTTAAGTACCGCAGGGCTTCTTCCGTCAGAATCTCGGTATCGGGGCGCGGACATAGCACATGCTCATTCACGAGAAAATCCAGTCCCATGAAGCAGGTACTGCCGAGCAGATGCTGCAAGGGGATCCTCTCGCAGCGTTTGTCGGTAAGACGGCGGAGCTTTTCCTGCGCCGCATCCGAGGGCTCTTCCTCGCCGCGGAGGATGAGATCATGACGCGAGACGCCGCAGCAATGCTCCAGAAGGAGCCCGGCGTCGATCTCGGGCTCCGGTACGCCGGCCGTCGTGAGCCGGTCCTTTGCTTCTTCATAAAGCGCGCGAAGCTTCATTCTTCCTCTTCTTCCTCATCGTTCATCTTAAAAAACTGATCCGAAAGCTCGGCCTGTTCCTCGGCTTCTTCCTCCTCCGTCAGCTCCGGGAAGGCGGTCTCTAAGTACTGCTTCCAGTCAAAGACCTTCTCCACCGCGGCGATGGCCACCTCGGCCATCTGCTCGTCCGGCTCGCGGGTCGTGAGGTGCTGTACCCAGATCCCCGGTGCGGAGACGAGGCGGATCAGCCAGTTGTCATACCGTCCCGCCAGGCGCAGCACTTCATAAGAAATGCCGGCGACCACAGGGATCAGCAGGATCCTCGTAAGGAGGCGCAGCCCCAGGTGATCCACACGGATAAAGAAAAAGAGGATCACGGAGATCAGCACGACAAAGACGAGAAAGCTGGTGCCGCACCGTCTGTGAAAGCGCGAAGCGCGCATGACATTGCGCACGGTGAGCTCGTGTCCGGTCTCGAGACAGTTGATGCATTTATGCTCGGCGCCGTGATAGCCGTAGAGGCGCTTGATGTCCTTCATCAGGCCGATGCCCGCAATGTACAGGACAAAGACCAGGAGCCGGAGCAGACCTTCGATCAGGGCACGGAGCCCCGGACGCTGGACGATATTTTCCAGAAGGGAGGCCACCCAGGTCGGCAGGATGACAAAGAGTCCGATGGCCAGCACAAAGGCGAAGATCATGACCAGCACCTCGGCCGCCTTCTCGCCGCCCTTCTTCTCCGCTCTGGGGTCCTTCTCATAGCGGACCGCGCGCTCTTCCTCCTCCTCGTAAAAATCGGCGGAATAATTCAGCGCGCGCATGCCCAGGGTCAGGGAATCGATAAACATGAAGATGCCGCGGACAAAGGGGATCTTCTTCAGGGCCAGCCCGGACAGGATCCCGGGGAAGGTATCCTCCACTACCTCGATCTCTCCGTCCGGCTTGCGGACACCGACGCTGTACCGGTCTCCGTTTTTCATCATGATGCCCTCGAGCACGGCCTGCCCGCCGATCCCCGAGTAGCAGATTTTTCTCTTCTTTTGCTGCTTTGCCATAACATCTCCTCATGCCCTTGCACGGGCGTGCGCATAAAAGAAAAGGGTTGAGGCTTCTGCCCCAACCCTCGGATGATCCTCTTACTTAAGACCGTATTTCTTATTGAACTTATCAATACGACCATCGGCTCTGGCAGTCTTCTGCTGGCCGGTGTAGAAGGAGTGGCACTTGGAGCACACCTCTACGTGGATCTCAGGCTTGGTGGAACCGGTCACGAACGTGTTACCGCAGTTGCAGGTAACGGTCGCCTGATAGTACTGGGGATGGATACCTTCTTTCATTTTGTTCACCTCTCTATATCAATGTATCGTTATTGTTTTGTTCTCATCCGCACTGTTTATGGAACCACAAACAGCTTTTCAAGTGTAGCATAGAGAGGCGCCCATTGCAAGTATATTTTTAAAATAGTCTGTTCTTCTTGACGATCTCGACGAATTCGCGGTTGTTCCTTGTCTTGGCAAAAAGATCGAGAATGCGGTCCGTCGCCTCGTCGGGCTTGAGTCCGTTGAGTCCCTTGCGGAGGATGTTGATCGCCTCGAGCTCCTCCCTGCTGAGTAGCAGATCCTCGCGGCGGGTTCCGGACTTAGCCAGATCGATGGCGGGGAAAATACGCTTCTCGGAGAGCTTGCGGTCGAGGATGATCTCCATGTTACCGGTGCCCTTGAATTCCTCATAGACGACATCGTCCATCTTACTTCCGGTGTCCACCAGCGCGGTGGCCAGGATCGTAAGGCTCCCGCCTTCCCGCATGTTACGGGCTGCGCCGAAAAAGCGCTTCGGCATGTGCAGCGCCGCAGGATCGAGACCGCCGGACAGGGTGCGTCCGCTGGGCGGGATGACCTGGTTGTAGGCTCTGGTAAGGCGCGTGATGCTGTCGAGCAGGATCACCACATCCTGCTTGTGCTCCACCAGACGGCGGGCACGCTCGACGGCCATCTCGGAGACGCGCATGTGGTGCTCGGGCTGCTCATCGAAGGTAGAATAGATGACCTCGACATTTTTGCCGATGATGGCCTCCTTCATATCGGTGACCTCCTCGGGACGCTCGTCGATGAGGAGGATCAGAAGGTGCAGATCGGGATTGGCACGCAGCATAGAGGTCGCCACCTGCTTGAGGAGGGTCGTCTTACCTGCTTTCGGCGGGGATACGATCATACCGCGCTGTCCCTTACCGACCGGGCTGATGAGATCCATCGCACGCATGGCGATGCCGCAGCCGGGGGTCTCGAGCCGGATCCTCTGATCCGGGAAAATCGGCGTCAGATTCTTGAACTCCCCGCGCTTTAAGGCCTCCTTCAGCGGATATCCGTTGATATGGGAGACAAAGAGCAGCGGGCTGAATTTCTCCTGCTGGGTTCTGGCCTTCTTCTTGCCGTCCAGGATGTCGCCGGTGCGCAGACCGAAACGGCGGATCTGGGCAGGTGCCACATAGACATCGTTCTCGCCGGGAAGGTAATTATCGCTGCGAATAAAGCCGTACCCTTCCGCCATAACCTCCAGAATGCCGTGTGCGGGCTCATCCGAATCGGAAGGGACATAATCCTCCTCCTGCGCGAGGATCGGGTCCCGGTTGTCCGCCTTGACCGGATCTGCCTTCAGGGGTTCGGCCTTGCGCTCCTCCGCTTTGCTCTCGGAGCGAGCCGCATCTGCCTCAGCCGGGACACTCTCCGGAGCCGCCGGCTTCTTCCCTTCCGCGGAAGATACTGCCTCTTTACCTCGCGTGATGACCACGCGGCTGCGACGGGCAGGCGACGGTTTTTTCTCCTCCGGCACAGCCTCGGACGCGGGGGCCGGATCCTTTTGCCCCTCATGGAGGGCCAGAAGGGCATCCACGAGCTCGGATTTTTTCAGGCCGCTGGCCTTGATGCCGCCGGCCTTCGCCAGTTCGCGAAGCTCGGAAATGGGTAACGATTCTAATTTTTCTCTCATAATACCTCACTAAACGGGAAATACTTATGGCTTCCGGCGCCGATAAAATTCAGACACTTATCTCATTCCTTCGGAACAACAGGTCAAGGCAGAGGAACTTTTCTTGAATCAAGAAAGAGAGCACAGAAGCCGAACGATTCACTACTGCCTATTAATATACACACCGGATCGCAAGAAAGCAATCTTTTTTTCTGTTCGGATCCTTTTTTGTCTATGACCGATAAGCAAAAAAATGCGCCGCGGGGGTTACCCCGCGACGCTCAAATCCTTATTGCGGCTCCGTTAAGGTCCAGCCACCATCAAATCCGCCATATCCTCTGGCCGGATTGTAGACCAGATAGACCGGTACGATCGGCTGCTCGCCGGCTGCTGCCGACTCTGCACGCGTCGGCGTGAATTTCAGGTAGTATATGCCGGAAGGAGATACCAGCAGGGAATCCTTGTGTACGGTACCATCGTACCCGACAGTTCCTACTATCTCACCATTCTTTATAAGCGTCTGAAGCCCGATATTACCGGCGATCTGACGTACATCCGAACCGGCTACCCCATAATATCTGTAAGTATTTTGTAAATCTGTATACTCATCAAGCAATACGGTATCCAGATAATAATAGACATCCCCGTAAGAATAATAGAATTCATTCGTATTTCCATTCATTATGATGCCATTCGCATAACACTCGTTGGTATAAACGTTATCGGCATCCCCATACAGGTTCACATCCTGGGCATATCCCGCCGGGATAGCGGTTATTTCCGTCGTAAACTCCTGTTCCATGTACCAGCCATAGTAATAAGTTCCATTTTGAACATTTCGGGCATTATCCGGGTCAAGTACAAATGAATCCAACGGTGTCAGCTCAAAATCATGGTTCGGATCATAGAAGTATTCCGTCACCGCATCGGCGTAACCAAAATCTGCCAGTTCCTCCGGTGTTGCTTCCATTCCGTCTCCTCCAATGATATAGGTGATGGTATAGCGGTTCGCCTTCAGGAAGCTGTAGTAGGTCTTGTCCCCGGAATCGGTGGCTGCGGGCGCTGCCGCGGTCGTGCAGCCGGTATTGGTAAACCAGCCAGCCTCGAAAGCGCCAAATCCGGTCGTATCGGTTGCTTCAGGCAGAGCAGCTGCCAGCTCGGGCGCATTGCCATAGGTATAGGTACTCGTCCAGGTGGCAAGCGTCGTCCCGGTATCGATGGTCTGTACGCCGTCCGGCTCCGTCTCACGGTAGACCGTGAAGGTGATGTCATAGGTCATCGGGGTCAGCGTACCGGTCAGGGCCACATCGCCCGTCCGGTCCGCAGGGATGGCGGTGACGGTCGTGCCATCCAGCTTCCAGCCGCTGAAGGTGCCAAAGCCGGTGATGTCCTCATCCGCGATCTGCGTCAGGTTCGCCGCTGCGCCGTAGGTATAGGTCGCGGGCAGGTTCAGCGCGCTGACATCGATCGCCGCGCCGGTATCAAGGCGGGTCACGGCATAAGTGATATTGTAGGTATTGGCCGTCGCGGTGCCGTAGACCGTGACATCGCCGGTCGTAGTCGCAGAGATGGCCGTGATGCCGGTCGTGTGGTCCGCATCGGAGTACCAGCCTGCGAAGGTATAGCCGGTGATCGTCGGCGTGCCAAGGGCCGTTTCCGTGCCATAGGTACAGGTCGTCGGCAGGTTATAATCGGCTGCGCGGAAGGAATCCAGCCCGTCGACCTGGTAAGAGATCGTATAGGACACTGCCGTCGCGATGCCGTAGACGGTGACATCGCCCGTGGTATCCGCGGAGATACTGTCGATCCTGCTCGTCCGCGCGGAATCCGAATACCAGCCGTCGAAAGTGTAGCCGGTGATCTCGGGCGCAGACAGGGCCCGGATCGTGCCCGCGGTATAGCTGGTGGGCAGTCCGTAATTTTCCGCGTTAAATCCGCTTAAGCCTTCCACGGAATACGTGATATTGTAGGTCTCCGGATTCTCATCCGGATTCTCATCCGGCTTCGGCTTA
>JAFYEE010000097.1 GCA_017544405.1 Lachnospiraceae bacterium
ACGATCTTCTGGGCAACGCCCTTCTTACCATCCAGCATAATATTGTTGATCAGCTTGGTTACAACCTTGTCATTGTACAGAGGATCTGCTAATACGTCTCTTTTTGCAATATGTCCTTTTCTTGGCACGGTTCTTCCCTCCTTAACTATAGTGTAAAAGTTAATTCATCGGTACTCACATGTGTTTCCCCAAGTGTTCGTGCGGGTATATCTGTGAAACAGAAATCTCCAACACTTCTTCTTAGTTACGTTTATGTTCTACCGAACAACGTACCCGGGCAGCGATTACTTGCCTGCCTTGGGTCTCTTAGCGCCGTACTTGGAACGAGCCTGCTTGCGGTTTGCAACGCCTGCGGTATCCAGGGTACCACGGATGATGTGATATCTGGTACCGGGAAGGTCCTTGACACGGCCGCCGCGGATCAGTACAACACTGTGCTCCTGCAGATTGTGGCCCTCGCCGGGAATGTAGGAAGTAACCTCAATTCCGTTGGACAGACGAACCCTGGCAATCTTACGCAGAGCGGAGTTAGGCTTCTTGGGGGTAGCGGTCTTAACAGCAGTGCAAACGCCGCGCTTCTGAGGAGAAGCCGTGCTGGTTGCCTTCTTGTGAAGAGAGTTGAAACCCTTCTGAAGTGCAGGTGCCGTAGACTTCTTGACAGAGGTCTCACGTCCCTTTCTTACTAACTGGTTGAATGTTGGCATTTCTGTTCACCTTTTCCTTTCTTCATATTTTTGGGCGCAATAATGCCAAAAGGCATTTGCGCGCACTTATGTAGTATAAATGCTCGCAAATGCCTTGTCAAACTGTTTTTGTAAAATTTTCCCAAAATTTTCGGGTGATTTTCTACATTTTGATCCCCGTATTTTCCAGGCACAAAATGTTGATTTTCGGGAAGCTTTGGTTCCTTCCCCGTCCGGTGCGGCTTACAGCCCGATCTCCCGGAGGTATCTGGCGAGAGCGTCCTGCCAGGGCGGCAGAAGTTCGAAGCCGTTCTCGACCAGTTTGGACTTGTCCAGACGGCTGTTGAAGGGGCGCGCTGCCTTGGAGGCCCCGTACTCGGCCGTAGTCACCGGCGTCACCTTCACATCCTTGCCGGCCTGCCGGAAGATCTCTACCGCAAAATCATACCAGGAGATGTAGCCGCCCTCGTTGGTCGCGTGATAGTAACCGTATTTGTCGGTGACGATCATGTCCGCCAGGAGTCTCGCCAGATCAAAGGTGTAGGTCGGGGTACCGATCTGGTCGCAGACGACACGCAGCTCGGGATGGGTATCCGCGAGGGAGAGCATCGTCCGAATGAAGTTCTTGCCATTCAGGCCGAAGACCCAGGCGATGCGGACGATAAAGTATTTCTCCAGAGTTCCGGATACGGCCTTCTCCCCGCCGAGCTTAGACTGTCCGTATACATTGAGAGGGGCATAGTCCTTGCAGTCGGGCTGCCAGGGTTCAGTGCCCTGTCCGTCGAAGACATAGTCCGTGCTGATGTACAGCATCTTCGCATCCGCGGCCTTGCAGGCATCGGCGAGATTCTGCGTACCGTCCACATTGATGGCGTGCACTTTGGCCCGCTTGTCCTCATCCTCGGCGGCGTCGACAGCCGTCCAGGCGGCGCAGTGGAGAACGGCATCGGGAGCAAGATCCTCCACGGTGCGAAGGACCGCCTCGCGGTCCGTGATATCAAGGGAGACGTAGGGCATCGTCGTCACAGCGCTTCCGTCGGCAATTCCGGCATATGCGGGAGCCAGGTCGGTTCCGATGCCTTCGATCCCTCTTTTTGCAAGTTCGTTCATGAGATCATGGCCGAGCTGACCGGCCACTCCGGTTACCAGACATTTCATAGGGCACCTCCGTGAAAGATTCATAACAGAATAATTATAACACAAGTGAACGGCCTACGCACAGGGTCGACATGGATTCCCCTCTGACCACGTTCCCACTCCTTTCCGCGCACGTAGCGGATGCTAAGCTCAGCTTCGGCTGACACCTCGCTTCGCCAAGCACCGACGGCACGGAAGGGGTCAGAGGAGGACCCATGTCACCCCCTGTGCTCGAACATTTCGATGTGTCAGATAAAAAAGAGGCACCCGGAAAGTGGGTGCCTCTTCATGGTTAGCATATCGTTTTACTCCTCGTCGGAGCCTTCTGTGACGTCGGATGTGGCAACGTCTACGGTATCCGCCTCGGGAGCGTCGCCATCCTCGTACTCGTCACCGCCGAAATCGATGGTGTCCCGGGCATCGGTGGAAAGCGCGATGTTGCGATAACGCTTGAGTCCGGTACCGGCAGGAATGAGCTTACCGATGATGACATTCTCCTTCAGACCGACCAGCGGATCGATCTTGCCCTTGATGGCCGCATCGGTCAGGACCTTGGTGGTCTCCTGGAAGGATGCTGCGGACATGAAGGAATCGGTTGCCAGAGCAGCCTTGGTGATACCGAGGATGATGCGCTCGCCTTCCGCAGGCGTTTTGCCCTCCTTCAGGAGCTGCTCGTTGATCTCTTCGAAATCCAGCACGTCTACCAGCGTACCGGAGAGGTACTCGGTGTCGCCGGGCTCGTCGATGCGGATCTTCTTGAGCATCTGTCGTACCAGGACTTCGATGTGCTTGTCTGCGATATCAACGCCCTGCAGACGGTACACTCTCTGCACCTCGCGGAGCAGGTAGTCCTGAACGGCACGGATGCCTTTGATCTTGAGCAGGTCATGGGGATTGACGCTACCTTCGGTCAGTTCGTCACCGGCCTCAACCTCTGCGCCATCCATGATCTTGATATGAGAACCGTAAGGGATGAGATAGGTTCTGGTGTCTCCGGTGTCCTTATTGGTCACCACGACCTCACGCTTCTTCTTGGTATCCTTGATCTCGGCGATGCCGTCGATCTCGGAGATGATCGCAAGTCCCTTGGGCTTTCTGGCCTCGAAAAGCTCCTCGACACGGGGAAGACCCTGGGTGATATCGTCACCTGCCACACCGCCGGTATGGAAGGTTCTCATGGTCAGCTGTGTACCGGGCTCACCGATGGACTGAGCGGCAATGATACCCACCGCTTCACCGACCTGTACGGCTTCGCCGGTTGCCATGTTCGCACCGTAGCACTTGGAGCAGATACCGCTCTTGGAACGGCAGGTGAGAATGGTACGGATCTTCATCTTCTGGATCGGTTCGCCCTTCTCATTCACGCCCCTGGTCAGGATCTTCTTGGCACGGCTCGGGGTGATCATCTGGTTCACACCCACCAGAACGTTGCCGTCCGCATCCTTGATCTCCTCGCAGGAGACACGTCCGGTGATACGATCCTCGAGCTTCTCGATGGTCTCCTTACCGTCCATGAACGCTTTGACCGTCATGCCGGGGATCTCGTCTCTGCCGGCTGCGCAGTCCAGATCATGAATGACCAGCTGCTGGGATACATCCACCATTCGACGGGTCAGGTAACCGGAGTCCGCGGTACGAAGTGCCGTATCGGACAGACCCTTGCGGGCGCCGTGTGCGGACATGAAATACTCCAGAACGTCCAGTCCCTCACGGAAATTGGACTTGATCGGCAGCTCGATGGTACGGCCGGAGGTATCGGCCATCAGTCCGCGCATGCCGGCCAGCTGCTTGATCTGCTGGTTGGATCCACGGGCACCGGAGTCTGCCATCATGTAAATATTGTTGAACTTGTCCAGACCGCTGATCAGCTTTTCGGTCAGACGGTTATCGATATCGTTCCAGGTCTCGACCACCGCGCGGTATCTCTCCTCGTCGGTGATCAGGCCGCGGCGATAGTTCAGCGCGATCTGGTCAACGGTGTGCTGCGCCTCATCCAGCAGTTCCTTCTTCTCCGCAGGCACGGTCATATCGGAAATGGAAACCGTCATGGCCGCTCTCGTGGAGAACTTGTAACCGATGGCCTTTACATTGTCAAGCACCTCTGCAGTCTTGAACGCACCGTGGGTGTTGATGACACTCTGAAGGATCGCCTTGAGCTGCTTCTTGCCGACCAGGAAGTCGATCTCCGGCTTGAGATAATCCTCCGATTCCGGATCGCTGCGATCGACATAGCCCAGATCCTGCGGAAGGATCTCGTTGAAATACAGACGGCCGAGGGTGGTATCTACGATACCGCTGACGGTCTTGCCTTCCGGAGTGACCTTGGTGATACGCACCTTGATCTTGGTATGCAGCGTGATGATCTGATTCTCATAGGCGAGAATCGCCTCATTCATGTTGCGGAAATATTTGCCTTCGCCGGGCTCGCCCTCGCGCACCTGGGTCAGATAGTAGATACCGAGGACCATATCCTGGGAAGGAACGGCCACAGGGCCACCGTCGGACGGCTTGAGCAGGTTGTTGGGAGAGAGCAGCAGGAAACGGCACTCTGCCTGCGCCTCCACGGACAGCGGAAGGTGAACTGCCATCTGGTCACCGTCGAAGTCCGCGTTGAATGCGGTACATACGAGGGGATGCAGCTTGATCGCCTTGCCTTCCACGAGGATGGGCTCAAATGCCTGGATGCCCAGTCTGTGCAGGGTAGGAGCACGGTTCAGCATCACGGGATGCTCGCGGATGACTTCCTCAAGCACATCCCAGACCTGATCGTCCCAGCGCTCTACGAGCTTCTTGGCATTCTTGATATTCTGGCTGATATTTCTGCCCACCAGCTCCTTCATCACGAAGGGCTTGAACAGCTCGAGGGCCATCTC
>JAFYEE010000011.1 GCA_017544405.1 Lachnospiraceae bacterium
GAGAACCTGCTCGCGGAGCTGACCGGCGCGGATACCACCGTGCTCAATCACGAATTCTGCTTCAGTGAACGGGGCGAACCGGCGCCGGACAAGCAGTACACCTTCCGGGCACATCCCGGGTACGTGCGTCTGCTGCAGGACATGGGGGCAGACATCGTGTCCCTGGCCAACAATCATGCACTCGACTATGGAAAGGAAGCCCTTTCCGACACCTTCGTCACACTGGACGATGCCGGCATCGATTACATGGGGGCCGGAGCGACGGAAGAGCGGGCAGCGGAGATGATCACCCGCGAGGCCGGCGATTACACGATCGGATTTATGGCTGCGTCGCGGGTCTACCCGGTGGTGAGCTGGAATGTTCTCAATTCCCAGCCCGGAATGCTTCCCGCTTACGATGCGGATTATCTTGCGGCGAAGGTGAAGGAGAAAGCGCCGCTCTGTGATTACCTGATCATCTACGTGCACTGGGGCGTCGAGCGCGAGACGTATCCGGAGGACTACGAGCGGACACTCGGAAAGATGCTGATCGACGCCGGGGCGGATGCTGTGGTCGGATCGCACCCGCATGTGCTTCAGGGGATGGAATTCTATAAGAACAAACCGATCTTCTACAGCCTGGGGAATTTCGTCTTCAATGCCTCCATCTCGCGGACGGCCTACCTGAAGGCCACCATCGATCTGGAGCGGGCTGCGGCGGAGGGGGCGGACGAGCTCTCCGACTATGTGAGCTGGTCGATCACACCCTGCAGGGCTGCGGACTATCGGACGGAGATCGTGTCGGATGAAGGAAACCGCGCGGAGTTCTACCGGTATATGACTTCGATTTCCTATGATGTGGAATGCAGGGAAGATGGCAGTATTGTGAGTCTCAGAGACAATTGACTTTGCGTCATCAAGCGTTTCAAGCGGAAACTACTATATATAAAAGAAGAAAAAGGAGAGCGGTATGAAAATCGGATTTATCGGACTGGGCAATATGGCGGGAGCGATCATCGGAGGTCTGATCAGGACCGGTATGGCAGCCCCGGGGGATATCATCGGATCTGCCAAAACACAGGCGACCAGGGAACGCATGAAGGAAACCTGGGGCATCACGGTAGCGCAGAACAATGCGGAAGCAGCGCAGCAGGCGGATGTTCTCGTCCTGGCCATCAAGCCGGTTTTTGCGGCGGAGGTGATCGAGGAGATCCGGGGCGTCCTGCGCCCCGAGACGCTGGTGATCAGTATCATCGCAGGCAAGACACTCGCTTGGCTGGAGCAGCAGTTTGCCGTGGAAGGACTGAAGCTGGTCCGCACCATGCCCAACACGCCGGCTCTGGTCGGAGAAGGCTGCACGGGCGTCTGTGCGGGGGCCGGGGTGTCCGGGGAAGAGGAGGCACTGGCACTGAAGCTGATGGGGTCCTTTGGCAAGGCGATCGCGGTTCCGGAGCGGCTGATGGATACCGTGGGCGCCGTGAGCGGAAGCTCTCCCGCTTTTGTATTCATGTTCATCGAAGCCCTGGCGGACGGCGCCGTGGCCGGCGGTATGCCTCGCAAGCAGGCCTATGAATTCACTGCGCAGGCAGTCCTCGGAAGCGCGAAGCTGGTGCTCGAGAGCGGACAGCACCCCGGAGCGCTCAAGGATATGGTCTGTTCCCCCGGCGGAACCACCATCGAAGGCGTCCGCGTCCTCGAGGAGCAGGGCATGCGCGCGGCGGTCATCGATGCCGTGGAGGCGGTACTCGCCAAGACAAAGCTGCTCTGACGTCGGCGGAGAATAGGTTTTTCATCCCACCCGGGCATGAAAAGAGGCGCAAATCTATCGAAAATTCGGAAATTTGACAAAATTTTTCGGATTTGCTAACATAAGCACCGGACTCTCTCTGTAACAGTTTTGTAACTTTTTGAAATTGTTTTGAAATAATTGAAAGCAATTTCACTTGAGGTAGCTTATGTTACGCAGTAAGAAGCTGCTTTCGGGATGCCTGGCATTTTTCCTTTTTGCCACCATGCTCCCGGGGGCGGAGGCACATGCCGCGATCCAGAACAATGCACTGGATCAGCTTGTGGGAGGTCTTTCGAGTGTGCTCAACCCTGTGGAGGGCACGACGGAGGATGCGATTTTATCCCAGGCTGAGAAGCTGCACATTCAACTGGTGGATATCAGCCTCGAAGAGGAAGAAGAATCCACGCTGGTTATGGCCAATGTTAAAAATGTATTGAATGTCCGTTCCGAGCCAGCTGAGGATGCCGAGAAGGTCGGCAAGCTCTACAAGGACTGCGGCGGCACCATCATTGATTCCGTGGACGGATGGACCAAGATCCGTTCCGGCAATCTCGAGGGCTGGTGCAACAATGACTATCTGCTCTTCGGAGACGAAGCGGAGCAGATGGCTGCAGAGGTCGGAATGACACTCGCGGTGGTCAACACCGAGACGCTTCGCGTTCGCAAGGGACCCGGTACCGAAGAGGGAATCATGGGCCTAGTGCCGAACGGGGAAGTGCTCGAGGTGGTGGACGATTCCAATGAGGAATGGGTCTGTGTCGACTATGAAGGCGCGGACGGGTATATCTCCGCGGAATTCGTCACGACCAGCTTCCATGTGGATGCCGGTGAGACCCTGGAGGAGATCAAGGAAAGAGAAAAGGCGGAAGCCGAGGCCAAGCGCCATGTCAATTATGATGCCATCCAGACGGATGAGGATACGACCCGTCTGCTCGGCGCGCTGATCCAGTGCGAGGCCGGCGGAGAATCCTACGAAGGCCAGGTGGCGGTCGGCGCGGTGGTCATGAACCGTGTGCGTTCCTCCGCTTACCCGGATTCGATCTACGGTGTCATTTTTGCTTCCGGTCAGTTCACCCCGGCCATGAACGGTAAGGTGGCGCAGGTGTACAATTCCGGCAAGATCTACAAGAGCTGCCTGCAGGCGGCACAGGAAGCGATCAACGGGACCTCCAATGTCGGTTCCGCAACGCACTTCCGCAGGAACGACGGCCGCGACGGAATCGTCATCGGCAATCATGTTTTCTACTAAAGAAGACAAGCGTTTTCCCGAGAATAGGTCATATAAGAGAAGAGTTGCCCGCGGGCGGCTCTTCTTTTTGTTGTACGAGGCCGGCAGTCGAAACCGGGCCTGCAACGGTTCCCCCTACTCAATTCGGGAAAAATAGTGTAGAATATATCCAAATGGGTGCAGAAACCGGAAAGGAGGAAGCTATGAGCAAATATGTCATTCTGTGGCTGGTCATTCTGGTGATTTCCATCGTCGTCGAGATCATCACCATGGGACTGACCAGTATCTGGTTTGCCGGCGGAGCCCTGATCGCTCTGATAGCAGCTGCGGTGGGCGGGCCTTTCTGGCTGCAGGTACTTCTGTTTTTGCTTGTCAGCCTGCTGCTTTTGTTTGTTACAAGGCCGATTGCCACCAAATATTTCAACCGGGAACGCAAGACGACCAATGCGGAGAGCCTGGTGGGCGAGAGGGCAGTAGTACAGGAAGAGATCGACAACCTCAAAGAGACCGGCAAGGTCACGGTCCGGGGAATGGAGTGGACCGCGCGCACGAAGGCGGACGGAGAGACGATTCCCGCAGAGACGGTTGTGAAGATTGAAGCCATTCAGGGCGTAAAGCTGATCGTATCCAAGGAGGAGGGATAACATGGAACTGTTCATTATTCTGTTTGTCATTGCGATTATCATCATCGTATCCTGCGTCAAGATCGTACCGCAGGCACAGGCGTTTGTCATTGAGCGCCTCGGAGCTTACCAGGGCACCTGGTCCGTGGGCTTTCACCTGAAGGCTCCGTTCATCGACAAGGTGGCGCGGCGCGTCAACCTCAAGGAGCAGGTGGCGGACTTCCCGCCCCAGCCCGTGATCACCAAGGATAACGTAACCATGAGAATTGACACGGTTGTCTTTTATCAGATCACGGATCCGAAGCTCTACACCTACGGCGTGGAGAATCCCATGATGGCCATCGAGAATCTGACGGCCACTACCCTTCGTAATATCATCGGTGATCTGGAACTCGACGAGACGCTGACCAGCCGTGAGACCATCAATACCAAGATGCGTGCCAGCCTGGATATCGCGACTGATCCCTGGGGCATCAAGGTCAACCGCGTGGAGCTGAAGAATATCATTCCTCCCGCAGAGATCCAGAATGCCATGGAGAAGCAGATGAAGGCAGAGCGTGAGAGACGTGAAGCCGTCACACGCGCGGAAGGTGAGAAGAAGGCAAGGATTCTCGAGGCAGAGGGCGCGAAGGAGTCCGCGATCCTGAAGGCGGAAGCAGAAAAGCAGGCACTGGTGCTGCACGCTGAGGCACACAAGGAAAAGATGATCCGTGAGGCGGAAGGTGAAGCAGAGGCGATCCTGAAGGTCCAGCAGGCAAAGGCGGATGGTATCCGCGCGCTGAAGAGTGCTGCGGCGGATGATGCGGTCCTGCGCCTGAAGAGTCTGGAGGCCTTCGAGGCGGTGGCTGACGGACAGGCGACCACGATCCTGCTTCCGGCAGACCTGCAGGGCATTGCATCCCTGGGCGCGGCTTTTACGGAGGGCAGCAAGGCGGTGAAGGAAGCCAAGAGCGGCCCGAAGAAGGCGGTTCCCTGCGATGATCCGCTGGAGAAGACCTACGAAGCGGCTTATCAGGAATGTGACGAGTAACGATGAAAAGACGCCGCAGGTTCCGGGATCGGGACCTGCGGCGAAAATAATCACAGGCCGTATGGACACGGCATGAGAGGTGGAAAAATGGTCGATTTACGCGGAAGAGATTTTTTGAAGCTCCTGGATTTTACCCCCGAGGAGATCACCTATCTGCTGGATCTGGCAGCGGATCTGAAGGACAAGAAGAAAAAAGGCATCCCGGTGGATCACCACAGGGGGAAAAATGTGGCACTGATCTTTGAGAAGACCAGTACCCGCACGCGCTGCGCTTTCGAGGTGGGCGCGCATGATCTCGGTATGGGGACGACGTACCTCGAGCCCATGAGCTCCCAGATCGGCAAGAAGGAATCCATTGCTGACACGGCGCGTGTGCTGGCCGGAATGTTCGACGGAATCGAATATCGCGGCTTCGAGCAGGAGATCGTGGAGACGCTTGCCTACTATTCCAAGGTGCCGGTCTGGAACGGACTGACCAATGAATTCCATCCGACCCAGATGCTGGCGGACCTTCTGACGATCCGCGAGCACTTCGGATATCTGGAGGGCATCAAGCTCGCCTATATGGGGGATGCGCGTTACAACACGGGCAACAGCCTGATGGTGGCCTGTGCCAAGATGGGGATGCATTTCGTAGGCTGTGCGCCGAAGAAGTACTGGCCGGATGAAAAGCTGGTAGAGACCTGCAGGGAGATCGCAGAGCAGACCGGCGGAAGCATCCGCCTGACCGAGGATGCGATGGAAGGCACGAAGGGTGCCGATGTGATCTCGACGGATGTCTGGGTCTCCATGGGCGAGCCGGACGAGATCTGGCAGGAGCGGATCCAGGATCTGTCCCCTTACCAGGTGAACAAGGCCATCATGGACAATGCCGGCCCCAAGGCGGTCTTTATGCATTGCCTGCCCGCCTTCCATGATCTCAATACCAAGATCGGCGCGGAGATGGGAAAGCGCTTCGGCATCACCGAGATGGAAGTGACGGACGAGGTGTTTGAATCCAAGAACAGCCTGGTCTTTGTCGAGGCGGAGAACCGGATGCACACCATCAAGGCGGTCATGGACGCGACGGTGTAAGGAGAGTGGCAAAGCCGGACCGAAAGTGTTTATCCGCTGCGGCTCGGCGGACAATAGATATGGACAAGGCAGAGATTTTAGACCTTCTCAGATCCCGGGGCACCTATGTCTCCGGACAGGAGATCTGCGATACTTTCGGGGTATCGCGGACCGCCGTGTGGAAGGCCGTGGAGCAATTGAAAAAAGAAGGGCATGCAATCGAGGCGGTCCGAAACCGGGGGTACCTGCTTGCGGAAGAGACGGGCGATGTCTACGGGCGGGAGGAACTGCTGAGCCGTCTGGAGACGGTCCGGATCGGACGTGAGGCCGAATATTACGATTCCATCGATTCCACCAACCGCAGAGCAAAGCAGCTTGCGGAGGATGCGGCGGAAGGAGGCCATGACGGGGCACTGATCTTCGCGGATCGGCAGACCGCAGGCCGGGGAAGACGGGGGCGCTCCTGGGAGAGCCCGGCGGGGAAGAATATCTATTTCTCGCTGCTTCTGCGTCCGCAGATGGCACCCGAGCAGGCACCGATGTTGACACTGCTGATGGCACTGGCTGTCGTGCGCGGCCTGCGCGCGCTGGGAGCGGAGCTGGGGATCTCCGTGGACGATCCGCAGCTGCAGCCGCGGATCAAATGGCCCAACGATATCGTGCTGGGGGACCGGAAGATCTGCGGGATGCTGACCGAGATGGGCGCGGAACAGGGATATATCCACTATGTGGTCATCGGCGTCGGGATCAATGTGAAAAAACAGGATTTTGTGGGAGAATTATCCACAAAAGCAACGGATATTGAGACAAAGTGGGACACACTGATTCCAAGGTGTCGGCTGATCGCCCATATTCTGAAAGCCTTTGAAGAGTTGTATGAAGCTGCCTGCAAGGTGGGAGATCTCCGGGGGCTGCGAGAGGAATTCGACTGCTGTATGGTGAACCTGGGCCATTCCGTGCGTGTGCTGGATCCGGCCGGCGAATATGACGGCATCGCCCGCGGGATCAATGATAAAGGAGAGCTTCTCGTGGAGCGTGAGGACGGGTCCGCGACGGCCGTATATGCCGGGGAGGTCAGCGTCCGCGGGATCTACGGATATGTCTGAGGGACTGTACGGAGCAGGAGGCTGTCAGGAAAGCAGCTGCCCGGATGGCCCGGGCTTGTGAGGATGGTATGAAGAAAGATCGGACGGAAAACAGAGATAAAAACGGAAATCTGATTCTCTGCGGCGCCAATGCGTATGAGAAGAAGTATTTTTTCAATCATGATTTTGACCGGATCCCGGAATCCATTCAGGAGGACCTGCACATCGTATGCGTCCTTTTTACCGAGGAAGTGGGAGGAATCTTCACGATCGGGTTCGATTCTGAGGGCCAGGTGGTCCTGTCCACCGATGCCGAGGAGGATGACATCTACTATGATGAGGTATCGTCCGGACTGCTGATCGGGGAGATCCGAAGGAACCGTGAGGAGCTCTTTGAGCAGTTGGAGCTGTACTACCGGCTGGCCGTCAAAGGGGAGAATCCGGAGGCACTGCTGAAGGAGCTGGCGGATGCGGAGGAGGCCTGACGCAGGGCGGCAAAAGGAAGAGAAGAAAGATGGCAGTAAGGAAACTGAAGATCGGAAATCTGGAACTGGAGAACAATGTGATCCTCGCCCCGATGGCGGGCGTCACGGACATCCCCTTCCGTATCCTGTGCCGGGAGATGGGCGCGGGAATGGTATGCATGGAGATGGTCAGTGCCAAAGCGATTTCCTATCACAACAAGAATACGGAACGACTACTGGAGGTCCGACCGGACGAGCATCCGGTGAGCCTCCAGCTTTTTGGTTCGGAGCCCGAACTGATCGGAGAAGTGGCGGAGAGCATCTCCGGCCGTGATTTTGACGTGCTGGATTTCAATATGGGATGCCCGGTGCCCAAGGTCGTGAATAACGGAGAAGGGTCTGCGCTCATGAAGGATCTTCCGAAGGCGGAGGAGATCCTGCGGCAGCTGGTGCGGCATTCGACCAAGCCGGTGACGGTGAAGTTCCGAAAGGGCTGGGATCAGGAAAGCGTGAATGCGGTGGAGCTCGCAAAGCGGGCAGAGGCAGCGGGCGTATCCGCACTCGCGGTGCATGGAAGAACCAGGTCCCAGTATTATGCCGGCGAGGCGGACTGGGACATCATCCGCCGGGTGAAGGAAGCGGTGAAGATCCCGGTCATCGGCAACGGCGATGTGAATACGCCCGAGAAGGCGAAAGCCTTGCTCGAGCAGACCGGGTGCGACGGCGTCATGATCGCCCGCGGCGCGGAGGGGAATCCTTGGATCTTCCGGGAGGTGGTACATTTCCTGGACACCGGGGAGCTGCTTTCGCGTCCGGATGCGGCGGAGAAAAAAGCGGTCGCGCTGCGGCATGCACAGCTCCTTTTGGAGTACAAGGGCGAGTATATCGCGGCCCGCGAGATGCGAAAGCACCTGGCCTGGTATACGGCCGGTATGCCCGGTGCCTCCCGGTTCCGCGGAAGGATCAATACCATGGAGAGCATGCAGGAGATCCTGGACGGGATCGAGTATATCTTCGGATAGACGGAATTGTAACTACAATTAGATATTGCTATAATAATCTGTATGAATATTGTATTTCACAGATACAACAGCATATGCGAGCCGGATTTCATCGAGGCATTTCATAAACTGGGCATCGAGGTAATCGAGGACCGCGGGGAGATGACGGACAAAAATATCCCGCTGGAGGACCGGGTGGAGCGTTTGACCCGCCTGGTGCTGGAGCAGCAGCCTGTCTTTGTCTTCACGATCAATTTCTTCCCTTATATCTCCATGATCTGTGAAAAACTGCATGTGCTCTATGTCGCGGTCAGTGTGGACTGTCCGGTCACTGAGATCTACAGCCGCGAGATCAAAAACACCTGCAACCGCATCTTCCTCTTTGACCGTGTGCAGTACGAATCCATTGTGTCGGAGAATCCGTCCGGGATCTTTCATCTGCCGCTCGGAGCGAACGCGGAGCGGATCGACCGGACCCTGGAGGAGCGGTGCGGAAAAATGGGCAGCGGATCGTCCGGGACGGGCGCGGGAGCGGCGCAGGGCGGATACCGGTACGATGTCTCCTTTGTCGGGAGCCTGTATAAGGAAAAGGATCCGTATCTGGATTACAAGGGAAAGCTTGCTCCGTGGGACCGCGGCTTTTTCGACGGTCTCGTGCAGGCGCAGCTGAAGGTGCCGGGGCAGAGTCTCATCGAAGAGACCGTGGGAGAAAAGCAGATCAGCGTGCTGCGGCAGATGGATCCGGGGTTTTATCCGTCGGATTACAGCGTGCATGACATCTCGCATTTCGTGGCCGTGAACCATTACCTGAGCCCGCATCTCACCTATCTGGAGCGGGTGCGGAATCTGAATCTCCTGGCGCAGTATTTTTCGGTGGATTTTTTCACGCGAAGTGACACCTCTGACTTAAAAGGGGTGCATTGCCACGGCGGCGTCAGCAGTCTCACCGAGATGCCGGAGGTCTTCCGGCGCAGCAAGATCAATCTCAACATGACGCTGCGCTCCATTCAGACCGGGCTGCCGCAGCGGATCTGGGATGTGCTTGCCTGCCGGGGATTTTTGCTTACGAATTACCAGGCGGAGCTTCCGGACTGCTTTGTGATCGGTCAGCACCTCGAAGCCTACGAGACGCCGGCGGAGATGGCGGAGAAGATCGATTACTACCTGAAGCATGAGGAGGAGCGCGAGGAGATCACGGAAGCAGGCTATCTTTATGTGAAAGAACATGCCACCGTGGAGATGCGTGTGGCACAGATGATCCGGATCATCATGGAAGGGATGGAAGCCTGCCCATAGCAGGAAGCAAAGCAGCCAAGGGGAAAGCCGGAGCGGAGGACGCGGCCGGCGTAAAGCAGACAAAGGAGAAGGAAATCAAGGAGGAACAGTCATGAAGGATGTATCCGCATATGATGCACTGATCGTTGTGACGGCGAAGGACTACCGCAGAGTGGCGCGGCATTACAAAAGGATCCTGCAGGATCTGCCGGCAAAGCGGGTCACGGTCGTCGGGAGCGAAGAGGTCTTAAGTGAGATGATGAAGGATGACCTTCCGGATGAATTCACCTTCATCGACGAGAATGCGATCCTTCCCTTTGACGCGGTCTACGAGGCCATCTCGGAGCGCATGGCGGAGGTGCTCGCGGGCCGGGAGCTTCCCAGAGGGATCGCGGGCTGGTATTACCAGCAGTTCCTGAAGATGAGCTATGCGGACTATTGCGCGGACGAATATTACATGGTCTGGGACGGCGATACGATCCCCTGCCATCCGTTTTCCATGTTTTCCGAACAGGGAAAGCCCTATCTGGATGTAAAAAATGAGTATGTGCCCGCCTATTTTTCCACGATGGAGAAGCTGATCCCGGGGCTGACCAAGCTCATCGGACCGTCCTTCATCTCCGAGCATATGCTGTTCCGGACAAAGCTGATGCAGGAGCTTCTGGAAAAGATCGAGGCGAATGACGAGATCCCGGGACAGATCTACTGGCAGAAGATCATCAACGTCCTGACGCCGGAAGAGCTGCAGACCAATTCCTTCAGCGAATTCGAGACCTACGGCTCCTACATGGCCCTGGCACATTCGGATGTGTACCGCCTGCGGGAGTGGCATTCCTTCCGGCTCGGCGCCGAATTTTTCGATGTCGATACCATCTGCGACCGCGATTTTGCGTGGCTGGGGCGGGATTTTGACGCAATCTCCTTCGAGAAGAATCTGACGGTGCGCGCAGATCATAAGAATCTCTTCGACAACCCCGAATATCAGGCGAAGATGAGCGCCCGGCAGATGCTGGAGAATGCGCAGAAGGAATTCAAGGAAGGCAATATTGAGAAGTGGGGCATGCTCGGAAACTGACAGATCTTGATAGACAGGGGAGCGGGAAATGCCGGTTTCGGCGCTCTCCATGGACGGAGGATGTGACATGAGTGACGGAAAAAAGGTTCTGGTGACGGGAGCGGGCGGCTTCATCGGAAGTCATCTGACGGAGCTTCTCGTGCGCGAGGGATTCGATGTGCGTGCCTTTGTGCATTACAATTCGTGGGGCACCTGGGGCTGGATCGACACCTTCGAGCCGGAGGTGAAAAAGCAGATCGAGATCTTCGCCGGGGATGTCCGTGATCCGAACGGCGTGAAGGAAGCGATGAAGGGATGCAGCGCGGTGTTCCATCTGGCGGCGCTGATCGCGATCCCCTTCAGTTACCATTCTCCTGACACCTATGTCGATACGAATGTGAAGGGCACGCTGAATGTCCTGCAGGCGGCGCGGGAGCTGGGAACGGAGCGCGTGCTGGTGACCTCGACCTCCGAGGTCTACGGGACCGCACAGTATGTGCCCATCGATGAGCATCATCCGTACCAGGGGCAGTCGCCCTACTCTGCGACCAAGATCGGCGCGGACCGGCTGGCGGAGTCCTTCTACCGGAGCTTTCAGGTGCCGGTGATGATCGTGCGCCCGTTCAATACCTTCGGACCGCGTCAGTCCGCGCGCGCGGTGATCCCCACGATCATCACGCAGCTTCTGTCCGGTGCGGACGAGATCAAGCTTGGATCGCTGACGCCGACGCGCGATTTTAACTTCGTGAAGGATACGGCGAACGGCTTCTATCAGATCTACCGCTCGGACCGGACGATCGGAGAGGAGATCAATATCGCAACGCAGAACGAGATCAGCATCGGGGATCTCGCGCAGGAACTGATCCGGCAGATCAACCCCGCGGCGCGGATCGTGTGCGATGAGCAGCGCCTCCGCCCGGAGAAGAGCGAGGTAAACCGGCTGCTCGGATGCAATGAGAAGATTCATGCGCTGACCGAGTGGAAGCAGCAATATACGTTTGAAGAGGGGCTCGCGCAGACGATCGAATTCCTGCGCGGGAATCTGGAGAAATACAAGCCGGAGATTTATAACCTGTAGAAGGAAAGCTAAGCGGGTGACGCCGGCGGACGGAAGGGTTTCAGGGAGAAGGCAGAAAAATGGAAGATCGGTTTATACCCCTGTCGGTTCCGAATCTGAAGGGGAAGGAACTGGAATATGTGACGCATGCGGTGGAGACGGAATGGGTCTCGACGGCGGGTCCTTACGTGACGGACTTTGAGGCGGCCGTGGCAAAGTATGTCGGCGTGCCGCGCGCGGTCTCCTGCCAGAGCGGGACGGCCGGACTCCATGTGGCCCTCAGACTGTGCGGCGTGCGTGCGGGAGATCTCGTGATCGTGCCGACGCTGACCTTCATCGCGGCGGTGAATCCCGTGCGGTATCAGGGGGCGGATCCTGTTTTTATGGACTGTGACAGGTCCCTTTGCATGGATCCGGTGAAGTTGAGAAGCTTTTGCGAGACGGAATGCGAGCTGCGGGACTATTCATCCGCCAGCGCAGGCGATGAGCAGAAGTCCGCGCAGGGATCAGGGCCTTTCCTGTATCATAAAAAGACCGGACGCCGGGTCCCGGCGCTGGTCGTGGTGCATGTCTTCGGTAACATGGCCGATATGATCGCCATCCTGGAGATTGCGAAGGAGTACCATCCGAAGGTCGTCGAGGATGCAACCGAAGCCCTCGGCACGCATTACACCTCTGATCCGGAGATCCCGGAGCACTTCCGCGGCGCATTTGCGGGTACGATGGGTGACATCGGTGTCTACTCCTTTAACGGGAACAAGATCATCACCACCGGAGGCGGTGGCATGATCGTATCGAAGGATGAAGAAATCTTAACGCATGCGAAGCATCTGACCACGCAGGCCAAGAGCGATGAGCAGAACTTTATTCACGACGAGGTCGGATACAATTACCGCCTGACCAATCTCCAGGCGGCGCTCGGACTCGCCCAGCTCGAGCAGCTCGAGGACTTTATCAAAGTCAAGCAGGCGAATTACGAAGTCTACCGGGAAGCGCTGGAAGGCATCCCAGGGCTGGAGCTTCTCGATGTCCGTCCGCATATCCGCTCCAACCGCTGGTTCTATGCCCTCTGCGTCCGAAAGCCCTATCCGATGACCGGGATGGAACTGATCGGTCTCCTGAAATCGCATAAGATCCAAAGCCGCCCGATCTGGGGCCTGATCCACGAGCAGCTCCCCTACGAGGGCAGCCTCACGAGCGAGATGACCGAAGCTCCCCGCTACCACAGCGAGGTCGTGAACCTCCCCTGCAGCACTTCCCTGACGCAGGAGGATGCGAAATATGTGGCAAAGGTCATTCGGAGAGGAACTTGAGCGTTAAAAAGCCTTTGCTTATGCAGAGGCTTTTCCATTCTGAAAGAAAGACAAAAAGAAAGGCAGAAAAGATGAACATTTGGGCGCATCGCGGATGCAGCAGATATTTACCGGAAAATACGATTCCCGCTTTCACGGAGGCAGCAAAGCTCCCCGGGATCTGCGGGATCGAGACGGATGTACAGCTGACCCGGGACGGGGAGATCGTGATCTTCCACGATGAACAGACGGGGCGTGTGCTGCAGGAGGCCGGCTATGTGAAGGACTATACTCTGGCGGAACTGCGGAGGATTCCCTTCCGGCTGAAAAGAAACGGCACCATGCGCGAGGGCGCAGGGCAGCCGGAGACGGAGCGGGCGGCCTGCTATGCCCCGGAAGATTTCTACGTCCCGACGCTTTCGGAATTCCTCGAGGCCATGAAGCCCTACTGCGCGCAAAACGGGCTCCTTCTGAACATTGAGCTGAAGACGAGCGTCATCCGCTACGAGGGCATCGAGCAGAAGACCATCGACCGGATCCGCGCTCTGGGAATGGAAAGATACATCGTTTTTTCCTCCTTCCTTGCGGACTCCATCGGCCTGACGAAGCAGCTCGCGCCGGAGATCCCGACCGGTATGCTCGCGGACGC
>JAFYEE010000098.1 GCA_017544405.1 Lachnospiraceae bacterium
AGGTAAGAACAAAAGATTATCAGGACGGCTTTTTGCGGTCCTGATTTTATTGCAGGCATTCCTGCTCGGTGCCTGTGGCAGCGCGCAGAAGCAGGATACGTCCCCGGCGCTCGGAGCTGCGGATCCGGAGACAGTTTCGCAAAGTTCGGAGGCGGCTTCGGAAGGCTTGGAGACCGCTTCGCAAAGTTCGGGGACGGATGGTGCGGCAGGCGTTTCTTCCCATGAATTTGTGGCGCCTGACTGGGCGCGGGATGCGGTGCTGTATGAGGTGAACGTGCGGCAGTACACGGAGGAAGGAACCTTCGCAGCCTTCGGTGAGCATCTGGGAGAGCTGAAGGAGATGGGCATCAACACACTGTGGCTGATGCCGATCTACCCGATCTCGGAGCAGAACCGGATCGGCTCGCTTGGATCCTATTATTCGGTGAAAGATTACCGGGATGTGAATCTGGAATTCGGGGATCTCGCAGACTTCGGGGCACTGGTGGAGCAGGCCCATGGGATGGGCTTCCATGTGATCCTGGACTGGGTGGCGAACCACACCGGCTGGGATCACGCGTGGATCACAGAGCATCCGGACTGGTATACGCAGGAAAACGGGAAGATCACAGAGCCTGCGGGAACGGGCTGGTCGGATGTGGCGGACTTAAATTATGACAATCCGGAAATGCGTGCGGAGATGATCCGCTGTATGCGCTTCTGGGTGGAGACGTACGGGGTCGACGGATTCCGCTGCGATTATGCGGTCGGTGTGCCGGCGGATTTCTGGGCAGAAGCGCGCGCGCAGCTCGAACAGATTAAGCCTTTGTTTTTCCTGGAGGAGGATCTGGCGGGGCAGAGCGATGTGCTCCTGGAGCAGGCGTTCGACAGCAATTATGCCGGAAAATTCTACGAGACGCTGGTCCCGGTGGCAAAGGACGGCAAGACGGCGGACAAGTTAAAGCTCTATCTGCAGAAGATGTCGGAGGGTGATTTTCCGATGTTTTATCTGGACAATCACGATGTGAATTCCTATGACCGGACGATCGCGCAGGCTTTTGGCCCGGAGCAGCTTCCGGCGCTGTATACCTTCATCTATACGATGCCGGGCATGCCCATGATCTACTCGGGCGATGAGATCGGATATGACAAAGCGATCTCTTTCTTCGACCGGGATCCGATCGACTGGACGGCCGGGAACGGGGATTATCGCGCACTGCTGAAGGCGCTGGGCGAAATGAAGAGCGCGCATCCGGCGCTGCGTGCGGGCAGCGGCGATGCGGCGGTGGAGTATCTCGATACGGGCAAAAAGAGCATCTTTGCCTTCCGCAGAAAATCAGAGCAGGAGACGTTGCTTTGTATCTTCCTTCTCGGCACACGTCCGCTGGAGGACGTGGACCTTGGCGGGATTTTGCCGGAAGGCGGAGAGGTGATTTTTTCCGGGATCGGCGAGACCTGGGAAGCGGGCGGCGAAATGCCGGATCCGGTGAGCACCTGGGAGCCGTGGCAATATGTGATCGTGAAGGAGCCGTGAGAGGGGTGACACAGGAATCCGGAACGGTTTCTGACGGTGACGGTTTCTATTCATGAAAGGGCAGGAGGAAAAAGGGTGAATCTTAAGACAATCGCGGAAAAGGCCGGTGTGAGTACGGCAACGGTTTCCAATGTCATCAACGGCAACTATCATAAGGTCTCGGAGGAGACGAGAAAAAGGGTGGAAGCGATCATCCGCGAGACGGATTATCAGCCCAGCGTCATGGCGCGCGCCCTGTCCAAGAAGGCGACCAAGACCATCGGACTGATCATTCCGTATGTAGGCGCGGACGAGGATTTCATGATCAATGCGTACTATGCGTATGTCATCGGCGCCGTGGAGCAGCTCGCCCGGTCCAGAGGGTATTATCTGATGCTGCGCTGCACGACAGAGGCGAAGGAGATCCTGCCGCTGCTGGAAGCATGGCAGCTGGACGGCGCGATCTTCCTCGGAGTCTTCGAGAAGGAGGCGAGGGAGATCGTCCGAAAATTCTCCGCACCGGCGGTTTTTATCGACACCTACACGGAGGATGACAAGATCGTCAGTGTCGGGATCGACGACTATCGCGGCGGCTATCTGTCCGCGCGGTATCTGATCAGCAAGGGACATCGCAGGCTGGCGCTGGTCTCCCCGCAGACGGGAGAAGGCGTCATCCGGGAGCGTTATATGGGCTTTTCCGACGCGTGCAGGGAGAGCGGGATCGATTTCGGGGAGGAGGATGTATTTCTGTCCGACGCGTTGTTTCAGACCGCTTCGAATATCGGGCAGGATATCGTGCTTTCCGGTCGCGGATATACGGCAATCGCCACGATGTCCGACCAGGTGGCGATGCAGATGATGGTCGGCATCCGCCAGTGCGGCGTGCGTATCCCGGAGGATATCTCGATCATCGGCTTTGATAATGTGCCCGAGGGGGCGTATGCGTATCCGAGGCTTACGACGGTGGAGCAGGATTATCGCACCAAGGCGCTGGTCGCGGGCGAGTATCTGATCCGCATGATCGAGGGGGATCGCCAGGTGACGGCACACGAAAAGCTTCCGGTCCGGATCAAGGAGCGGGATTCGGTGCATGCGCTGTAGGATACTGTGTCTTTTTTGTGAGTGAAAGCATCGGGCAGGAGGAAACCTGCCCGATTTTTTTTTGCGATTTTCGGAGAAAAAACGAGGTTACATTCTTGGATTTAGGTTAACGCGTTAACCATACAATTTTCAAGCCATATCGGCATTTTTCACATCGACTTGCACAGAAAAAAAGTAAGAACTCCAATTTTTTTGGTAAAAATGTGTTGACAAGATAGTTATAAAGTGATAAAAAACAGTTAAGCGATTAACCTAACAGGTTTACAAAACCAAAACAAAAGTTCTGCATAGCTGCGGTAAAGCGATAAACGCAGATCGGCGGCCGGGCAGGAGGACAGCAAGGCAGAAAGACAGCAAGGCAGAAAGACTGCAAGGCAAGACGACAGCAAGGGGATCCGACACAAGAGATCATATTCATCCATGTAAGGCAGAATCAGCATTACATTTATGAAAAAGGTTAAGAAAAAGAGAGAGGAGTATTGAAATGAGAAACAGAAAGCGTTTGGGAGCAATGTTACTGGCAGCGGCCATGACGGCGACTCTGATGACCGGCTGCGGCAGCGAAGGCAGCAGCGCGGAAGGAGCCAAGGCTGGGGACGGCGCGAAGACGGAGAGCACCGCTTCCGCAGGAACCGATACCGCAGCAGCCGAGGCACAGGATGTCACCCTCAAGATCTGGGTGCCGGAGGAAGCGGTAGAGGATACCGATCTGGCAGTCAAGGCCTTCGATGAAGCACATGCGGAATTCAACATCACCTATGAGATCGCGGTCGTCGGAATCGACGAGGCGCCCGCGCAGGTGGAGACTGACGCGGATACCGCAGCGGACATCTTCTATGTACCCAGCGGCGGTGTGGCGGATATGGTAGGCAAGGGATTGCTCCTTCCGATCGCCAAGGATTTTGACCAGATCGAGAACGACCTTCCGGAGAGCGCACTTACCGCAGTGACGGTTGAGGGTCTGCACTATGCGGTTCCCTTCTCCCCGAACACCTATTTCATGTATTACAACAAGGATCTGTACACCGAGGAGGAGGTTAAGAGCCTCGACACCATGATGGCGAAGGATCTCGGCGAGGGCAAGTGGAACTTCTCCACCCAGATGACCAATTCCTGGTACGCGGAGAGCTTCTTCCTGGACAACGGGTGCACGCTGTTCGGTGAGGACGGCAAGGATGCTTCCGACTGCACCTTCAACAATGCGAACGGTCTCGAGTCCGGCAAGTATATGATCGCTTTGGCAGGCAACCCCAAGTACCTTGAGGATATCGACGGTGTAGCAGGGAGCGCTTTCAAGGACGGCAACCTCGGCGCAGTCACCACCGGCGCATGGAGCGCACCCGAGTTCCGTGAGGTCCTCGGCGACAAGCTCGGCGCAGTCGCGCTTCCGACCGTAACCATCGGCGGCAAGACGATCCAGCTTTCCAATTTCGTTGATTTCAAGACGATCGCAGTCAAGTCCAACACGGCTTATCCTCTGGCAGCGCAGCAGCTGGCCGTTTACCTCGGAAGCCCTGAGTGCTCCCTGAGAAGATTCACCAACGAAGGTGATGTACCGGTTCTCAAGTCCCTGGCTGAGAGCGAGGAGATCAAGAATGATTTTGTGGCAAGCGCTCTGAACGATCAGGCAGCACTTGCAACCAACCAGCCTTCCATCCCTCAGATGGGCAGCTACTGGGATCCCATGAAGGCCTTCGGCGATGGCATCTATTACGGTGAGATCACCGAGGCAAATCTTCAGGAACAGCTCGATGCACTGGTGGACAGTGTGACCGCTACCCTGACCAACTAAGCAAGTGACGAAACGTTTTGGAGGTGTACCATGGCCGATCGGCAGGATAAAAAAGTAAAAGAAGCGTATCGGGACAGGAATTTTGTCACGATCTTTACCAGAGGGGACATTTTTTCCAAATTGTCCTATGTGCTGTGCGGATTGGCCAACATCCGAAACGGACAGGTGATAAAAGGATGTCTGTTCCTTCTCCTGGAAGCAGCGTATGTTCTGTTCATGATTAGGAAGGGAGCATCGCTGCTCTCGGGACTGGGAACGCTCGGAACCAATACCCAGGGAATGGTATTCAACGAAGAAATCGGCATCTACGAGATGATCCAGGGTGACAATTCCATGCTCATCCTGCTCTCCGGTGTCGTGGCGGTCGTCATCACGGCTGCATTTGCAGCCCTGTGGCTTTTCTCGATCTTTTCGGGAGAACATGCCCGCGCAAGACGTGCTGCAGGCAGGCACGTCAATACCTTTGTTCAGGATGTAAAAAGTCTTTTCAATGACAACATTCATTTTTCGTTTCTGGCGATCCCGGTCATCGGGCTCGGGATCTTCACGGTGATGCCGCTTCTGTACATGATCCTGATGGCATTTACCAATTATGACTCGGAGCATCAGCCGCCCGGAAATCTCTTTGACTGGGTCGGCATCAAGAACTTCATCACGATCCTGTCGACGAGCGACCGGCTGTCGGCAACCTTCTGGCCGGTGCTGGGATGGACGCTGATCTGGGGCGTCTGTGCGACCTTCACCTGCTACTTCGGCGGCATGTTCCTCGCGATGGTGATCAATTCCAAGGGCATCCGCTTCAAAAAATTCTGGAGAACGATCTTCGTCATCACCTATGCGATCCCGGGATTTATCTCCCTTCGCTTCGTGGCGACCATGCTCGGCGAGCGCGGCATTTTCAACGTGCTTCTTCAGAAATGGGGATTTACGCAAAGCCCGCTTCCGTTCCTGACCAATGTGTCATGGGCGAGAGTCAGTGTGATCCTGATCAACATGTGGATCGGTATCCCGGTGACCATGCTGATGGTGAGTGGGATCCTGATGAATATTCCGGGGGAGCTCTACGAGAGCGCAAGGATCGACGGCGCGGGACCTTTTACCATGTTCCGCAAGATCACCTTCCCCTACATGTGGTTTGTGACAACTCCTTACCTGATCTCGAATTTGATCGGTAATTTCAATAATTTCAACGCGATCTATTTTCTCACCGGAGGCGCGCCGAACTCCCTCGATTACTTCAAGGGCGCCGGCAAGACGGACCTTCTGGTGACCTGGCTGTACAAGCTGACCAAGGACAGCAACGATTACAATCTTGCATCCACCATCGGCATTATGATCTTCGTGATCTCGGCGACCTTTACGCTGATCACCTTCACCAGATCGAATGCCATGAAGAATGAGGAGGGATTCCAGTGATGAAAAAAACAGTCATCGGTCTGAATCTGAAATACTTTCTCCCTGCCATGGCAGCGGCCCTGATCGGATGCATCAGCCTCTTTCTTCCCTTTGTGAAGACGGAAGGGAAATGGATCTCCCTGTTCTCCGTATGCGGGAGACTGGGCGGGTCCCGGGCGGATTTTCTCCTGTACGGCGCAGGGATCTGTATGTTTCTTTCCGCAGTGCTTGCGCTTTTTAGCTTCGTATGTACGAAGAAGGGCAGCGTCATAACCTGGCAGATCGTGCAGGTATTCGGCACGATATTTATGACACTGCTGATTTTTTCCTCCAAAGCGATCCTGGAATCCTCCGGCGTGAGCACTGCATTTTTGAATCGTCAGCTCGGCATCGGTTACTGGCTGGGACTGATCGTATCGTATGTGACGCTTTTCCTGATCATGCGGATCACGAAGACCAATGCGGGCTATGTGCCGCTTACGATCCTTTCGATCATCTGGCTTTTCCCGATCCTGTGGATCGTGATGACCGCCTTCCGCGCGGAGCAGGGATACTATGTCGGATATTTCATTCCGCACGGGTTTACGATTCAGAACTTTATCGATCTGTTCTCGAATCCGGGCGTGCTTCCCTTCGGGAGATGGTGGACGAACTCGATGATCGTCGCGCTGTGCGGGTGCTGCTTCAATACGATGATCATCCTGATGACGGCCTTTATCCTGAGCCGCACGCGTTTTCAGGGGCGCCGGGCGTTCATGAATATCCTGATGGTGATCGGAATGTTCCCCGGTTTCATGTCTCTGGTGGCGGTATACAACATCCTGAAGGGGCTCGGTCTGAACCAGTCCCTGGCGGCTCTGATCATTGTCGGTGCGGCGGGTGCTGCGATGGGATATCACGTGACCAAGGGATTTTTCGATACGATCCCCAAGGCCCTCGACGAGGCGGCCATCATCGACGGTGCGAACCGGTTCCAGATCTTTACGAGAATCACGCTGCCCCTGTCCAAATCGATCATCGTGTACATCATGCTCGGTGGATTTTTGGGCGCGTGGTCGGATTATATTTTCCCGAGTATGCTCTTCGGTGACAAGCAAAGCTCCTACACTGCGGCAGTCGGTCTGTTCTGGATGACGGATTTCCGCCGCATTGATACCTACTATACGCAGTTCGCGGCCGGTGCTCTGGTGGTGGCCGTGCCCATCGTGATTCTCTTCGTATGGCTGCAGAGATTCTATGTGGAAGGACTCTCCGGATCCGTGAAGGGGTAAGGAAGAAAATGATAACAAATAAAGAACCTGTGACAACCTATCGGATCAGTGTGCTGACGGACTGCCTGCTGCGGCTGGAATATCAGGAGGCCGGGCATTTCATGGAAGACCGCACGCAGATCGTGGAGAACCGCGTTTTCCCGGGGGTTCATTACGAGGTGCGGCGGGCAGCCGGAGCGGACGGAAGAGGCCGGCTGATCGTGGAGACGGACGGACTGCTGCTCACCTACGATGAGAAGGAATTTTCCGCGGAGGGACTGAGCATCCTCGTAAAATCCACCGGAAACGTATGGCACTACGGCGATCATCCTTCCAATCTGGGAGGAACGGCGCGGACCCTCGATACGGCGGACGGCGCCATCCCGCTGGAGGACGGACTGTTCTCACGGGAAGGATACGCGGTGCTGGATGACAGCAAAAGCGCGTTCATCCGTCTGAGCGACGGACAGATCTGCCCGAGGAGTGAGGCGGAGACCGATCTGTACTTTTTCGGATACGGGACGGATTATCAGCGGGGGCTGAAGGATTTTTATCATCTGACGGGACCGGTTCCCATGCTTCCGCGCTATGCGCTGGGCAACTGGTGGAGCCGCTTTCACCGGTATACGGAGGAGGAGTACCTCCGTCTGGTGGAGGACTTTGCGAAGGAACAGGTGCCGATCTCGGTGGCCGTGATCGATATGGACTGGCATATCACCGATCCGGATCCGAAGTACGGAAGCGGATGGACCGGATATACCTGGAACCGTGAGCTGTTCCCGGACCCGGAGCGATTTTTGCAGGCGCTCCATGACCGGCATCTGGCCACGACGCTCAATGTGCATCCGGCGGACGGTATACGCGTGTTTGAAGAGATGTATCCGCAGATGGCGGAGGCGGTGGGGATTGATCCGCGCTCCGAGGATCCGGTGGAGTTTGATATGACGGATCCTTCCTTTCGCGCGGCGTATTTTACCTATGTGAACCACTATTATGAAAAAATGGGCGTGGACTTCTGGTGGGTCGACTGGCAGCAGGGCACGAAAAGCAGGATGGAGGGAATCGATCCGCTGTGGCTGCTGAACCATTACTATTATCAGGACCAGGTGGACCGGAAGAAGCGTCCGATGATCTTTTCACGATATGCGGGACCGGGTTCCCACCGGTATCCCATCGGGTTTTCCGGGGATACCTGCGCGACGTGGAAGTCGCTGGAATTCCAGCCTTATTTTACGATGACGGCGTCCAATATCGGATACGGATGGTGGAGTCATGACATCTGCGGGCATATGCATGGCAGAAAAAATGACGAGATGATGATCCGGTGGCTGCAGCTGGGCGTATTTTCCCCGATCATGCGGCTGCACAGCACGTCCAATCCGTTCTTCATCAAGGAGCCGTGGAATCAGAGTCCGGAGATGCGCAGGATCATGGATCGTTTCATGCGGCTGCGGCACCGGATGATCCCGTACACCTACACGATGAATTACCGCGCGTATGCGGAAGGGATCCCTCTGATCCAGCCGATGTATTATGAGCATCCGGAAAATGAGGATGCCTATGAGGTGCGCAACGAATATGTCTTCGGAAGCGAACTGATCGTGGGTGCGATCACGGAGGAAACCGATCCGGCGCTGCGGATGGCGGGGGTGGATATGGTTCTGCCGGAGGGAAGGTACTACGATCTGCTGAATGCCCGCATCTACCGGGGCGGAAAACGGCGGAAGCTGTACCGGACGGTGGAGGAGATTCCCGTGCTGCTGAAGGCGGGCGGCATCCTGGTGCTGGGCGGACAGGAGTATAAGGAGGCAGGGTATGCGCTCAATGATTCCGGCAATCCGGAAGTACTGGAGATTTATTACGGAGCCGGTGCGGACGGGTGCTTTGAACTGTATGAGGACGACGGCTGCACGATGGAGTATCTCCGGGAAAGCGGCCGCTGCATCACACGGATCGAGATAAAGCAGGATCCGGAGAAAAGAGAGATTCATGTGCGCGTGAATCCTGCGTACGGAAACAGCGCTGTCCTCCCCAAGACGCGCAGGGTGCGGGTCCATGTGCTCGGCGTGAAGGGAAAGGCCGGCGAAGAGAGGAAAGCCGGAGAAGAGAGGAAAGCCGGCGAAGAGGTGCTTCTTTCCTCCGAAGAATTTCTGCCCGCCAGAGGCTGGAGCGGTGTGATCACGGATGTCGAGCCGGCGCGGAATGATGTGCGGAAGCTCGCTTTTGAACTGCTGGACCGTGCGTGGATCGAGTATGACTTGAAGGATACGCTGTACCGCGGAATCTGCGAAGCGTTGGAGGCAGCAGGGGACGACCGTGAAGCCCTGCGGGAATGCATCCGGAAGCTGCAGAAGGAGCAGGATCTGGCGGAGAATCTGGCGGACGCGCTGCTGGAACTGACGGAAGATGCGTGAGCGGAAGCCGGATGAGAAACCATCGGAGAAATCCCGGAAGCTTTTTGGAAGAGCAGCAAGTTTGAAAAAAGGAAGCCGCTAAGGAATGAGCCGGAAGAGAAGGCAGGGAGCCCGAACGGGTGCCCTGCCTTTTAAAATGTCGCTGCAGGCCCAAGGGAAAGCAGGCAAGGGGTGTCGGAGAATCCACTTTGAAGCTATAGGCCCGCACACCCGAAGAGTTCTTGCAATTTGAGCGAGATATGGTATATTTAGAAAGGTCGAACTACATACTCCCGGGCGACTTTTGCGCGGGGGATCATAAAAGAGAAAGGGAGATTTACTATGTACAACATGAACATCG
>JAFYEE010000099.1 GCA_017544405.1 Lachnospiraceae bacterium
GGCGAAGGCAGAGGACATCGCGCAGATCAGCGACTTTGGAGATGCCGATGAAACCCGCTACCGGGAGGGCATCTATGTCGGGTATCGCTATTATGGCAGCGCCGGCAAGGCACCGGTCTATCCCTTTGGCTTTGGCCTGGGATATACCGACTTTGCATTTGATGCGGAAGGGTTGAAGGTCAGTGGCTGCGCCGTGAGCCTGCAGGCGAAGGTGAAAAATACGGGGGCCTTCCCCGGCAAAGAAACGTTGCAGCTCTATGTGACGGCGCCCTGGAGCACCCTCGACCATCCGTACCTGGAACTGGCCGCTTTTCATAAGACGGCAGAGCTTAAGCCCGGAGCGGAAGAGACCTGCACCCTTTCCTTTGATCTGGCGGAGCTTGCTTCCTTCGATGCAGGCAGCGCTTCGTACGTCCTGGAGGAGGGCCGCTATGTGCTCCGCCTGGGAACGAGCAGCGCGGATGCGAAGGCCGTATATGTACTGGAGCTTCCGGAGCGCGTGACGGTATGCGAGCGGACGCACATCGGTGGGACGCCCGATTTTGAAGACTGGAAGCCGGAGCACACCTGGGAGAAGGAGGATCTCTCCGGGCTGGAAGTGACGAAACTGTCAGTTTCAGAGCTGCGAGATGCCTTTGCGAAGGAGGTCCGCGCATCCTGCGCGGGACTGCCCGCGGCGAGCCGGGCCGCCTCTTCGGTCCCTTCCGGGAAGGCAACGGACTATGTGAAAAAGCTCCCCGAGGAGCAGCTGGTGCGCCTTGTGATCGGCAATTACGGCGAGGGAGGGATCCTCTCCGTCATCGGCGAAGCCTCCACGAAAGTCGCCGGGGCAGCAGGCGAAACCTTTGGAAAGCTCCCGGAGGTGCCGCCCCTGGTGATGGCGGACGGACCTGCGGGTCTGCGTCTTTCCAGACAGTTCGTCCGGACGAAGAAGGGACCGAAGTCGGTCGGAAGTCCGCTTCCCGCCGGGATGGAAGACCTGCTCCCCGGGATCGCGGTAAAGTGGATGAACCTGCGCAGCCGCACGCCGAAGGGAGAGATCCTCGACCAGTACTGCACGGCGATCCCCATCGGAACCGCGCTGGCCCAGAGCTGGAATCCGGAGCTGATCGAGGCGTGCGGGGATGTGGTCGGAGCGGAGATGGAACGCTTCGGCATCGATCTGTGGCTGGCTCCCGCGATCAACATTCACCGGCACCCGCTCTGCGGACGCAATTTTGAGTACTGCTCCGAAGATCCGCTGCTCAGTGGGATCGTGGGCGCGGCGATCACGCGCGGGGTGCAGCGTCACCCGGGGCGCCTGGTCACGATCAAGCATTTCTGCGCGAACAATCAGGAGTTCCATCGCTACCAGAACGATTCCATCGTCTCGGAGCGTGCCCTGCGGGAGATCTATCTGCGCAGCTTTGCGGTCTGTCTCCGGGAGGGAAATCCGGGAACGCTCATGACCTCCTACAACCTGCTGAACGGAACGCATACCTCCGAGCGAGAGGATCTCCTGCGCACGTTCCTGCGGGAGGAAATGGGATGGGATGGTCTGATCATGACGGACTGGATCATCGGCAACATGAACAATCCCGCCCTCAAAAACCGCACGGCGCATGCTGCTCCCACGATCAAGGCGGGGAACGAACTGTTCATGCCCGGATCGAAGAAGGACGCACAGCAGGTGCTGGATGCGCTGCATGGAACCCATGCGTCGTATCACCTGACGCGGGAGGAGATCGAGGTCTGTGCCGCGCGGGTCGCAGATACGGTATGGAAGCTGAAAAAGGAGCAGTAATATGGGATTGTTTCGTTCGAAGGAAGAAGCGGAGCTGGATTCGATCCTGGCCCGCATCGAGATGAATATGTCGAACAATTATAAGGATGCGGCCCAGCAGGGACTGAAGGACTATGAACAGGCACTGGAACGGGTGAAGGCCGAAGGGAAGATGAAACCCGCAAAGCTGTCCCGTTATGAGAGTCTGCTGACCACCTACCAGACCCGGCTGAAGGGCTACACCCATAAAGATCAAAAACCCTATTGGACCTGAGAAAAAAGAAAAAAGGAGATCGTTTATGTCCACCTTTGCAAGTACGGAAGAAGCAAGAGAATATTTTAAGGGCGATAAATTCGCCACGAACAGCGGCATGCTGCTCGACGAGCTCGGAGAAGATTACGCCGTGTGCAGCATGACCCTGAACGAAGGACACCGCAATGCCAACGGGGGCATTATGGGCGGTGTGATCTTTACGCTGGCGGATCTCGCCTTTGCGGCGCTGTCCAATCAATTGCACAGGCCGACGGTGGCGCAGCAGGTCAGCATCAACTACCTCTCCGCTCCGAAGGGGGAGCGTCTGATCGCCAGAGCCTCCATCCGGAAGACCGGCCGCACCAGCACCATCCTTCAGGTGGATGTGAGCGATGATACCGGCCGGGATATCGCTATGTTTGTTGGAACCGGGTTCAAGCTCTGATCCCGGTTTCCTTTTTGAGAGAAAAAAATGCACATCCTCTGTGCGAGAATAGGAGATAACAATGAAACTTGTATCCTGGAATGTAAACGGATTGCGCGCGGTGATGGGGAAGGATTTCATGGAATCTTTCCGGAAGCTGGATGCGGATGTCTTCTGCCTGCAGGAGACGAAGCTTCAGGAGGGACAGATCGAGATGGATCTGCCCGGGTATCACCAGTACTGGAACTATGCCGAGAAGAAGGGCTACTCCGGGACCGCCCTTTTCACGAAGGTAGAGCCCCTGGAGGTGACCTACGGGATCGGCGTCGAGGAGCATGACCATGAGGGCCGCGTGATCACGGCGGAGTACCCGGACTTCTATCTGGTCACGGTCTATGTGCCGAATGCCCAGCGGGAGCTGACGCGGCTGGCCTATCGCCAGGAGTGGGAGGCGGCTTTCCTTTCCTACATTCTGAAGCTGGAGGAGACAAAGCCCGTGATCTACTGCGGGGATCTGAATGTGGCGCATCAGGAGATCGACCTTAAGAATGCGAAGAGCAACCGGGGGAATGCGGGATTTACCGACGAGGAGCGCGCCTGCTTCGGCAAGGTGCTGGAGAGCGGATATCTGGACACCTTCCGGTATTTCTATCCGGATCTGGAAGGGGTGTATTCCTGGTGGTCGTACATGTTCCATGCGCGGGAGAAGAATGTCGGATGGCGCATCGACTATTTTGTGGCATCGGAGAAGCTTAAGGAGCGCCTGCAGGATGCGAAGATTCACGATGAGATCCTCGGGTCGGACCACTGCCCGGTGGAGCTGGATCTGAAGGATTGACCGAAGGCACGGGCGCAGATGGCGCCCGCGCGATTCGGGGAGAGGTAAGAGAGGTCAGGTATGGGAAAGCTGCGTTTTGTGTTCGGGCCTTCGGGCTCCGGGAAGAGTACCGCCATATATGAGGAGCTGCTGCAGCGCGCGGCGCGGGAACCGGAGCGTAATTTTCTGGTGATCGTGCCGGATCAGTACACGATGCAGACGCAGGCACAGCTGGTGAAAATGAGCCCGGTCGGCGGGATCCTGAACATCGACGTGCTCAGCTTCGGGCGACTGACCCACCGCGTTCTCGAGGAGGTCGGGACGGAGGAGCTGCCGGTGCTGGATGATACGGGGAAGAGCCTGATCCTTCAGAAGGTGGCCGCTTCGATGACGGAGGACCTTCCGACCCTCGGCCGCCGTATGCAGGTGCAGGGATACATCCATCAGGTAAAGAGCGCGATCTCCGAATTCATGCAGTACGGGATCGCTCCGGACGGCGTGGATAAGCTGCTGGAATGCGCCGGCAGCAGGGGAGCCCTGAAGGCGAAGCTGCGCGATCTTCAGACCTTGTATCGCGGCTTCATGTCCTATCTGGAGGGGCATTTTATCACGAAGGAGGAGAAGCTCGATGTCCTGCGGGAGAGTCTGCCGGGTTCGGAGCTGATCCCGGATGCGGTCCTGGTTTTTGACGGCTTTACCGGCTTTACCCCGATTCAGCTGCGCGTCATCGGAGATCTCCTGGAGCGCAGCGGGGAGCTGATCCTCACGCTGGCTCTGGGCGCCGGGGAGGATCCCTTCGCGCCCTGCGCGCCGGAGGATCTTTTTTATCTGACGCATAAGACGGTCGCCTCCTGCCTGAAGCTCTGTGGGGAGACCGGGGCGGAGCGGGGAGAGGATCTCTACGTGGACCGGCCGCGCAGCAATCCCTGGATGCAGCATCTGGAGCGGCAGCTGTTCCGCTTCCCGACCGAAAAATACGCGGCGCTTCCGGAGGGGCTGCACCTGGCGGAGATGTCGGATCCGCGGGAGGAGGCGCACCAGGTGGCTCTGGAGATCCATCGCCTGACCCATGAGGAGGGCTATGCCTATCGGGAGATCGCCGTGGTGAGCGGAGATCTGGAGGGGTATGCGCCCTATCTCGAGCGGGAGATGGAACGGCTGGAGATCCCGATCTACATGGATCGCACCAGCGGTGTTGCCATGAATCCTCTTCTGGAACTGACGGAGAGCGTGCTGGAGATCCCGCAGGAAGGGTACAGCATTCCTTCCGTTGTAAGGTATCTGCGCAGCGGGCTCGCCGGGTTTACGCCGGAGGAGGCGGACCTTCTGGAAAATTATATCCGGGGGGCCGGGATCCGCGGACGTAAGAAGTGGGAACTAGCGTTTACGCCGGAGACGGCCGGGAAACGGGTAAAGGTAACGGATGCGGACCTGGAGACGCTGAACCTGCTGCGCACCCGTTTTCTGGAGCAGGTATCCGTGTTTGACCGGAAGAAGCGGAAGGCCTCCGAATTCGTGGAGCTTCTCTGTGACTATCTGGAGCAGCGAGGCGTGGAGGAGCAGCTCTATGCGCTTGAGCAGCGCTTCCATGAGGAGGGCGACGCGGCCAGAGAGCGGGAATATGCGCAGATCTACGGACTGGTGCTGGATCTTCTGGACCAGATCCACGCCCTGCTCGGAGAGGAAGTGATCTCTCCGGAAGATTTTTCCATGATCCTGACCGCCGGATATGGCGAGATCCGGGTCGGTACGATCCCCCGGAGCGTTGACCGCGTGTTGATCGGCGATATGGAGCGCACCAGACTTTCCTCGGTGCGGGTGCTCTTCTTCCTGGGGATCAATGACGGGAATATCCCGCAGAGCAGTTCGGGCGGAGGACTTCTGTCCGAGCTGGACCGCGAATTTCTGCTGGAAGCCGGGATGGAGCTGGCCCCCACGCCCAGGCAGCAGATGTATACCCAGCGGCTGTATCTGTACCTGAATATGACAAAGCCGTCGGAAAAACTGTACCTGTCCTATGCGAATCTCGGCATCGACGGGAAATCCATGCGCCCCTCCTACCTGGTGGATGTCCTGCGCGGAATGTTCCCGCAGCTTTCGCCGGAATATCCGGAGCGCAGGTCCGTGCTGGATCAGATCCGCACGCCGCGGGAGGGAATGCGCTATCTGGCTGCGGAGCTGCGCGAATATGTCGCTTCCGCGGGAGAGGAGCTTCCGCAGCATGCGAAGGAGCGGCAGCAGGAACGGAAGGCGCAGCTTTTCACACTCTATCAGGCCTATGAGCATGCGCAGCCGGAGCGAAGAGAACGTCTCCGTGAGGCGGCCTTCCGCAGATTCGTTGCGGCCCCGCTGGATCCGGAGCTGACCGCGCGCGTCTTTGGTACGGAGCTTTCCCTTTCCGTGAGCCGTATGGAGACCTATGCGGATTGTCCGTACCGGTTTTTCCTGCAGTACGGGATGAAGCTGATCGAGGAGAGCGAGTATGAAGTCAGCCGGCTGGACCGTGGTACCCTCAGCCATAATGTGCTGGAGCGGTTCGGGCAGCGGCTGGCAGAGACGGGCGAGACCTGGAGGACCTTTACAGAAAGCTTCCTGGACCGGGAACTGCCCGGTCTTCTGGAGCAGGAGGCCGTGCGCTACGGCGGCGCGATCTATTACGACACGGAGCGGAGCAGTTATGAGCTGCAGCGCATGGAGAGGGTGCTGAAAAAGAGCATTCTGATCCTGCAATACCAGATACGGCAGGGCGCGTTTGATCCGGTGGGTTACGAGCTTCCGTTTCATCGGGAGATCGCCATCGAAGTGCCGGGAGCGTCCGGAAGCGCCGCGGACACCGCGCTGCGCAGGATTCATTTAAACGGCAGGATCGACCGTCTGGATCTGGCCGAATGGGAGGATAAGATCTATGTCAAGATCCTCGATTACAAGTCCAGCCGGCACGATCTGGATCTGGCCGGGATCTACGAGGGCTTAAAGCTTCAGCTGCCGCTCTATATGGGGCAAGAGCTGGAGGCCCTGGGCAAGGTGCGGCAAGGAAAGGAGATCCGCCCCGGAGCGATGCTGTATTTCCAGATCCGCGATCCCCTGATCGAGGACAAGGGGAAGGAGTCTGCCCCGGAGGAGATCCTGGAGAAGCAGCGGAAGGAGCAGCGTCCGCGCGGCTATATCCTCGGGGAGGATACGGCCTGCCTGCTGCTCGACCGGGAGCTTGGGACGACGGTCAGCCACTCGAATGTCATTCCGGTGGATCTGAACAAAAACGGATCCCTGGCGGCCACGACGAAGTCCCTTCTGTCGGAGGAGGACATGGAGACGGTGATCGACTACAGCCGCGACCTGAGCGAGCGCTTTGCGCAGGACATCTATCAGGGACAGATCCCTCTGCAGCCCAGGCTGCTGGATCAGAAAAAACTCTCCTGCGGGTATTGTCCGTATCGCGCCTCCTGTCCGTTTGATCCGGATCTGGAGGGCTGCAGGGTGAAGGAGACGGTTAAGCTCGAGCCCGCGGAATATCTGGACAAAATGCGGGATGAGCTGCGTGATAAGCCGGGCAGGCAAAGCCCGGAAGAAGCATCGGAAAAGGAATGATCAAAAGTCCATCACTGGAGGAAGTATGGCAGTAAGTTTTACGACGGATCAGAAAAAGGTAATAGAGGCCAGAGGCTGCAATCTGCTGGTGTCGGCGGCAGCAGGCAGCGGCAAGACGGCCGTGCTGGTGGAGCGGATCGCGGGGCTGGTCTGCGACGAGACGCATCCCGTGGACATCGATCGTCTTCTGGTCGTGACCTTCACCAAGGCTGCAGCCGCGGAGATGCGCGAGCGTGTCCACAAACGGATCGCGGAGGAGCTGGAAAAGCATCCGCACAGTGCGCATATCCAGAAGCAGTATACCCTGGTGCACCGCGCACAGATCACGACGATCGACTCCTTCTGTCTGAGCGTCCTGCGCAACCATTTCCAGGAGATCGGACTCGATCCGGACTTTCGCATCTGTGATGAGGCGGAGGGGCGTCTTCTGAAGGAGGATGTGCTGGCTGAAGTGATGGAAAGCTCCTACGCTTCGAAGGATCCTGCTTTCCTGGCGGCCGTAGAGCATTTCTGCGAGGGGAGCGATGACGCGGCGCTGGCAGAAGCAGCCATGAAGCTTTATGACTACGCAGAGAGCTTCCCCTGGCCGGAGGAGTATTACGAGACCTGCCGGGAGATCTACCGGGTGCAGACGGCCTCAGAGCTGGAAAGCAGCGAGCTTCTTAAGGAGGCGGCGCGGTACGCGCGGGATCTTCTGTGCGGGATCGCGGAGGAATACGACCGGCTTTTAAAGCTCTGCAATGCTCCGGACGGCCCCTATATGTTCGGGGATCTGGTCGAGAAGGAGCTCCTGGCCGTGCGGACCGCTGCGGAAGCGGAAGGATATGAAGCCATGCAGCGTGCTGCGGATCAGCTGGAAGCTGCCATGGACGGCAAGCTGAGCCCGAAGAAGGACCCGTCGGTGGATCCGGAGAAGCGGGAGGCCGTGAAGAACCGGCGCACCAAGCTGAAAGGACAGATCCGGGAGCTGCGGCAGGGCTTTTTCTCCCTCTCTGTGCAGGACCTTCTGGAGGAGATGCAGTTCCTGGCGCTTCCGGCGGAGGGACTGATCGCTCTGACGGCGCGCTTCCGTCAGGCATTTCTGGAAGCCAAGAAGAAAAAGCGCATCGTGGATTTCGGAGACCAGGAGCATTTCGCGCTGGAGATCCTGCTGCAGCCGGATGAGAGCGGGCAGAGGGTTCCGACCCCGGTTGCGCTCGAGTATCGGGAGCATTTTGCGGAAATCATGATCGATGAGTACCAGGACAGCAACTATGTCCAGGAGCGTATTCTCTCTGCAATCTCCGGGGAGTCCGAAGGCAGATTCAA
>JAFYEE010000100.1 GCA_017544405.1 Lachnospiraceae bacterium
ATCGCGGGACTTCGGGAGATCACACCCGCAGTGTTCGGCGATCCCCGCGGGTACTTTATGGAGACATACAATTACAATGATTTTGCGGAAGCGGGGATCGATATCACCTTTGTGCAGGACAACCAGTCCGCTTCGAAGCGCGGGGTGCTGCGCGGACTTCATTTTCAGAAGGAGTTCCCGCAGGACAAGCTGGTGCGCGTGATCCGCGGGGAGGTGTACGATGTGGCCGTGGATCTGCGCGAGGGTTCCGCGACCTTCGGAAAATGGCACGGCGTGCTGCTCACCGAGGAGAATAAAAAGCAGTTTTTCATTCCCAAGGGATTTGCCCACGGCTTCCTGGTGCTCAGCGACTATGCGGAATTCTGCTATAAGTGTTCCGATTTCTATCATCCCGGAGACGAGGGCGGTATCCGCTACGACGATCCGAAGATCGGCGTGGAATGGCCGATCCCGGAGGGGATGGAACTGATCCTGTCCGACAAGGATATGAAGTGGGGAGATATCGACGAAAGATAAGGACCTTAAGTAAAAGCCCCCGCGGGGGAGCTTCGTTGTAAGGCACAAGGAAAGGAAGGCAAACATGAGGAAAAGGTGGACAAAAGGACTGGCAGCATTGCTTTCTGTATGCATGCTTGCGGCTCTGCCGGGCGGCAAGACCGTGCATGCACAGGAGCTGGATCTCGGGGATCCGTATGTGGAGGAAGCGTTTGAAGGGGAACTGTCCGGGGAAGGATTTTACGGAGAGGAAACCCTTGGCTTTGTGGCCGCGGACGATGCGACTGCGCTTCTGACCGCTTTTGTGGAGCGGCTCTATTCGATCGTTCTGGGACGGGCTTCCGATGCGGAAGGACTGCAGAACTGGGTCGGACAGTTGCAGAATCATATCTCCGACGGAGCCAACCTGGCGCATGGTTTTTTCCACAGTGAGGAATTTCAGAAAAAGAGCGAAACCATGTCCGATGAGGACTATGTAAAGCTCCTCTATGAGACCTTCTTTAACCGCGATGCGGATGAGGGCGGATTTAAGAACTGGATGAACGCACTCGCTTCCGGCAGCAGTCGCGATGCTGTTCTCATGGGCTTTGTGGATTCGGATGAATTTTCCAATCTGTGCGAGCGGTACGGGATCCTGCGCGGCTATATGGACGGGAACGGCGCTCCGGCCAACGCGGGGATCGCACAGTTTGTATACCGTCTGTATGAGAAGGCCCTTGGAAGAAAATACGATGCGGCCGGACTCAACGACTGGACCGGACGGATCGCTACCGGGGAAGTTACGGTCGGCTATGTTGCCACGGCCGGATTCTTTTACTCCGAGGAGTTCCAAAGCCGCAGCAGAAACCTGACGGATGAAGCATACCTGGAGGTGCTCTATCAGACCTTCTTTGACCGGGCCGGAGACTCCGAAGGACTTGCCTACTGGAAAAAGCAGATCGGCTACGGCGCTCCCCGGAACAAGATCATTTTCGGATTTGCCAATTCAAGTGAATTCCGGAGCCTGGTGGAGAGCTTCGGACTGGTGCCGACGGAGGAGGAGCCCTACATCCCCTATAGCGCGAATCCGCTGGATCAGAAGACCGGCATCAAGGGCGTGCAGGGCGATACCGATTCCTATCCGCAGGGCTTCATGAATGTCAATATCAATGACTATATCTGGACCGATGGGAACGGCAATCCCATCAAGACGGATGGCGGTCAGAACATCGGCGAGCCGTACGAATTCGAGGGCAAGACCTATTATCTGAGCGGTGACCTGATGAACGAGTACGGGGTCCTTTACAGCAGGATCCGCAAGATGAATCAGGCCAATCAGGCGGTCAATGCGGTCTTCCTGATGCAGTGGGATCCCACCTTCGAAGCCAAGCACGTGCTCTGTGATGCATCGGCTCCGGGCAGCGCGATCTATTATCTCCCGGCCAGCAGCGGTGAGGGGGCGAATCTGATCCGCGCGTTCTGGGATTGCCTGGCAAGCGGTCTTGCCAGATACGACCTGCACATCGACAATTACATCTTCGGAAACGAGGCAAATGCACGCTTCTACTGCTATGAGGAGTCCTTCGATGTCACGACCAAGGCAACGAAATATGCCGAAGGGTACCATGACATGTACGAGATCGTGACGAAGTACAATCCGGACACCCGCTGCTCGATCGCCATCGACCACTCCTGGAATCTGACCTTTGCGCCGCAGGAAGTCCTCCCGGCGAAGGCCTTCCTCGATGTCGTGGCGAACAACCTGAATGCGAAGGGAGATACGAAGTGGTTTATCTCCACGCACATGTACCCGGCCAAGGTGGACTGCGCGATCCTCTGGGACGGCAATTCGTCGGTTACGGGATCGGTCGGATCGGAGATGTTCGATGCCCGGAACATGAAGATGGTCACCGAATACGTGAAGAATACGTACGGCGCGCAGCACCGCTTCATGCTCACCGAGAACGGATTTGAGGCAGGTCACGGGGAGGAAGCACAGGCGGCGGCTCTGGCCTATTCGTACTATGTGGCAAAATACAATGACATGATCGACAATTTCATCCTGAATGTGGAACGCGGCGGCATTGATTTTGCCATTGACGGAAGGCTGGCCGGAAAGGTGTGGAATTACCTCGATGACGGCGATGCATCGCATAAGGCATGGATCGACAGTACCTGTCTGCCGGTGATCGGCGCGGGCTCCTGGAGCGAGATCGTTCCGGGATACAGTGAGTAACGCTTCCGGAACCGGAACAGAGCCGGACGGAAAAAGGGATCAAAGGAAACAAAGCTTCATGAAGCAAAAAGAAAACGTGGGCGGGACCTACAGTCCTGCCCGCCGGAATGAAATCCACGTCTGGCGTGACATGTGGGAAAACCGGAATATCATCCGCAAGCTCGCCCGCAACGATTTTAAGCGCCGCTACGTGGGTTCCTATATGGGAATCCTGTGGGCATTTATCCAGCCGCTGGTCACGATCGCGCTGTATTACGCGGTCTTCGGACTGATCATGACCGCGGCGCGCAGCAGCGGCTCCGATGTGCCCTTTGTGCTGTATCTGACGGCGGGCATGGTGCCCTGGTTTTTCTTCAGCGAAGGGTGGAACAGCGGAACAAACGCGCTTCTGGAATACAGCTATCTGGTCAAGAAGGTCGTCTTCCGGATCTCCATTCTGCCGGTGATCAAGGTGGTGGCGGCGATCTACACGCATCTGTTTTTTGTCCTTCTCCTTCTGGTCGTGGGCTGGATCTGCGGGTATCCGCCATCCCTGTACACGCTGCAGGTTCTGTATTACAGCGTCTGCTGTTTTGTGCTGGTGCTGGCCCTCAGCTATTTTTCCGGCGCGGTGGTGGTCTTTTTCCGGGATCTGCGGCAGCTGATCAGTATCCTGCTGCAGGTGCTGGTCTGGGGGACACCGATCATGTGGAACCTGAACATGGTGCATAATGTCTGGATCCGGCGCATTCTGATGCTCAATCCGGTCTATTACATCGTGGACGGGTACCGGGATTCGATCTTCCAGAAGCAGTGGATCTGGGAAAAACCGCTCTACACGCTCTATTTCTGGTGCATCACGTTTCTGCTGATGGCGCTGGGAACCGGCGTGTTCAAAAAGCTGCGCGGACATTTCGCGGATGTGCTGTAGCGGGGCACGTGCGAAGGGGAAAGCAAGAAGCAGGAAACGATAGGGAAAAGTTGGATGGAACAGGAACTGGCGGTACGTGTCCGCGATGTGGACAAGGTATACAGACTATATAAGAGAGCAAGGGACCGGGTGAAGGATGCGTTCGGCATGAAGGGCCGGGGCGAGCCGCTCTACGAGGAGCGTTATGCCCTGAAGCATGTCAGCCTGGAGATCCGCAAGGGAGAGACGGTCGGCATCATCGGGACGAACGGCTCCGGCAAGTCGACGCTGCTCAAGGCGATCACGGGGGTCTTGAGCCCAACCGCGGGCGAGGTGGAGGTAAACGGGCGCATCTCGGCGCTCCTCGAGCTCGGGGCGGGCTTCAACATGGAGTA
>JAFYEE010000012.1 GCA_017544405.1 Lachnospiraceae bacterium
GAGGACTTTTTCTACCGGGACCAGCGGATGGAGACGCTCTCGGGCGGCGAGAAGGTGAAGGCCCAGCTGATGAGGCTCCTGTTCCGTTCCCCGACGGTTTTTCTCCTGGATGAGCCGTCGAACGACATCGACCTCCACACGCTGGAGTGGCTCGAGGGATTTATCCGGGACGCGAAGGAGACCTTTCTGTTCATCTCGCACGACGAGGTGCTGATCGAGCGGACGGCGACCGTGGTGCTGCACATGGAGCAGCTGCGCCGGAAAACGATGAGCCGGACGACGGTGATGCGCGTGCCTTACGCGGAATATGTGCAGATGCGCGAGGCCAACATGCATAATCAGGAGGTCCTGGCGCAGACGCAGCGCCGCGAGATGGCGATCAAGGAGGAAAAATACCGGCAGCTCCGTCAGAAAGTGGAGCATGCGCAGGCGTCGGTCAGCCGTCAGGATCCGGCGACCGGGCGGCTTCTGAAGAAGAAAATGCATGTGGTAAAGTCGATGGAGCATCGCTACGAGCGGGAGAAGGAGGAGATGACGGAGCGCCCGGATTCCGAGGATGCGATGTACCTTACCTTTGACGCGAGTGCGTCACAGGTTCCCGCGGGTAAGACGGTTTTAGAGCTCGAGCTCCCGGAGCTTCGAAGCCCTTCCGGCACAGTGCTGGCGCGGGATATCTCGCTTCGCATCCGCGGCTCGGAGAAAGTATGCATCATCGGGGACAACGGCGCCGGCAAGAGCACCCTGATCCGGAAGATCGCGGAGGATCTTCTGCAGCGGCCGGATCTGAAGGCACAGTACATGCCGCAGAATTACATCGACCTGCTCGATGAGGAGGCCACGCCGGTGGATTTTCTGTGTAAGGTGGGCGATAAGGAGGAGCGCACGCGGATTCGCACGTACTTAGGCTCCATGAAATACACGGCCGATGAGATGGCACACCGCATCGGGGATCTCTCGGGAGGCCAGAAGGCGAAGGTACTGCTCCTGAAGCTGAAGATGAGCGGCGCGAATGTCCTTGTTCTCGACGAGCCAACGCGCAATTTTTCCCCGCTTTCCGGGCCGGTGATCCGGCGCATGCTGCGTGATTTTCCGGGGGCGATCCTCAGCGTTTCGCACGACCGGAGGTTTATGGAGGAGGTGTGCGACCGGGTGCTCGTGCTCACACCCCATGGCCTTAAGGAAACGAGGTAACCATTGCAGGTTTTGGCATTTTTTGCGTATAATGTTCTTATGCGTAATTGAGGAACAAAACAGCTCTCGGAAAATCTTCCGAGAGCATGCGGAATAGAATTTCTTAAGAAGCGGGAGGAAAGCGATGTTGCACGAAAAGTATGTCATGGGGACCTGTTATTATCCGGAGCACTGGGACCGGAGTCTGTGGGAATCGGACCTGGTCCGTATGCTGGATGCGGGGATCACAGTGGTCCGTATCGCGGAATTTGCCTGGAGCATGTTTGAGCGGACGGAGAGCAATTTTACGTTCGACTTTTTCGATGATTTTCTGGCGCTGTGCGAGAAAAAAGGCATGCGTGTCATCATGGGTACGCCGACCGCGACACCGCCCGCATGGCTGACCACGAAATACCCCGAGGTGCTCAATACCGATATCTACGGGCATCCTTTTCCGCACGGCGGGCGCCGGCATTACAATTACAATTCCACGATCTACCGTAAGCTGAGCGCGCGCATTGTGACGCAGCTCGGTGAGCATTACGGAAAGCATCCGGCGATCATCGGCTGGCAGCTGGACAATGAATTCAACTGCGAGCTGAGCGAGTATTATTCCGAGGCGGACAAGGCCGCGTTCGTCAAGTTCCTCCAGGATAAATATGAGACGCTCGATGCCCTGAATGACGCGTGGGGAACGGTCTTCTGGAACCAGACCTACACGTCCTGGAGAGAGGTATCGCTCCCGGCCAGGGTGCCGGCGTGGAACAATCCGCACCAGATGCTGGATTATTATCGTTTCATCTCCTTCAGCACGCTCTCCTTTGCCGGCATGCAGGCCCAGATCCTGCGGAAATATATCAAGGAAGGCGACTTTATCACGACCAACGGACTGTTCTGGAACATGGATAATCACAAGCTGATGCGGGACAGTCTGGACATCTACATGTATGATTCCTATCCCAGCTTCGCGTTCGGCTTAAACCGCGCGCCCTGGGCGGAGAAGGGGATGAAGGACCGGCACTGGAGCCAGAATCTCTCCGAGGTGCGCAGCGTCTGTCCCCACTTCGGCATCATGGAGCAGCAGTCCGGCGCGAACGGCAATGTGGCCGGCATGGAAGGACCTGCGCCGCGGCCGGGGCAGCTCACCCTCTGGGCGATGCAGAGCGTCGCGCACGGGGCGGATTTTATCTCCTTCTTCCGCTGGCGGACGGCGTGCATCGGCACGGAGATCTACTGGCACGGGATTCTGGATTATGACAATCGTGACAACCGGAAACTGGCCGAGGTGAAGGATTTTTACGCAAAGCTGGAGAAGATCGAAGAGGTCTGCGGTGCGGATTTCGAGGCCGGCTTTGCGGTGCTGACGGACTATGACAATGAGTGGGAGACCTCGTGCGATGTGTGGCACCGACGCGTGAATCAGGCGAGCCGGGACGGGATCTTCATGTTCTCCCAGAAGAAGCATATCCCGATGGATTATTTGTACTACCATGAGGGCATGACGGCGGACGATCTGGCGAAATATCCCGTGATCATCTGCCCGCATCCCGTGATGACGGATGAGAAGCGTGTGGCGCTGCTGGAGGAATATGCGCGCCGCGGCGGAACGCTGATCTTCGGCTGCAGGAGCGGCTACAAGGATCTGAACGGACGCTGCGTGATGATGCCGCAGCCGGGGCTTTTTGCGCCGCTTACCGGATCGGATGTAAAGGAGAGCACCTTCCTGCATGAAAATGACAAGGCGCTGACGGCGACCTTCGGCGAGAAGCATATTTATATGCCGCTTTTCAATGACATTTTAGAGGTGCGCACGAAAGAGGAGGACGGCTCCTTAAGCGCTCTGATCTCGGCGCGCGTGGATTCTCTGAAGGAAGGAACCGGCACACCCGGAGAGGCTGCAAAACCGGCACCGCTGCCGGAGAGAACCCCTGCACCCGCAAAAAATGCGGGGATCTTCGAGGTGGAGGATCTCGATGTCGTATTCGACAAATCCTTCGGCGAGGAGCCCTTCAGCCCGTTCGGGGATACGCCCCTGCCGGTCCGTGAGGAGGAGGGAAAGCCGAATCCGGGCGTAGGTCCGAAGACCCTTTCGCAGGAGCCCGCGGAGGCGGCCGGCAAGGCACAGATCCTCGCAACCTACGACAAGGGATATTACGAGGGACGCGGCGCTCTGACCCTGCACGAATTCGGCAAGGGGAAGGTTCTGCATCTCGGTAGTACCTTCTGCGAGAACAATCTGGGGGCGATCTTCAAGTATCTCGGCGTGGAGAGCGCGCCCGGGAAGGTGGCGGAGGTCCCGGAAGAGGTCGAGACCGTGCTTCGCGCAAAGGGAGGGAAAAAATATCTCTTCCTGCTCAATTACAGCTTCAAGTCCCAGAAGGTGGTGCTGCGGCGCTCGCTGCGGGATCTTTTCTCCGAAAGTGAGGTAAGCGGAAGCCTGGACATGAAGCCCTTTGAGGTGCGCGTGCTGGGCTGGGAGGAATAGGAAGCTGCGCGAAAAATGACAGCATTGCCATAAAAGCAAAAGGAGAATGGCATGGACAATGGCCTGATTAAGATCGAAGGACTGGTGGTATATGCGCACCACGGCGTGCTGCCGCAGGAAGCGATCCAGGGACAGTATTTTACGCTGAATATTTATATGCGGCAGGATATCTCGGAGGCGGCAGCGAGCGACGATGTCGAGAAGACGACGGACTACGGCTCCGTGGCGCTGATGGCGGATGCCTGGATGAAGGAGCACACCTGCAAACTGATCGAGACGGTGGCGAAAGGGATTTGTGAAAAAATCCTCCTCGAATACCCGCGCATCACGGAGGTGACGGTCGAGGTGGAGAAGCCGGATGCCCCGATCCCGCTGATTTTCCGGGCGGTATCCGTCACGGCGACGATGGCCAGACACCGGGCCTATCTGTCGATCGGATCCAACCTGGGCGACTCGCGTGCGATCCTGAAAACTGCGCTGGAAAAGCTGGGACGGGAGCCCCACACGAAGGTGGTGCGAAGCTCGGAGCTGATCGTGACGAAGCCCTACGGCGGGGTGGAGCAGGACGATTTTCTAAACGGCGCCGTAGAGCTGGAGACCTTCTTAGAGCCGGAGGAGCTGCTGCGATTCCTTCACGGGATCGAGCAGGAGGCGGGGCGTACGCGCGAGGTGCACTGGGGCCCGCGGACGCTGGATCTGGACATCCTTTTTTATGACGATCTCGTCCTGTGTACCGAGGAGCTGCAGATCCCGCACGTCGATCTGGAACGGCGCGAGTTTGTACTAAAGCCGATGATGGAGCTGGCCCCCTGGCTGCGCCATCCGGTGAGTGGCAAGACGATAAAGACGCTGAATGAGGAACTGGAACATGGAGCATGAAGAGAAGAAGGCGTACGGACGGATCCTGGTGGTCGATGATCTGAAGATCAATCTGGATGTGGTAAAGCGCCTGTTACAGAAGACGAAGCTGCAGGTGGAGACGGTCCTGAGCGGACAGGAAGCGATCGACCGGATCCGGACGCAGGATTTTGACATGGTTTTCATGGATCACATGATGCCGGATCTCGACGGGATCGAGACGCTGCACCGGTTGAAGCAGGAGATGCCGGAGCGTACAGAGCATTTGCCGATCATCGCCCTTACGGCCAATACGGAGCCGGACCTTCGCAAGTTTTATACGGCGGAGGGCTTTGCCGATTATATGGCAAAGCCCTTTGTGCTGGCGCAGTTTCTGGAACTGATCCAAAGATTCCTGCCGGAGGAGAAGGTCCTTGGGACGGAGACCGATGACGAAGCGGAGAAGGAGAACCTTCCGCTGCCGCAGGTGCAGGGGATCGACTGGCAGGCGGCGCATATGTATCTGCCGGATCCGGAGGTGCTGCGGTCCACGCTGGAGGAATTCGTCCGGGAAGCGCAGGAGCAGGTAGACGATACGCGGAATGCCTGCGCGCAGCTGGTGGAATCCCCCTCGCCGGAGACCTTCGGCAATTACCGCATCCGGGTGCACAGCATGAAGAGTACGCTGCGGATGATCGGTGCCAAGATCTCGGAGGTGGCGGCCAGACTCGAGGAAGCGGCGAAGAATCAGAGGACGCGGATCATCGCGGAGGAGACCCCCGCTTTTCTGGAAAAATATGCCCTGCTGGCGGAGAGCCTTCGCAGCCGCTTCGGGCAGTCCGCGGGGAAAAATGTTTATGACAGGGATGTCTTTCTCGAAGGGATCCGGAATGCGGAGAGCGCGATGCGGGAATTTGACGTCAACCGGCTGCAGGATGAGATGGAGGCGCTGGCGCGGATGGATCTGCCGGAGCCTTACGGAGCCGTATTCGAGGCGATGAAGGAGCCGGTCCGCAATCTGGAGTCGGAGGATGTACTGGCCTTTTGCAGGGTTCTATTGTACATGTGCAGGAGTTAGGAACACATGCGATTTGTACCGATTGATCAATTGGAGCCGGGAATGCGTCTCGGCAGAAAAATCATAAACGAGAGCCGGACCTGCATGCTGGCGCGCGGGATGGAGCTCAAGGATATGCATATTCTGCGGCTTAAGTCGCACGGCTACACGGGGGCCTACATCTCCGACAAATTTTCCGCGGAGGTGGAATACGTCGAGGCGGTCAGTGAAGAGACATTTGACATGGGTGTCAAGGCCGTGGCCGAGAACAATGTAGGGGATCTCCTGCAGATCGCGGGGCGGATCGTCGATGAGATCGCCAGGCTGGAAACGGTCAGCATGGATCTGCTGGATCTGCGCTCCTTCGACGATTACACCTACCACCACAGCGTCAATGTGGCGGTGTACGCGACAGCGGTCGGATCGAAGATGGAGCTGAGCGATGAGGAGCTGCAGGATCTGACGGTGGCCGCGCTGTGCCACGACCTGGGCAAAAGCAGGATCTCGCCGGAGATCATCAACAAGAAGGAACGGCTGACGGACGAGGAATATGAGGAGATCAAGCGCCATCCGCAGTACGGCTTCGAAATGCTGCAGAGCCATGCCGAGATCAAATCGGTGGTGCGTCAGGCGGTGATCTTCCATCATGAAAATGAGAACGGATCGGGGTATCCCTACGGGAAGAGCGGCAGCGATATACCGCTTTTTGCCCGGATCATCCACGCAGTGGATGTCTACGATGCCCTGACGAGCAAGCGCTCCTACAAGGAACCCTACTCCTCCGCGGATGCGCTGGCCTATATGGACGGTGGTAAGGGGATTTTGTTTGACCCTTCTGTCGTGGAGGCGATGGAGAAGGTGATCCCCGCGTATCTGCCGGGCATCGATGTCCTGCTTTCCAACGGCGAGCGGGCGCTGGTGCTCTCGCAGGGGAGTCATTCGCTGCGTCCGGTGGTCAAGATCTATGCGAGCGGACAGACGGTGAATCTCTCCACGGATCCCGCCTATGAGAGCGTCGTGATCGTGGCGTCCGGCATGGCAGGCGAAGGGGGACAGGTCCAGAAGCTCAACGAGGATCGCGGGAAGGCGCCGGAGTCGAAGGAAATGCGGCAGATTCTGGTGGTCGATGACAGTGCGATCTCCAGGGCGCAGACCAAGAACATTCTCGGGAAGGAGTACATGGTCATCGCGTTGGAAAATGCGGTGGCATGCGCGCATTATATCGCGGTAAAGGGATGCCCGGATCTGCTGATCATGGACATCGACATGCCGGTGGTAAGCGGGGTGGCGGCCGTGGAGAATCTGAGGAATAAAGGCTACAAGGATCTGAAGGTGATGTTCCTGACCGGTGTCTCCGACCGCGAGACCGTGCTGCGCTGCCGCAGGGTCGGCGCGATCGACTATATCCTGAAGCCGGCGAATCCGGTCTATCTGCTGGAGCGTGTGAAGGTGGCCTTCAAGGAGAGCCGGGACGTTTACTGAAGAGGAAAACGCAGGAGAAAATGGGAGCACAGACCGACAAAGCATCCGGTCAGGATCCCGGCGATGATCAGATACGGCAGAAAGGTGAGCGGAGCGGCAGAGGCCGTGATGAGGCATGCGACCGCGAGCTGACCGAGATTGTGGAAGAGACCGCCGAAGGAGCTGGTCAGGTAGAGCGCCTTCTGCTTCAGGAGGCGGTCGATGAGAAGCTCCGCCAGCAGGCAGACAAAGCCCCCCGCGATAGAATATGCGAGACTGAGCATCTGGCCGAAGAGGAGCGCTGCAAGCAGACACCGCACGAAGAGGACGAGGGCGCAGGCCTTTGGTCCGTAGCGGCGCAGGGCGACGAGCGTGATGATATTAGCGAGGCCGAGCTTCATGCCGGGGATCGGAAAGAGCGGCGGCAGCAGGCTCTCGAGGCCGTAGATGCCAAGGGAGAGCGCGGTCAATAGTGACAGCTGCGTCAGAAGATTGACATCGGACAGAGGAAAATTCGGTTTCTTCGGATTCATTTGGAAGAGGAGGACTCCTTTCCGGTAAGCTTACCAGGTGATGGCATCGGGGGCATCCGCAGTTTCTCCGGACCTGGTGATGACCAGGTGGTGCGGCAGGCAGATGATGGGCAGGTTCGTGTGACTTTTCAGAGAAGGATGCATGCAGATCCGGTCCGGACAGTTGGCCTCGCAGACATAGAGATTGCCGGGCTCTACCTGCAGTACGTTGCGCGCGCCGTCTTCGCCCTCCAGGGTGATCCGGTAGCGCTCCGTGACTTTGGACAGATCGATCTCCTGCAGGAGCTCACCGTCTTGATAGATGCGGGCGATCTGCGGGGCAGCGGAAGCGGACTTTTGTGCGGAAAGCGCCAGAGCAAGCGCAGATCCGCAAAGGAGCAGAAGAAGCACGGCGCAGGCCGCGGCTGTGGCAGGCTCCGGTTTTTTTATGTGATTGGACGAAGGATGCGAGGATTTTTCCATAAGGTTATTATATGCGACTTGTCTGTTTTTTGAAAGAAAGGAAGAGGCATCCCGGAAGGCTTTGTGCGGGCTGCGTGTGTATCGCGCTGTCTCTGGTCCTGAGTGCCTGCGGGAGTCTTGTGAAAACCTATACGGGGACGGACCTTCTGATGGGGACGGTGCTGTCCATGAAGGTGGAGTCGGGGGACGGAGATCCCTGGGAGGAGCTTACTTCCATGGGACAGGACCTGGAGACGCGGGAGCTGTCCTGGCGCATAGAAGCGTCGGAGGTAGGACGGATCAATGCTTCGGCCGGAGATCCGGAAGGGCTGGAGCTCTCGCCGGAGATGGAGGAGATCCTGACGCAGTGTCTTGCGGTGTCGGAGGAAAGCGGCGGCGCCTTTGACATCACGCTGGGGGCGCTGACGCAGCTCTGGGATCTGGACCGCGCGGCGCTGAAGATGCAGGAAGCGGGCAGCAGCGCGGACCCTGAGGGATTTACCTACACGCCCCCCTCGGACGAGGAAGTGCAGGCGGCGCTCGCCCGGTGCGGATACGAGCGGGTGCGGATCGAGGAGCATCGCATTTACCTGCCCGAAGGGATGCGGATCGACTTAGGCGCCGTGGGGAAGGGGATCTTCCTGGGGCGCGCAGCGGAAGCTTTGCAGGAAGCGCCGATATCGGGTACAATTTCAGCGGGCGGAAGCATCCTGACCCTGGGAAACAAGAACCGGTCAGAGCCTTCCGAGCCGTGGAACATCGGCATCGTGGATCCGACGGATCCGTCGCAGCTAGCCGGAGCGATCCCGGTCCCGGGCGGAAGCTTTGTCAGCACCTCGGGGGATTACGAGCGCTATGTGGAAGCAGACGGCGTAAGGTACCACCACCTGCTGGATCCGCATACGGGATACCCGGTGGGGGTGAAGCGGCCGGCCTCAGGCGGCGCGGAGGCAAATTTCGCAGTGACGATCGTGTGTACGGACGGGCTGCTCTCGGACGCGCTTTCCACGGCCTGCTTTGTGATCGCAAATGATCCGGCGCGGGGGCCGCAGCAGGCGCGGGAGCTGGCGGAGCGGTTCGGAGCACAGATGTACCTGGTCGGAGCGGACGGGATCCTGTGATGCTCCGGGAGAAACGAAAGAGGATGAGAGATCATGGAAGAGAACCGGAAGGAATTTACCTGTAAAGAGATCGCGGACAAGATGCCGCCGGAGGAGGAGCTGATCGATCTGGCGGAGTTTTTCCGTGTGTTCGGGGACGTGACGCGGCTGCGGATCCTGTACGTCCTGCTCTGTCATGAAATGTGCGTGCAGGATATCGCGGATACGCTGGGGATGACGCAGTCGGCCATCTCGCATCAGCTGCGGGTGCTCAAGCAGCTGGATCTCGTGAAACGCCGCAGAGACGGGAAGACGATCTATTATTCGCCTGCAGATTCGCATATCACAACGATCCTCAACACCGGTATCGATCACATCGAGGAGGATTGAGCGCATCCGGAAAGCGGGAACAGAAAGGACGCAGGTATGGATCAGTTTGACAGAACGCGCATGCTCATCGGGCAGGAAGGGCTGGATCTCCTGAAGGCAAAGCGCGTGGCGGTATTCGGCATCGGCGGGGTCGGCGGATTCGTGGTGGAGGCGCTGGCGCGGGCCGGCGTGGGGGCCATCGACCTCATCGACAGCGACTGTGTGGACCTCACGAACCTGAATCGTCAGATCATCGCGCTGCACAGCACGATCGGCAGGGACAAAACCGAGGTGGCCGCGGCCAGGATCAGGGACATCCACCCGGATTGCGAGGTACGGACGCACCGGGTCTTTTTCCTGCCGGAGACGGCGGATCAGTTTGATTTTTCGGAATATGATTATGTGGTGGACGCGATCGACACGGTGACCGGCAAGCTGGAGCTGATCCGGAAGGCGAAGGAAACCGGCACACCTGTCATTTCCAGTATGGGGACGGGCAACAAGCTGGATCCCACGAAGCTGGAGGTGGCGGATCTGTACGAGACGAGTGTGTGCCCGCTGGCGAAGGTGATGCGGCATGAATGCAAAAAGCGCGGCATCGATCATCTGAAGGTGGTCTATTCCAGGGAACTCCCCCGGACGCCGCAGGCGCTGCAGCCCGAAGACGCCGCAGCCGCACAGGACGCGCGTCCGCAAGCTTCGGAACCGGAAGGCGCGTCCTCCCATCCCAGGCGGTCTGTCCCCGGTTCGATTTCCTTTGTCCCGTCCGTGGCCGGCCTGATCATCGGAGGGGAAGTCATCCGGGACCTTCTCGCCGGCAAGTGAAAAACAAAAGAAAAACCTCGCTCACAGTCCGTTTTTTTTGCCGGCCTGCGGGCGAGGTTTTGTCATGTTTTTTAGGATGAATTATTTAACCAAAGGGATCGCACTTTGCGCCGCGGTAAATTCCGAGACGGAACCGGTGCCGAGGGGGCTGTGGTAGGTTTTGCGATCGGATCCGTACTCCTTGAAATACAGATAGCGGGAGGTGAGATTCAGGCTGTTGTAGATGCCGTTTGCGATGGTGACGCGGTCGGTGCCGTCGCTGCGCTCCATGACCAGGTGCGGATCGTCGCCCATGGTCTGGTAATAGATGTAGCCGTAGCCTTCATTGAAGCTTTCCACGCGGTCCCCCTCCGCGGAGAGGATCAGGATGGAGCCGTCGGTGAAGGAATACCGCCGCAGCTGGTAATCGTCCTTCAGGGAGAGGTAATAGACATAGCTTCCGTCGACGATGGGGTACCACATATCCTCCTGGACCACCAGGGTGGAGACATTATTCTGTGTGTTCAGCGAGTACAGGTAGTGGTCGTTTGTCGTGCCGTTGTAATAGATGACGGAGCCGGCCGCCGCCGCGGGATTGATCGTATAGTCCGCGAGAAGCTGCGTCCCCGATCCGTCGGTCTCAACCCGCCAGAACTGCAGATTGTCATCCTTGTCGTAGCCCATGAGGAAGAGGGTATCCTTCACCAGCTGCCCGTAGACCACGACGTTGCGGGCCACGCTGGAGGCTTCCTTGCCGGTCTTGAGAGAGCGGACAAAATCATACGGGACGCGGATACCGCCGAGGCCCTGATTGCCGGAGACCCCTTTTTGGAAGTAGTACACATAGTTACCGGCGGCGAGAATGTTGACCGCCTGGGCATCTGACACCTTCGTCACTTCTGTCTCATCGAGGTTCATTTTGTAGAGACTGCCGTCGGCGTAGGAATTGGCGAAAAATACTTCTCCGTCGCTCTCGGCAAAAAGTCCGCCGTTGTGGATGTTGCCGGCGATGGAGCCGATGGTGCCTTCCGGATTGGGCGGAACCTTGGAGTCCCGGGAGGAGAAAATCGTCACCAGCACGCCGAAGACGAGGACGAGTACGACGACGATGGCGATGATGATGTATTGTCTTTTTCTGGCAGCTTCTTTGGATGTAGCCATAGAAACCTCCTTTCGAAAAAAGCGGGCGTAAACAGTGCGCAAAGCATTGTGAATTCACGCTTTTTTCACCTTTAGTATAGTCCCCTTTTCCCTTGCTATCAAGCGGGATTTGGATATAATAATATTATGTATGCTATGGAGAGAAAGAGGATATTTCATGGATTTGGCAGAGATCAGACAGCGGATTGACGCGACGGACCGGCAGATCGTCGAGCTCTACGAGCAGCGGATGGATCTGTGCAGGGAAGTCGCACAGTACAAGATCGAGAACGGCAAGAAGGTTTTTGACCACGCGCGGGAGATGGAGAAGCTCGCGATGGTGCGGAGCCTGGCCCACGGGGACTTCAACGAAAAAGGGGTGCAGGAGCTCTTTGAGCAGCTCATGTCGATGAGCCGCAAGATGCAGTATCAGATCCTGACCGAGCACGGCAGCATGGGCAAGCTTCCCTTCATCGAGATCGAAGACCTCGACCGGGAGCATTCCCGCGTCGTATTTCAGGGCGCAGAGGGGTCGTATTCCGAGATCGCGATGCGGACCTTCTTCGGGAAGAAAGTGTCCGCTTTTCATGTGGACACCTTCCGCGACGCGATGAGCGCCATCGATGACGGCAGCGCGGATTACGCGGTTCTGCCGATCGAGAATTCCACCGCCGGGATCGTGAATGAGATCTTTGATCTGCTGGTGGAATTTGAGAATTACATCATCGGGGAACAGATCATTCCCATCGAGCATTGTCTGATGGGTGTGCCGGGTTCCGACATCCGTGACATCCGCACGGTGCTGTCCCATCCCCAGAGTCTGATGCAGTCCGCCGACTTCTTAAGCGCCCGGGGCTGGAACCAGATGAGCATGAAAAATAATGCCTTCGCGGCGCAGAAGGTCGCGCAGGATGGGGACCGGACGCAGGCTGCCATCGCCAGCGAGCTGGCGGCGGAGACCTACGGACTGAAGATTTTGGAGCGCGGGGTCAATTCCTCCGATACGAATTCGACGCGTTTTATCATCGTTACGAATCAGAAGGTCTTCTGCCGCGGGGCGCAGAAGATCAGCATCTGCTTTGAGCTGCCCCACCGCAGCGGATCGCTGTATCACATGCTGAGCCATTTCATCTACAACGATCTGAACCTGTGCAAGATCGAGAGCCGGCCGATGCCGGATCAGGACTGGGAATACCGGTTTTTCGTGGATATCGAGGGAAGTCTTTCCGACGGGGCTGTCAAAAATGCGCTGCGCGGACTGCGGGATGAAGCAAAGCATATGCGGATCCTGGGGACCTACTGAGAAAGACGGCGTTTGGGACCTAAAGCGAGGAATGAACGATGATAGACGAAATGATCCTGTACACGAATTTCCGGGAGTCGCCGCTTCTTGGCTCCATGGATCCGTGGCTTCGATATGAGGGGGAGAAGAAGGGCTTTCGCTGGCGGGAGGAGCTTTTTCTGGAGTCGAACCGTCCGCTGGTATATCACTGGATCCAGCTGCTCACCGAGAGCGCGGGGCGCTACGGGTTTCGCGGGAATCTCTGGCACTGCTGTCTGACGGATCTGCTGGTCAAGGGGGAGAATTCCTACTCCGTGGCCTGCGAGGGACGCGGTGCGATCGAGGGCACGGTGAATGCCATGGCGCTGCACGATCTGACGCTGGTGCATCACCTGATGCGGCTGGACTTCGGGGAGCTGGCGGAGGGCCACAAGGTGCCGGAGCTGCTGCTGTGCATGGCCTATGTGCCTTCGGCGCAGGAGAGCGGATTTTACAATAAGCGGATCTGCGGCGTGCTGAGCGATCTGGCCATGGAGCTGGGCAGGGCGAAGGATCCGGAGGATATGAAGACGCGGATCACGGAGTTTTACCGGTGCTTCGGCGTGGGTAAGTTCGGACTGCACAAGTCCTTCCGCGTGATCTCGGGCGAGGGAGAGCCGCAGATCGTGCCCATCCTCAACATCAAGCATGTGAAAATGAGTGACCTGGTCGGGTACGAATCCGCGAAAGCGAAGCTCATCGAGAATACGGACGCCTTTGTCGAGGGGCGCAGGACCAACAATGTGCTGCTTTTCGGCGATGCGGGTACCGGCAAATCGTCCTGCATCAAGGCAATCGCCAACGAATATTTTGACAGGGGGCTGCGCGTGATCGAGCTGTACAAGCACCAGTTCCGCGACCTGAATGCGATCATCGCGCAGATCAAGCAGCGTAATTACCGTTTCGTGATCTACATGGATGACCTGAGCTTTGAGGATTTTGAGACAGATTACAAATATCTCAAGGCCGTCATCGAGGGCGGACTTGAAAAGCGCCCGGAAAATGTGGTGATCTACGCGACCTCAAACCGCCGCCACCTGATCCGTGAGAATTTCAGCGACCGCGACGACGATGACAAGACAGGCACCGATACCGTGCAGGAGAAGCTGTCCCTTTCGTACCGCTTCGGCGTCACGATCTATTTCGGCAAGCCGGACAAGCCGCAGTTCCAGGAGATCGTGCGGGTGCTGGCGGCGCGCGAAGGGATCGATCTGCCGGAGGACGAGCTGCTGTTGGAGGCCAATAAGTGGGAGCTGAGCCACGGCGGACTGTCCGGGCGGACGGCGCAGCAGTTCATCGATCATCTGCTGGGAAGGCGGCCTGCGGACGGCTGAATGGAGACGGAGGACCTAAGAGATTATGGCGATTAAAACCTTTGCCGCAATCGATGTGGGAAGCTTTGAGCTGACCATGAAGATCTATGAATTCAAGGGGAAGGACAAGGCACGTGTCATCGATACCATGGTGACGCGGCTCGCCCTGGGCGCGGACACCTATACCACCGGCAAGATCAGCAACGAGAAGGTGGAGGAGCTGTGCCGGATCCTGTCGGATTTTCGCAGAGTCATGGATTCCTATCAGGTCAGTGCCTACAAGGCGTACGGAACGAGCGCGATCCGCGAGACGGAGAACTGCGCGATCCTGCTGGACAAGATCGAGCAGCGCACGGGCATCCATGTTGACCTGCTGAGCAATTCCGAGCAGCGTTTTCTCGACTACAAATCCATCGCTTCGACGGGCGATATGTTCCGCAGGGTCATCGAGGAGAATACGGCCATTCTCGACATCGGCGGTGGCAGCATCCAGATCTCGCTCTTTGAGAAGGATACGCTGGTCTCCACGCAAAATCTGCGGCTCGGCGTGCTGCGGATCCAGGAGCGCCTCAAGCCCTTCCGCGCGGACCTCTCCCAGATGGAGGGGCTGATCGACGAGATGGTATCGGCGCAGCTGGGAACCTATCGCAAGCTCTATCTGCAGGATCGCACGGTGAAAAATATCATCATCGTCGACGACTACATCGCGCCCTGGGCGGTGCGCCGCGCGAGTGCGGGCGGTGTGGAGGCGGTGCTCGACCGCGCGCAGTTTACGCAGCTGCAGCAGATCCTGCATTCCCACAGCGAGTATCAGACGGCGGTCTCCATGGATATTCCGGAGGAGAAGGTGCCGCTGCTTCTCATCAGCGTGGTGCTGACGCGCCGGATCGCGGAGATGATGGGCGCGGAGAAGATCTGGGCGCCGGGCACGACCCTTTCGGACGGCATCGCCTACGAGTACATGGAGAAGCAGAACCTCCTCTCCAGAAAGCATGATTTTGAGAAGGATATCATCGCCTGCGCGGTCAATATCAGTAAGCGGTACATGGGCTCGCGGAGCCGTGCGGAGACGCTGCGGACGATCGCGGGGACGATCTTTGACAGTACGAAGAAGATCCACGGGATGGGGGCGAGAGAGCATCTGTTTCTCGACATCGCCGCGATCCTGCACGATTGCGGAAAGTATATCTCGCTGACCAACCTCGGCGACCGCTCCTTCGACATCGTGATGAATACCGAGATCATCGGTCTTTCGCACTTAGAGCGCGAGATCGTGGCCTATGTCGTAAAGTTCAACCACAGTCCGTTCGAGTATTACGCGACGGGCGGCAAGTACCGGAATCTGGACCGTGAGAGCTATCTGATCGTTGCCAAGCTGACCGCGATCCTGCGGATGGCCAACGCCCTCGACCGCAGTCACAAGAAGAAGATGGTGGAGGTCAAGGCGAAGCTGCAGGAAAATGAGCTGATCCTGACCGCGGACACGGCCGACAATGTGCTGCTCGAACAGGCTTATTTCGAGGAGGTCGCGGACTTCTTCCAGGAAGTGTTCAGCGTGCGGCCGGTGCTGCGGCTCCGCAAGACACTGTAAGGAGAGGGGCGCTCCGAAAGAGAAAACCTGCCCACGGGCCCGTGGGCAAAAGGGGACGAAATGAAGAAGGCGGATCGTACTGAAAAAGGAAAGACAAAAACAAACAAAACAACCGGGACAGCAGCGGAGAAGATCGACTTCACCAATCCCGCATACTACACCAACCGGGAGCTCAGCTGGGTGGAATTCGACAGCCGCGTGCTCGGGGAGGCCGCGGACGTGACGAATCCTCTTTTTGAGCGGCTGAAGTTCCTGAGCATCGTATCCTCGAACCTGGACGAATTCGTTATGGTGCGTATGGGATCCCTGAGCGACATGATCCACGCCGGGGTGACGAAAACGGACATCGCCGGGATGACGCCGAAGCAGCAGCTGTCGGCCGTTTCGGAGGAGGTGCACCGGCTGGTGGCGGAGCAGTACCGGATCCTGAATACGGAGCTGCTTCCGGCCCTTGAGCAGGAGCGACTGCATCTGGTCGGACCCGCGGAGAAGCTCAGCGATGCGGATCAGAAATTCTGCCATGAATATTTTGAGAGCAATGTCTATCCCGTGCTGACGCCCATGGCGGTGGACTCCTCGAGACCCTTCCCGCTGATCCGAAACCGGTCCCTGAACATCGGCGCACTGGTCAGCAAGAAGGACGGCCATGCCGAGCTGGAATTTGCCACGGTGCAGGTGCCGGATGTCCTGCCGCGGATCGTGGAGCTTCCGACCAGGGAGCGGGGGCAGCGCAGAGTCATCCTCCTCGAGACGCTGGTCCGCCAGCATATGGATCAGCTCTTCCTGAACTATGACATCGTCTGTGCATCCCCTTATCGCATCACCCGCAACGGGGACATGACCATCGACGAGGACGAGACCGAGGACCTGCTCAAGGAGATCGAAAAGCAGATCAAGATGCGCCAGCGCGGCGAGGCGATCCGTCTCGAGGTCGACGCGACGATGGACAAGCGTCTTCTGAAATTTCTGAAAAAAGAGCTGGACATCCATGAGGCGGAGATCTACCGGATCGACGGACCGCTGGATCTGACCGTATGCATGAAGATCTACGCCCTCGAGGGGTATGAGCGCCTGAAGCAGGCAAAATATACGCCGCAAATGGTCCCCGAGCTTCCGGACGGATGTGACATCTTTGCGCAGATCCGCAAGGGCGATATCCTGATGCACCATCCGTACCAGAGCTTCCAGCCGGTGGTGGATTTTATCCGGCAGGCCGCACAGGATCCGGATGTACTGGCCATCAAGCAGACCCTCTACCGCGTCAGCGGCAATTCACCGATCATCGCGGCCCTCGCCATCGCGGCGGAAAACGGCAAGCAGGTGACGGTGCTCGTGGAGCTGAAAGCCCGCTTCGATGAGGAACACAACATCGTCTGGGCCCGGATGCTGGAGAAGGCCGGCTGCCATGTCATCTACGGCCTGATGGGGCTGAAGACCCACAGCAAGATCACGCTCGTGGTGCGCAGGGAGGAGGACGGCATCCGCCGCTATGTCCATCTCGGCACCGGCAATTACAACGATTCCACGGCAAAGCTCTACACGGACCTGGGGCTTTTGACCTGTTCCGAGGCGATCGGAGAGGACGCGACGGCGGTCTTCAACATGCTCAGCGGCTATTCCGAGCCGAAGCTCTGGAACCGCCTGATCCTGGCTCCGCTCTGGATGAAGGAGCGCTTCCTGTATCTGATCCGGAGAGAGCAGCAGTACGCGCTGGAGGGACACAAGGCGGAGATCAAGGCCAAGATGAATTCCCTCTGCGATCAGGACATCATCGCCGCGCTGTACGAGGCGTCGGCCGCAGGGGTTCAGATCGATCTCGTGGTCCGCGGCATCTGCTGTCTGCAGGTCGGGATCCCCGGTGTGAGCGAAAATATCCGTGTGCGCTCCATCGTCGGCACCTTCCTCGAGCACAGCCGGATCTTCTACTTCCGGAACGATGAGAATCCGGAAGTCTTCTGCGGCAGTGCGGACTGGATGACGCGAAATCTTGACAGGCGTGTCGAGATCATCTTCCCGATCGAGGATGAAAAGCTCAAAGCCGAGGTCATGCATGTGCTGGAGCTGGAACTCGAGGACAACCGGAAGGCGTCGGAGCTGCAGCCCTGCGGACGGGAATATGTCAAGGTCAGGCGCGGACGAAAGGCGGTCCTCTCGCAGGACATCTTCTGCAGGGAAGCCATCGCCAAGGCAAAGGCGGCCGCCAAGCCGCTTCCGCAGGAATCGCGGACCTTCACGCCCCAGACATCGAGCGGGAGGTGATCGGATTTGGATACGGAAGAAGCGAAGCTTCGGAACCTGAAAATCATTTTGGCCTCCTCCTCGCCGCGAAGGCGGGAGCTCCTTTCGCAGATCGGACTGACCTATGAGGTGCGGACCAAGGAAGTGGATGAGCACATTCCGTCGGTCTCGCCTTCGGATCTGGTCTCCCATCTCTCGCTCCTTAAGGCTTCCGCGGTGGTGCCGGCGCCGGAGGAGGGAGAGGCCTGTGTCATCGGCGCGGATACTGTGGTGGCGCTGGACGGAAAGGTGCTGGGAAAGCCCATAGACGAAGCGGACGCCTGCCGCATGCTAGCGGCCCTGCAGGGGCGCGCGCATGAGGTCTTCACCGGGGTGACGCTGATGTACTATCCGCGTATACAAAAGCAACAAAATGGAGACACCCTGCCGGGTAAGGACGGATCACGGGCGGACGCTGAAAAAGAAGCAGTACCGCAGATCCGGACCTTCTTCGAGCGCACGGTCGTCCATTTTGCTCCCATGAGCGGGGAAGAGATCCGGGAATATGTCGCGACCGGAGATCCTATGGACAAGGCGGGGGCCTATGGCATCCAGGGATTTTGCGGAAGATATATCGAAGGGATTGAGGGGGACTACAATAATGTGGTAGGATTACCCGTAGGGAGACTGTTCCGCGAGCTGCGGGACATGAGAAGGTAAGTGGCATCGTTCATCGGCACGAGAGAGGGTATGCGTATGAGAAGTTATGATGATGCTGTATTGAATGCGTTCCTGGAGGGACAGGGACAGCTATTTTCGCCCGATGTGGCCAGCACATTGGACGAAGCCGACGACTTCCTTACCGAGGTAATGGCGGTCGTGGTAGACTCTGCCGAGGAAGTGGCAGAGTACTTTGAAGAGGAAGGTGTGGACATGGATGGTCTCGAGGGCGAGGAGCTTCTTGAGGCCGACGAAGTCTTCGATGTCGGAGACGGAAGGTACCTGATCGTAGAGAGCTGATGAGCAAAAAGAAAAAGACTTCCTCTGCGAAACAGTCTGCGCAGAGCAAGGGGACAGATACAAAAGCAGAGACAGAGAAAAAACCGAATAAAGTGACAAAGCCGTCGGAAAAGTACAGCATTGCTTCTTCGTCGCGCTACATCCGTTGGGATACCCTGGACAATACGGCCAAGCTTTTCCCCGTGATCGCGGGGGAGGGACTGACGAATGTCTACCGGATCAGCGTCACGCTGACGGAAGAGATCGTGCCGGGACGGTTGCAGGAAGCGCTGGATATGCTTCTTCCGAAATTCGATGGGTTCAATGTGCGTCTGCGCAAGGGCCTGTTCTGGTACTATTTTGAGGAGAACGGCAAGCCCGCGCCGAAGGTGGAGGAGGAGACGCTTTTTCCCTGCCGCTTTATCCAGTCGACCCGCAATCGCAATTACATGTTCCGCGTCACCTATTACGAGCGCCGCATCAACCTGGAGGTATTCCATGTGCTGACGGACGGAATGGGCGGCGTGAATTTCCTGCGGGAACTGACCTATCAGTACCTGCGTCTGTCCCATCCGGAGATCCGGGAGGCCCTGGGCGATCAGCTGACCGCCGGTACCTCGCTGAATCTGGAGGACAGCTTCGTGCACAATTACAAGTCCGCGAAGCCGAGCGGCTTCAACCGGGAGAAGGCCTACCTCATGAAGGGGCGGCGCCTGACCAACGGGGAGTTCGGCCTGGTGCACGGGTATCTCCCGATCGGGCAGCTCAAGGAAGTCACGCATGCGCGCGGCGTATCCATCAACGAATACCTCGCGGCGGTTTTTGCGTGGAGCATTTACCGGGAGTCTCTCGGAGGGCGGATCCCGAAGCGTGCGATCCGCATTGCGGTGCCCGTGAATCTGCGCCCGTTCTACGATTCCATCACGACCAAGAATTTCTTCGTGATGGTCTCTGCAACCTTCCAGCCCGAAAAGCCGGAGTACACCTTCGAGGAGGTGCTCGAGATCATCAAGACGAGCCTGCGCTCGCAGATCAATAAGGAACATCTGGAGGATCTCTTCTCCTACAGTGTCTCCAACCAGGAAAATCTGTTCCTGCGCGCCGTGCCGCTTCCGCTGAAAAATATCGTGATGCGGATCGTCTACAACTGGTCGGCGCTGGCCAATTCGACCACGATGACCAACATCGGCAATCTCACCGTGGAGGAGGTCTATCAGCCCTACATCGAGCGCTTCCACGCATGTCTGGCCATGTCGAAGGGACAGTTTCTGAAGGGCACGATCTGCTCCTATCGGGACACACTGGTCTTCACCTTCAGTACGATCCTCGCGGATGCGAGTGTGGAACGCGGATTTTTCCGCAAGATCGCGGAGGACGGGGTGGAGGTTACCGTCGAGACCAACGGAATCTTCAACGACTAAGGAGAAAAGCCCCGGAATATCTGCAGGAAATGCAGCGGGAAGAAGGCAAGGCAGTATATGAACAAATGTAAAAATTGCGGGATTTTTATCGCGGATCCCGTGGAAAAATGTCCCCTGTGCGGGAGCGTGATCGAGCAGGATCCGGACTGCC
>JAFYEE010000101.1 GCA_017544405.1 Lachnospiraceae bacterium
ATGTCAGAAGCATCCAGGATCGAGGAGCGCACCGAAGCCCTCCTCACTCCGATCGCCGAGGCCCATGCCGTCCGCATCTACGATGTGGAATGGGTGAAGGAAGGCGGAGAGTTTTATCTGCGTGTCTACATCGACAAGGACACCGGCGTCACCATCGACGACTGCGAGGAAGTCAGCCGCGCGCTGTCCGATGCCCTCGATGCCGACGATTTTATTCCCGGGGCCTACATCCTCGAAGTCTCCAGTCCCGGACTCGGCCGCACGCTCCGCAAGGATCGCCATCTGCAGCAGAGCATCGGCGAGGAGGTCGAACTGAAGCTTTACAAGTCCATCGAGGTACCCGGTCCCAGGGGACCCGTAAAATGCAAGGAATTCACCGGCATTCTGGAAGGGTTTGACGCAGACACCGTCACCATCCGCGAAGGAGATACCTCCCGTCCGTGGAAGCGCGCCGAGATCGCGAGCATCCGCCTGACCGTGGACTTCTGATCCGACCGTCATCCGGCCGAAAAGCACGGAATATTCACAAAAGATCTGAAAGAAAAAATCAGTTTAATCAGTAATCATCAAAGAAAACGGAGGAAACGAAAAAAATGAACACCGATCTGATGGAAGCATTGGGCGCACTGGAAAGGGAAAAAGGAATCTCCAGAGATGTCCTGTTCGATGCGATTGAGAACTCTCTTCTGACGGCCTGCAAGAACCATTTCGGCAAGGCGGATAACGTGAAGGTTGAGATCAACCGCGAGACGGGAGACTACCTGGTCTACGCCGAAAAGGAAGTGGTCGAGACCCCGGAAGAAGTCGAAGATCCCCTGCTTCAGATCTGCCTCGAGGATGCGAAGAAGCTTTCCTCGTCCGTCAAAGTGGGCGATGTCCTCAATGTGGAAATCAAATCAAAGGAATTCGGCCGGATCGCAACCATGAGTGCCAAGAATGTCGTCCTTCAGAAGATCCGTGAGGAGGAGCGCAACGTCCTCTACAACCAGTACTTTGAGAAGGAAAAGACCGTGGTGACCGGCGTCGTGCAGCGCTACATCGGCCGCAACATCAGCATCAACCTCGGCAAGGCCGATGCCATGCTCAATGAGAGTGAGATGGTCAAGGGCGAAGAGTTCAAGCCGACCGACCGCATCAAGGTCTACGTGCTGGATGTCAAGAGCACCCCGAAGGGACCCCGCATCAATGTCAGCCGCACGCATCCGGAGCTTGTCCGCAAGCTTTTCGAATCCGAAGTATCCGAGATCGCGGACGGCGTCGTGGAGATCAAGAGCATTGCCCGTGAGGCCGGAAGCCGGACCAAGATCGCCGTATGGAGCAACAATCCCAACGTGGACCCCGTCGGCGCGTGCGTCGGTATGAACGGCTCCCGTGTCAATGCCATCGTGGATGAACTCGGCGGCGAGAAGATCGACATCGTGAACTGGGATGAGAATCCCGGAACCCTCGTCCAGAATGCGCTCAGCCCCGCTTCCGTCATCGCCGTATTCGCAGATCCCGATGAGAAGACCGCCAAGGTCGTTGTGCCGGATGACCAGCTCAGCCTCGCCATCGGCAAGGAAGGCCAGAACGCACGACTGGCAGCAAAGCTGACCAATTACAAGATCGACATCAAGTCCGAGACCCAGGCCAAGGATGCACCCGGCTTCCGCTATGAGGATTACCTCTATGAGGACGAGTACTACGACGAGAACGGCGAATACATCGGAGACGATGCGTACGAGGAGGAAGTTCCCGCCGAAGGGTCCGACGAGAGCTCCGGAGACGAGCAGGCTTAAGCCGGACAGGAAGAAGCATGGAGAAGAAGAAACCTCTGAGAACATGTGTGGGCTGCGGACAGCAGAAGGACAAAAAGGAACTCATCCGGGTGCTGCGCGCCGCGGACGGGAGCTTTCTCCTCGATGCCACCGGCCGAGCCAATGGAAGAGGAGCCTATCTGTGCCCGGACGCGGACTGCCTGATGCAGGCGCAGAAGCGCAAGGGACTGGAACGTTCCTTCCGGCAGCCGATCCCCGCCGAAGTCTATCGGCAGCTTTCGGAGGAGCTTGGGAGGCTTTCGGAAAATGAGTAACAGACAGGATAAGGCGCTGTCCCTGCTGGGACTGGCAGCCAGGGGCAGAAATCTGACCAGCGGAGAAGCACAGGTGCTGGACGCGATCCGAAGCGGCGAAGCGCTGCTGGTGGTGGTGGCGGAGGATGCCTCGGACAATACGAGAAAGCTTTTTCGGGACAAATGTGCCTACTATGAAGTCCCCTTTCGGGAATACGCCACGAAAAATGCACTGGGCGAGGCCATCGGCAGGGAATACAGATCCAGTGTGTGCGTGACCGAGCCGGGACTTGCGGAAAAGATACAGACCTACATAGATACAAATTCAGGTAATTAAGGGAGAGTAACATGGCAAAGATTGTGATCAAAGATCTGGCAACGGAGCTGGGATTGTCCAATAAGGACGTACTGGCGATCGCTGCCGAGAAGGGAATCGAGGCAAAGGCTTACAACAGCTCCGTGGAGGAGTCGGATGCGGCTAAGATCCGTGCCGCAGCCAAGGGAGAGAAGAGCCCTGCGCCCGCGAAAAAGGAGAAGGAGGCCGCAGCGCCCGCAAAGGAAGCGCCGAAGGCAGCCGGACCGGCCGATGCCGGGAAGGCACCCGAGCAGAAGGCTCCGCAGGGGAAAGCTCCGCAGGAGAAAGCTCCGCAGGAGAAGCAGGGATCCGCTTCCGGGGCTCCGAAGGCTCCCCAGGGCGGCAGCCGTCCGCAGGGACAGGGACAGCCCACGCAGGGGCAGCAGCCTCCCAGAAAAAAGAATATCAGCATGGTATTCAATCCGCAGTACTCCCGCATGGGCGGGGGCCAGAGACCTTCCGGGTCCCAGGGCGGAAGAAATAACGGAAACGGGGCCGGTGGCGGTAATTACCGCGGCGGCAGTAATAACGGCACCCGTCCGCAGAATAACAATTTTGCCAGAACTCCGATCAAGCCTCTGACACCTCCTTCCGCCACTCCCAGCGTGAATATGGTGCCCGAACATCACAATCAGCCGAAGAAAGAAACGCCGGTGACGCCGGTACATCCTACTGCAGCGCCGGCGCAGACGCCCGCAGCCAATGCGGGTCATACACCTGCCCAGAATCCGGCACCCGCGCAGCAGCCCCGCAGCGATCGTCCCGCCACTGCCCGCCCCGAACAGGGCTCCGGTTACGGGACCACCCGGCCTGCAGGCGCAGGCTCCGGGAGAGATTCCAGAGACTCCAGAAACTTCCAGGGACGGCCGCAGGGTCAGCAGAATGCAGGAAGGAGCGCAGGAAATGGCGGCAGAAACTTCGGGGACCGGCAGCAGGGTGCAAATGGCCAGAGACCTTATCGCCAGGGGACGGAAGGCGGCCAGGGCGGTCAAAGGGGCGGCTATGGCACTGCAGCTCCTGGCCGCGGCTTTAATAATAACGGCAGAGGTCAGAGACCAGCTGGGGGACCGGGAAATTCCTATGGTAACGGACGCCCGCAGCCGGGTAAGAGCTTTGGCGGACAGGCTCCCTCTCAGGGGGAGAAGACCCGCGACCAGCGCAGAAAAGGAAACGACCGCAGAAAAGAAATAGTCTATACCGAGGACGATGAGAAGATGCAGAATCGTCCCGGCCGCTTCATCAAGCCCGTAAAGAAGGTGGAGGAGGTCGTGGAGGAAGTGATCAAGGTGATCACCCTTCCCGAGACCATCACCATCAAGGATCTTGCGGAAAAGATGAAGCAGCGTCCCGCGGATATCATCAAGAAGCTTTTCCTGGAAGGCAAGGTGGTGACGCTCAACCAGGAGATTTCGTTTGAAGACGCGGAAAATATCGCGATGGAGTACGAAATTCTCTGCGAGCACGAGGTGAAGGTCAATGTCATCGAAGAGCTGCTCAAAGAGGACGAGGACGCCGAGGAGACGATGGTTCCCAGACCGCCCGTGGTCTGTGTCATGGGTCACGTCGATCACGGTAAGACCTCCCTGCTCGACCGGATCCGCAATACCAGCGTGACAAGTGATGAGGCCGGCGGCATCACCCAGGCCATCGGTGCCTATACCGTCAATGTCAAGGATCGCAGCATTACCTTCCTTGATACGCCCGGTCACGAGGCATTTACCGCCATGCGTATGCGCGGTGCCAATTCCACCGATATCGCCATCCTGGTGGTCGCAGCCGACGACGGTGTCATGCCGCAGACGGTGGAAGCCATCAACCATGCGAAGGCCGCGGGAGTGGAGATCATCGTCGCGGTCAACAAGATCGATAAGCCCTCCGCAAATGTGGAGCGTGTAAAGCAGGAGCTGAGCTCCAATCACAACCTGGTGCCCGTGGAATGGGGCGGAAGCACGGAGTTTGTGCCCGTTTCCGCCAAGTCCGGCGAGGGGATCGACACCCTGCTGGAGACCATCCTTCTGACCAGCGACATGCTGGAGCTGAAGGCAAATCCGAACCGCCGTGCGAGAGGTCTGGTCATCGAGGCCCAGCTCGACAAGGGGCGTGGTCCGGTGGCAACCGTTCTCGTGCAGAAGGGTACCCTGAAGGTCGGCGACTTTATCTCCGCGGGTGCTTCCCACGGTAAAGTACGTGCCATGATCGATGACAAGGGACGTCGTGTCAAGGAGGCAGGACCTTCCGTTCCCGTGGAGATCCTGGGCCTTTCCGCAGTGCCCGAGGCAGGCGAAGTCTTCCTCGCGCACGAGAATGACAAGACGGCCAAGTCCTTCGCCGAGACCTACATGGCGGAGAACAAGCAGAAGAAGATCGAGGAGACACAGGGCCGCATGAGTCTGGAGGATCTGTTCTCCAAGATTCAGGAGGGCAACCTCAAGGAGCTCAATGTGATCGTCAAGGCCGACGTACAGGGTTCGGTCGAGGCGGTCAAGGAGAGCCTGGTGAAGCTGTCCAACGAGGAGGTCGTGGTGCGCTGCATCCACGGCGGCGTCGGTGCCATCAACGAGTCCGATGTCAACCTGGCGAGCGCTTCCGATGCCATCATCATCGGCTTTAATGTCCGTCCCGACGCTACTGCCAAGGAGAAGGCGGAGCAGGAGAACGTGGACGTCCGTCTCTACGATGTCATCTACAAGGCGATCGAAGATATCGAGAAGGCCATGAAGGGCATGCTCGATCCCGTATTCGAGGAGAAGATCATCGGTCACGCCGAGGTGCGTCAGATTTTCCGGGCTTCCGCGATCGGCAATATCGCCGGTTCCTATGTCCTCGACGGAGAGATCCAGAGAGGCTGTAAGGTCCGCATCACCCGCCAGGGCGAACAGGTCTGGGAGGGCGAGCTTGCTTCCCTCAAGAGATTCAAGGACGATGTGAAGGAAGTAAAGACCGGCTTCGAGTGCGGCCTTGTCTTTGAAGGTTTCGACAAGATGCAGGAGCTGGATATCGTCGAGGCTTACATTATGGTCGAGGTGGCCAGATAATGAGAAAAAACAGTATCAAGAATACCAGAATCAACGGGGAGGTGCAGAAGGTCCTGAGCGAGATCATCCGATCGGAGATCAAGGACCCGCGCATCAGCCCATGGACCAGTGTGGTGGCCGTGGAGGTGGCGCCGGATCTGAAGACCTGCAAGGCCTGGATCTCCGTGCTCGGGTCGGAAGCCGACCGCAGACACACGCAGGAGGGGCTTCAGAGCGCAGCCTCCTTCATCCGCCGAGAGCTGGCACACACGCTGAATATGCGCTCCACGCCCGAGATCACGTTCATCATGGATCAGTCCATTGAGTACGGGGTCAACATGTCCCACCGGATCGATGAGGTCATCGCGGAGGATGAGAGCCACCATGTGGCGGATCCATTCGAAGAGGAGGCGGAGAACGGCTCCGGGGACGCGTCGGACGAGGCGTAACGAAAAGTGGGCTTGGCCCAACAGAGGTTTACATAATTTATGATAGATTTGATTAAGGAATGCGAGGGAGCCGCCAAAATCGGGATCAGCGGACATGTGCGGCCGGATGGGGATGCCATCGGGTCCTGCCTTGCGCTGCGCCGTTATCTTGCCAATGCGTTTCCGGATGCGAAGATCACGGTGAATCTGGAGCAGCCGCCCCGCATTTTCCATGAGCTCGTCGGATACGATGAGGTACGGACGGATTTTGCTCCGGAGGACGAGCCCTACGATGTTTATTTTGCGCTGGATTGCAACCGGGAGCGTCTCGGCCCCGCGGGTGCCTATTTTGACAGCGCGCGCAAGACAATCAACATAGATCACCATGTCAGCAACCCCGGCGAAGGAGAGATCCATCTGGTCCTGCCCGAGATCAGTTCCACGGGGGAGCTTCTCTACACGCTCTTTGATGAGAAGTACATGGACCGGGAGATCGCGCTGGCGCTGTATGTCGCGATCATTCACGACACGGGCGTCTTCCAGTACTCCTGCACCTCGCCGGACACGATGCGCGTGGCGGCCAGGCTGATGGAATACGGGTTTGATTTTCCCCGTATGATTAAGGAGACCTTCTACGAGAAAACCTATCTGCAGTCTCAGATCATGGGACGCTGCCTGATGGAGAGCATTCGTTTCATGGACGGGCGCTGCATCGTAAGCGTCGTGGACAAGCGAACGGCGGAATTCTACGGGGTTCTTCCGAAGGACTATGAGGGCATTGTCAATCAGCTGATCAATATCAAGGGCGTGGACTGTGCGCTCTTCCTGTACGAGACGGATACGCTGGAATTCAAGGTAAGCCTGCGCTCCACCCCCGCGGTGGACGTCTCGAAGGTGGCATCGTACTTCGGCGGAGGCGGGCATGTGCGCGCGGCCGGCTGTACGATGAAGGGAACCTTCCATGACTGCGTCAACAATCTGTCGCAGCGCATTGCGGAGCAGTTCCCGGATGCGGAATAAGACCTGAGGTCATCCCCAGGAGCGACCCACGGGGGATGCCTCGTGGGTTTTTTCATGAAACATGAGGTGAGCATGGACCAGTACAACGGCATCCTGAATGTGTATAAGGAGAAGGGCTATACCTCCTTCGATGCGGTGGCGCATCTTCGCGGGATCCTGCACCAGAAGAAGGTGGGGCACACCGGGACGCTGGATCCCATGGCCACCGGGGTCCTGCCCGTCTGTCTCGGCAAGGGGACCAAGGTCTGCGGAATGCTCACGGACTGGGACAAGGAGTATGTCACCGAGCTTCGGCTGGGGCAGGTGACGGATACGCTGGATGTGACGGGGACCCTGATCGGCGGGGACCCGCAGGCGGCGCTGGCGCTCCCGGAGGAGGAGATCGTCCGAGCCGTGCACGCCTTTGACGGAGGGTACGATCAGATCCCTCCGATGTATTCCGCTCTGAAAAAGGACGGGAAACGTCTTTACGACCTGGCGCGGGCCGGGATAAGCGTCGAGCGCAGCGCGCGGAGCGTACGCCTCTACGAGCTGGAGATCCTCGGGATCAGCCGCGAAGAGGTGCCGGTGGTCAGACTCCGGGTTCTGTGCAGCAAGGGAACCTACATCCGGAGCCTGTGCGATGACATCGGAGCGCGCCTCGGATGCGGCGGCACTATGCAGAGCCTGGTGCGGACCAGGGTCGGTCCCTTTACGCTGGAGGGGGCCAGAACCCTTGGAGCGATCGAAGCGGCCAGGGATCTTGCGCTGGAGCGGGGAGACGTGGCCTTTACGGACAGCCGCGGGAATGCGTGTCCGTCGCCGGAGAGCCTCGGGGTAGCCGGGATCGATTCGCTTTTTGCCGATCTGGCACCGGCGCAGGTGAAGGCAGAGGGCGTGAAACCGCTGCAAAACGGCAATAAGCTCGCACCGGATCTTCTGGAGCTTTCGGAGGGCGGGGCGGCATCTGCTGCGGAGGGGACGGAGCGCGTCCGCCTCTATTTTCCGGACGGGACCTTTGCCGGCATCTACGCATGGGACGGGAAGGAGTACCGGCCCGAGAAAGTTTTTCTGTGAGACAGGGAGAGCAGAATGAGATACAACGCTTTTATCAGTTACCGCCACTCGGAACTGGATATGTTTGTCGCCAAGCAGGTGCACCGGAGACTGGAAACCTTTGATGTGCCTGCAAAAGTGCGTAAAATGACCGGAAGGAAGAAGATCGAGCGCGTGTTCCGTGACCAGGAGGAGCTCCCCATCGGAAGCGATCTGGGGGATAATATCCGCACGGCACTGGAGAATTCCGAATTCCTGCTGGTGATCTGTTCCCCGCGCACGCCCCAGTCCTACTGGGTGCAGACGGAGATCCGGACCTTTATCGAGATGCACGGCAGGGAAAATGTCCTGGCGATCCTCATCGAGGGAGAACCCAACGAATCCTTCCCGCCCGAGCTGCTCACCGATGAGGAAGGCAATCCGGTGGAGCCGCTGGCGGCCGATGTCCGCGGCTGCGATCCCGCGGAGGTGAAAAAAAAGCTCCGGACGGAGATCATGCGCCTGGCCGCACCGCTCCTGCACTGCTCTTACGACGATCTGCGCCAGCGCCACAGAGAGCGCAGGATCCGCAGGATCATCGCGGCGATGAGCGCCGGGATGGTGCTTCTGGCCGGGATCGCCGGTTTTTCCATCTATACCGCCCGCACCGTGCAGAAGGCGGCGGAGGAGATCCGGAGGGCCAACATCGAGATCCAGAAGGCTTCCGATCAGGTGAAGGCTGCGGCGGAGGAAGTGGAGCGGAACTTCCGCGGCAAGCAGATCAGCCAGTCCAGATATCTGGCAGACACGGCCCTGCAGCTTCTGGGTTCCGGCGACCGCATGACGGCGATCGCGGTGGCGCTGGAGGCGCTTCCCGCTAACGGAAGCCGCGTACAGACCACGGAGGAAGGGATTCCTACGGATCAGGACCGCCCCTATGTGGCCAAGGCGGAGTATGCCCTCAACAGGACCCTGTATGCCTATTTCAACGGAGATGACCTGAATCCGGATCGCCAGGTGACGCTGGATCTGCCCGTGGATGATTTTGCGTTCAACCAGGCGGGGGACAAGATCATCGCCTACGATCAGGGCGACACGGTCTATGTGTTTGAGACGGGGGAGGGACGTCTGCTCTTTCGCAGGGAATCCCCGGTGAATGAAGACTATACCCTCAAGAGTCTGGTGAATGCCATCCTGACTGTGGACGATCATGTACTGCTCGTCTATTCGGATCAGGCGGAGTGTTTTGATCTGGAGGGGAATCTTCTCTGGTCCGCGGATTATGCGGAAACCGTGGATGATGCCGCCTATTCCGCGCAGTCCGATACGCTGGCGCTCACGACCGACCGGTATGTGGATTTTTACCGCGGAAACGGAACGAAGGTCTCCCGCTTTGAAAGTCCGGAGGAGGAAAACCGCACCATGTACGGAGTCACCGCGTTTTCCGAGGACGGATCGCTATTTGCGGCGGGCTATTACAAGTCAAGATTTTCCTTCTTCGATGGGGAGGAGGACACCGAGGAAAACAACCGGGTGGCCCTGATCCATGTGGCGACCGGCGAAGGCAGGACCCTGACGGTCTCTCCGGGATATATTTCGAAGGTACTGTTCCTGGAGAACGATCGTCTGGCTGCAGCGGTCTTTGAAGAAGATGAGAACATGGTCCTGACGGGCAACGGCACGATGGATTGTGTGGATCTGGAAAGCGGCAGTCTTCTGTGGCAGACGGATTACTATTTCGTTGTCAATTCCTTCACCAGCAGCTCTCTGGATATGTTTTACCGTTCCTATCCGGACGGATCCGGCGGAGCGGTGTCCAATCTCATTGTTACCTGCGGCCCGGGCCTGCGGACCATAAACGCGGAAACGGGAGAGATCACGTATTCCTATGAGACCGGCTCCGCGATCACCGGAAGGGCGTATGTTGTGGACAGCGGTCTGGTGATCGTGACGGAGCGAAGCGGTATGATCAGCTTCCTGGATGCCGATCAGGGGATCACCTATCCGGACAATGCGGAAGATACCGGGATGATCGTGACCAAGAGCGTGGTGCGCAAGGGATGCATGGTGATCAAGGGCTACCAGTCACCAAACCTGGTCTTTCTCAAGTATATGGAGGGGGACGGGAAGGAAGTGCTGAAGGAGTACAGCGCCTATGTGAACGAAGGAAAGATTTCGGACGACGGCTCCATGCTTGCCTGCGAGTGTTCCGATGACGGCAGGCTGGAGATCTTTGACGCGCAGACCCGGCAGCTGATCTATACCTTCTATCCCGAGGACCGCTACATCAGTTACTGGAACTTTACGCCGGACGGGTGCCTGCTGGTCCAGGACGACGCGGGGCTGACCAGAGTGGATCCGAGGGACGGCACAAAGGTGGTCCTCAAGGAGGAGCTGCAGGGCCTGACCCAGATCCGCTACTACCGGGATCTGCAAAAGCTCGTTTATTTCGGTACCCGCGGGATGGGACTGGTCGATGTTGAGAAAATGGAACTTCTCTGGAGCGATCCGTCCGATTTCCATCCGATCCGGATGGCGGCGCTGGGAGGAGCGGAGCAGGAGGTCCTCTGCAGCATCGATAAGGACAATCTGATCCATATCTGGAACCTGAAGGAGGATACCGTAGAGGTCGTGGATCTGCCGGAGCTCAAGACGCTGACCAGCCTGATGCAGGAAAACGGCATGGACATCAGCCCGGACGGAAACCTGATCGCGGTGTTCGGGATCGACGGAAATGCGCGGATCTATGATATCGCACAGGGCAAGGTGACGCACACGATCCCTTATGTGGCCAGAACCCGTGTTTTCCTGGCGTTTACGCCGGACGGGAAGCACCTGCTCATGCAGGGCGATGACTATTTCTTCCGTGTGTATGACCTGGAGGCGGATGCCTTCTCCTATCTGTCCGATGAACAGTTCTATACGATCTCCGGAGTGAAATACGATGAGGAGAACCATCTGGTCCTGGTATATGCGGGATCCAGTCTCTATCTGCTGCAGGAAGGCAGCTTTGCTTGTATCTGCGAGATCCCCGGTGGAATGGATGCCCATCTGGAGACCGGGCGCGTTCTGGCGCATGTGTACCGGACCGTGTATCTGTTCCCGTACCGTGATCTGGCGGAGCAGATGGAACTGGCCAGACAGACCCTGGGGGATTATACACTGACCGAGGAGATGCGCACGCAGCTGAACATTGACTGACGGCGGCGATGCGGGAAAGGATGGGGAGACCATGGAGTTAAAGGATTTAAACGGGTATGAGGAGATCGTCATACAGTGCCATGACAATCCGGACGCGGATGCACTTGGATCCGGCTATGCGCTTCTTACGTACTTTCAGAGCAAAGGGAAGCGTGTCCGTTTCATCTACAGCGGAAGATCCCCCGTTTCCAAAAGCAATTTAAAGCTCCTGCTCCTGGAGCTTCAGATCGCCGTGACCTATGTGAAGGACGCGGAAGGCTTTGTCCGTTTTCTCGCCGACTGGCGAAAGGAGGACGGAGCAGCGCCCGGAAACGCGGAGGAAGGTCCGCAGCTTCTCCTCATGACGGATTGTCAATACGGGGAGGGAAATGTCACGCAGATGCCGGCGCAGACGGTGGCGGTCATCGATCACCATCAGGTGAGCCGCGCGCTTCCTGCGCTCTCCGAGGTGCGCAGCAATCTGGGCAGTGCCTGCACCATCGTGTGGGATCTGCTGCGCAGGGAAGGAGAGCATCCGGAGACGGACTGGAAACTGGCAACGGCGCTGTATTACGGCCTTTTTACCGATTCCAACGGCTTTACGGAGCTGCGCCATCCGCTGGACCGTGACATGCGCGAAGCGCTCCCCTTTGATTCGAATCTGGTGAAGCGTCTGTGCAATTCCAACATGTCCCTCGAGGAGATGAAGGTGGCGGGCGTGGCCCTGATCTCCAATGAGTACCATGAGATCCACCGCTATGCGATCATTCAGGCGGAGCCCTGTGATCCGAACATTCTCGGCCTGATCAGTGATTTCGCGCTCTCGGTCGATTCGGTGGACCTGTGCCTGGTCTACAGCATTCTCCCGGCCGGGGTGAAGTTTTCCATGCGAAGCTGCATCCGTGAGTCGCGGGCCAATGAGGTGGCGGCGTACCTGGCGGAAGGGATCGGCTCCGGCGGCGGACACCTCGACAAGGCGGGCGGATTTTTGCAGAAGGAGCTCATCGCCGGGCAGTACGAGGAGTATGCGAACGCGGATGCGGACCGGAAGGGGCGCCTTCTCAAGGAGATCCTGCGCGCGCGCATGGAGGCATATTTTGACAGCTTTGACGTGATCGATGTGCGCAGGGATACGCTCGCGGAGTCGGATACGATGCCTTATCACAAGATCCCGATGGAGGTGGGCTATGTGAAGGCGACGGATGTGGCTCCCATCGGCGGCAATATCCTGATCCGTACGCTCGAAGCGGATATCCCGCTGAAGGTGGAGGAGGATCATTATATCATGATCGGCATCAAGGGGGAGGTTTATCCCATCCATGAGGCCAAGTTCCTCGCAAGCTATGAAAAATCGGACGACGCCTATACGCTGCAGCTCGAATACGAGCCCAAGGTGATCTGTGACGGAAAGGATGTTCCGCTGATGCCGGTCGCAAAAAAGTGCCGGACCACGGGGACGTCCCTGATCCGGGCCCGGAGGCTGGATAAGGCGATGAAGGTCTTTACCGAATGGGACCGGGAAGGGTATATGCACGGCAAACCGGGGGATTATGTGGCCTGCCGCGCGGATGATCCGAGCGATATCTATATCATCGACGGGGACGTTTTTGCCAAGAGCTACGTTCCGGATTAAAAGACAGGAAAGGACAGTTTCCGGTACATGGAGATCATTGCGGGAACAGACCGGTTTACAATCGAGGCGGAGACCGCCGTGGCCATCGGCAAGTTTGACGGTGTGCACTGCGGTCACAGAAGGCTGATCGAGGAACTGGTCGCACAGAAAAAAAAACGGGCGCAAAGCCTGCATATTTACCTTTGATCCCTCGCCCGGCGTACTTTTCGGGACCTCGGACGGGAAGGAACTGACGACGCGGGAAGAAAAGCGTCTGATCCTGCAGAATCTGGGAGTCGACCTGCTGATCGAGTACCCGCTGAACCGGGAGAACGCGGCGGTGGATCCGGCGGATTTTGTGCGGAATGTCCTGATGGGGCAGCTCAGTGCGTGCTTTGTGGCAGCAGGCCCGGATCTGTCCTTCGGACGCGGCGGAAAGGGTGATATCGCACTGCTCCGGCAGATCGCACCCGAAGGGGAGATGGAGGTGCGCGAGATCCCGAAGATCCGGATCGACCTGGAGCGTCCGCTGGCGCCGGCACAGGAGCAGGAAGCGGACGGGGAAGCGGACCGGTCCGTGATCGTCAGCTCCACGCTGGTGCGCCGTCTGGTGGAACAGGGGCGCATGGAGGAGGCAAATGCCGCCCTCGGGATGCCCTATCCGGTCCTGGGCCGGGTGGAGCACGGGGCGCATCTGGGACACCGCATCGGCTTTCCGACGATCAACCTTCCGCTGCCCGAATCCAAGCTCCTGCCGCCTTACGGGGTGTATGCCTCCACCGCGCTGATCCGCGGGTGCCAGGTGCGGGCCATCACGAATATCGGCTGCAAGCCGACGGTGCGCGAGGATGCGTCGCCTCTGGCGGAAACCTATCTCTATGATTTTTCGGAGGAGGTCTACGGCGAGGAGGTGCTGGTCATGCTGCGCTCCTTCCGGCGCCCCGAGCGGAAGTTTTCCGGCCTGGAGGATCTGCGGGCTCAGCTTGCGCGGGACATCGAAGACGGCAGGAAAATGTGAAACCTGTGTGAAAAAGGAATTAGGGGCTTGAAAGAACTTTCCCTCGACCTATATAATAGAGAGCGAGCAAAGAAAGAGGGTAAAGAAGAATGAGTCTGAGTACTTTTTTTTCCATGGCCGCGGGCCTTGGGCTGTTCCTGTACGGAATGCATCTGATGAGTAAGGCCATCGAGACGGTGGCCGGTACGCGTTTGAGGCGTATCCTTGAGATATTCACCACCAACCGCTTCTCCGGACTGGTGGTCGGTTTCGTATTCACTGCCGTAGTGCAATCTTCCTCCGCCTGTACGGCCATGGTCGTCAGCTTCGTCAATGCCGGGCTGATGAACCTCTACCAGGCCGCGGGCGTCATCTTCGGTGCCAATATCGGTACCACCGTCACTTCCCAGCTGGTTTCCTTCAATCTGTCGCAATACGCGCCCGTGATCCTGCTTGCGGGTGTGATCGTCACGATGTTTTCGAGCCGGCAGAGAGTGAAGGAATGGGGCGAGGTCATCGTCGGCTTCGGCATCCTGTTTCTGGGACTGTCCACGATGTCTTCCGCCATGGCGGTCATGAAGACGGAGCCACTGATCGTAAATACGCTCCGCTCCCTCACGAATCCTGTTCTGGCTACGCTCATGGGCCTGGTGATCACTTCCGTGGTACAGAGCTCGTCCGTGACCGTATCCATCGTCCTGCTCCTCGCACAGCAGGATCTGCTCGAGCTTCCCATCTGTCTGTATATCATCCTGGGGTGCAACATCGGTGCCTGCTCCACGGCCCTGCTGGCTTCCCTGTCCGGTAAGAAGGATGCCAAGCGCGCGGCTCTGATCCACTTCTGGTTCAATGTCATCGGCACGATCCTGCTCTATATCATTCTGGCTTTTGCGATGGATCCGGTGATCCGCCTGATCCAGTCCATATCCGCCGACAATGGAAGATTCGTGGCAAATGCGCACACGCTGATCAAGATCTTCCAGGTCATCGTCCTGTTCCCGTTCATCAAGCCCATCGTGAAGCTGGCGAGTGCCACGGTGCGCGGAGAGGACAAGAAGGTCGGCTACCGCGAGAGCTACCAGCTCAAGTTCATCGGCGAGAAGGTGGTCTTCAATCCCGCGACGGCTGTCGTGGAGGTCGTCAAGGAGCTCGACCGCATGGCTTCCCTTGCGAGCGAGAATCTCAACCGCTCCATGAATGCGCTGATCACGCTGGATGAGGAGGATATCGAGGAGACCTATGAGGTCGAGAAAAATATCAATTTCCTGAATCATTCGATCACGGCGTATCTGGTCAAAATCAACCAGTCCCCGCTTCCGATCGACGACCTGAAGAGCATCGGCGCTCTTTTCCATGTGGTAAATGACATCGAACGCATCGGTGATCACGCGGAAAATATGGCGGATGCCGCTCGTCAGCGCAAGGAGAACGGTGCCAGCTTCAGCAAGCAGGCCCAGAAAGAGCTCGGCGAGATGCTGGACATGGTCAACACGATCATTCAGTACGCGGTGGAGATCTTTGCGACCAGCAACGAGCGCCATTTGAAGGACGTCGAGGAGCTCGAGGAGCGCATCGATGCAAAGGAGCGCGAGCTCCAGGAGAAGCACATCGAGCGTCTGACCCGCGGGGAGTGTACGCCCGAGGCGGGCATGATCTTCTCGGATGTGGTCACCGGACTCGAGCGTGTGGCGGACCATGCGACCAATA
>JAFYEE010000102.1 GCA_017544405.1 Lachnospiraceae bacterium
CCACCGGCGTGGGCAAGACGGAGCTGGCCAAGAGTCTGGCTGCCGCGCTTTTTGATGACGAGAACAATATGGTCCGCATCGACATGAGCGAATATATGGAGAAATTCTCCGTATCCCGCCTCATCGGAGCGCCTCCCGGATATGTCGGCTACGAGGAGGGCGGACAGCTCACCGAGGCCGTGCGCCGCAAGCCGTACAGTGTCGTGCTCTTCGACGAGATCGAGAAGGCGCATCCCGATGTGTTCAATGTTCTGCTGCAGGTGCTCGACGACGGCCGTGTGACCGATTCCCAGGGGCGTACCGTGGACTTCAAGAACACGATCCTCATCATGACCTCGAACATCGGCGCCCAGTTCCTTTTGGACGGCATCGATGAAAATGGCAACATTACGCCGGAGGCGGAGTCGGAGGTCTTAGACAGTCTTCGTTCCCATTTCCGCCCGGAGTTTTTAAACCGTCTCGACGAGACGATTCTCTTTAAGCCATTGACCAGGGAGAATTTAAGCGGTATCGTGGATTTGATCGTTGCGGATCTGAACCGCCGACTCGAGGAGCGCGATATTTCCATCGCCGTCTCGCAGGAAGCGAAGGAACTGATCACCCGCGAGGCGTACGACCCCGTTTACGGCGCGCGTCCGCTCAAGCGCTATGTGCAGAAATATGTCGAGACACTCAGTGCCCGCCTTATCCTGGAGGACAAGGTGGATCAGGGAGATACGATCCTGATCTCCGTGGAAAACGGAGCGCTGGTGGCCGGTGTGGCAAAGGATTAAAACCTCATGCTGTTTAACTCCATCCCGTTTTTGATCTTTTTTCCGATCGTGATCGGTATCTATTATCTGCTGCCGAAGAAGGCCAAAACCTTCTGGCTGCTGATTGCCAGCTACTATTTCTACATGAGCTGGAACGTAAAATACGTGCTTCTGATCCTGACCGCCACGGTCGTCACGTACCTGTGCGCGGCCGGGATCGGACGAGCGAGGCAAAAGGGCAGAGACAGTCAGGCGAAGCTGCTGGTGGCGGCTTCGTTTGTTGTCACGCTCGGAATTCTCTTTTTCTTCAAGTACTTCGATTTTTTCCTCGGAACCCTGAACCGGATCCTGGCGCCGCTCCATCTGACGGCCCTTCGGAATCCGTTCTCGCTGCTTCTTCCGGTCGGTATTTCCTTCTACACCTTTCAGACCCTCAGCTACGTGGTGGATGTCTACCGCGGGGAGCTTGCGCCGGAGCGGGATTTTTTCCGCTATGCGCTCTATGTCAGCTTCTTCCCGCAGCTGGTGGCGGGCCCGATCGAGCGCTCGAAAAATCTGCTTTCTCAGATGCAGGAGCTCCCAAAGCGCAGACTCTGGGACTATGAGGGCGTGGTCAGCGGCTTTTCCATGATGATCTGGGGACTGTTTCTGAAGATGGTGGTGGCGGACCGCGTATCGCTCCTGGTGGATGCGGTCTACGGCGATCTCTATGCGGTCGGCACCGTGGAGACCGTGGCGGCGGCCATCGGCTTTTCGATCCAGATCTACGCGGATTTTGCCGGGTATTCCATCATCGCCGTCGGGGCGGCGCGCATGCTGGGGATCCGCCTGATGGAGAATTTCAACACACCCTATTTTGCCACCTCCATCGCCGACTTCTGGCAGAGATGGCATATTTCGCTGAGCACCTGGTTCCGCGACTATCTCTACATCCCGCTGGGCGGCAACCGCTGTTCGAAGGCGCGGAAGTATTTCAATATCATGGTCACCTTTCTGGTGAGCGGGCTCTGGCATGGAGCGGCCTGGCATTATGTCCTCTGGGGCGGGATCCACGGGATCTACCGGATCGCGGGCGCCATCACCCGGCCTCTGCGGGACCGGGTAAATGATGCTCTGAAGGTAAAACGGGAGGCCTTCAGCTTCCGGTTCGGACAGATGCTGGTCACCTTCGGGCTGACGACCTTCGCCTGGATCTTTTTCCGCGCGGAGGGGGCCGGACAGGCGTTTTTGTTCCTCCGGCGGATGCTGACCGCATGGAATCCCTGGGCCCTGTTTGACGGACGGATGTACACCTACGGTCTGGACCGGCAGGAGATGGGGATCCTTATGGTGGCGCTGGCGGCGCTGCTGGTGGTAAGCCTGATCCGCTACTGCAAGGGGCTTGATTTCGGGGCCTTCCTGAGCAGGCAGAACCTCTGGTTTCGCTGGGGCGTGCTGATCCTGTTGATGGCGGTGATCCTGGTCGCCGGTGAGTACGGGACCGACTTTGATTCGCAGCAGTTTCTGTATTTTACATTCTGACGATGCCGGGGCCGGGAAGCGGCGCAGCTTTCCATTGCTTTTGGGCATCGCGTACGGGGAGCGGAGGGTATGAGAGAACCAATCAAAAATGCACTGAAAGTGACCGCCTTTCTGGCGCTTGCGCTGACGGTGCTCAGCGGGGTCTATCGCGTGATCTCCTGGAAGGACAACATGGGGTCCTACCTGTCTTCCATGGAGCAGCTCTATGACACGCCAAAGGATACCGTCGATGTCGCCTGTGTCGGGACGAGCCATGTCTACTGCGGGATCCTGCCCGCTGCCCTGTGGCGGGATTACGGGTATTCCGCGTTCAACATGTCGATCTCCGGCGTGGACCGGAGCGGCGCGTATCACGGCATCGTAGAGCTTCTGAAGACGCAGCATCCCAAGGTGGTGGTGGTGGATCTCTACACGATCACCTACGATGAGATGGGCGAGATCTCCAATGTCTACCGCAAGATGCTCGGCATGAAGATGTCGATGAACAACGCCTCCATGGTCTGGAAGGATGCGGATCCGTCGGAGCGGCTGGACTATCTCTTCCGCTGGCCGATCGAGCACACCCGGTACCACGAGCTGGCAAAATATGATTTTCTGAAAAATCCGGTAAATACCTTCGCCCGCGGCGAAGCGCCCGAATGGGTTGTCGGGGAGGCCGGGGATGTGGAAGGGGCGGCCAGGCGCGTCGAGGCAGGGGAGCTTCCGGAGGCGGTAAAGGACTGGGTGGACCGGCTCTGCGTACTCGCCGAGAAGAAGGGCTTTGCGATCTGCTTTACCGTTGTCCCCACCGAGACCGACGACGGGACGCAGGCCTGCATGAAGGCGATCGCGCAGTACGGAGAGACGCTGGGGATCCCCACCTATTACGGCAATGAGAAGGTCAGCGAGCTCGGGATCGTCCCGGCCACCGATTTCGTGGATCCGTGGCATCTGAATGTGAGCGGCGCGGAAAAATTCACCGCCGGACTGGGGAAATTCCTCTCGGAGCATTACGATCTCGAGGATCACCGCAGCGCGGACGGGATCGTGCCGAAGGCCTACGAGGACTGGGATCGGGACCTTCGCTGGTATGAGCGGAAGGGGCGCCTGAAGAAGCTGAGCGGCCTTTCGGATCCGGCCGATTACCTGCGCGAACTCCTTTCGCTGGAGGATGTGGTGGTCGTCGTCAGCCTCGAGGGTGATTACGAGGCGGCCGGCGCGGATTATTCCGCACTCTGCGAGGTGATGGGCCTGTCGGAGGAAGCGTACCGCAAAGGCGGGAAATGGCTCTGCTTCGGCGGACCGCAGCCTACCTGCACGAAGGTGCTGGAGAATGACCCGGACGCGGAACTTTTTACCTATCCGCTGTCAAAATACGATATCCTTCAGATCCGGTTCACGGACGATGCCTACGGAGGACTCCTTCAGACGGATCACATTCGGATCGGTTCGGAGCAGTACTCCAATTACGGGAGCTATCTGCGGATCGTCTCCTATGATACCTGGTTGGAAGAAGTGATCGAGAGCAGGGGCTTTTAAGCGCCTGCTCGTTTTTTTACGGCTGTCTCGTTCGCTCGGCCGGGGATGTTGCAAGATTTCTGCGGAAATGGTACACTACTTAACGATTATGGGATTTTATGCGCTGACGGTTTTCCGGGATCGGAAATCTCCGCTTCAGCGGGAAAAGCCGGGGATAGGAGAAGGACGGTAAGATATGACAAAATGTAGGAAAAACAGCATCATCCGGTTGCTTTCTGCCTTTCTTTTCGCAGGGCTGCTGCTTGCGCCCCATACGGCAAAGGCGGAAGCGTTCGAAGCGGAAGATCTCGGAACGGCTCTGATGGAAGAAGAGACCCTTCCGGAAGCGGAAGCCGAAGTGCCCGCGGATGGGGAGGACCTATCCGATCCGGAAGCCATCCAGGTCGGCGCGGCCAATACGGTCTGGCAGTATGATTATGTCTATACGCTGAACAGCATCGACCATACCATCACGGTCACCAAGTACGTCGGCCAGTCCCTGGATATCACGGTTCCTGCCATCGCGCGGGTCAATGACATCGAGTACCATACACAGATCAAGAACAATTCCACCTCCGCTTCCATGTGGGGGAAAAATATTTCCAAGATCTCCTTTGAGGATGGCGTCAAAGCGATCTCCTGTACCCATCTGTTCTACGGATGCACGGGGCTGACCACCATCGACCTGCGTGGGCTTAAGACCGGTGAGGTACAGAATTACAGCGATATGTTCACGAACTGCATCCACCTGGCCAGGGTGGATTTTACCGGGATGGATACCCATTCCGCCCAGGATTTTCACAGCATGTTCCGCGGATGCGCCGAGCTGTCGGAGGTCATCTGGGGCGGGATCGACACCTCGAAGGTCGTCTCCACCGTGGATATGTTCAACGGCTGCGGATCCCTGACCTCCATGGATCTGACGCCCCTGAATCTCAACAATGTCACCAAGAGCGCGTCCATGTTCTACAACTGCAGCAAGATTGAGCGCTTTTACCTGCAGAACTGGGATATGAACGGGAATTTCAACGGCGATAACATGTTTACCAACTGCAATGCCATGCTCAGCATTGACACGCCGACCAATCTGACCGTGGAGATCCGCCTGCCCGTGACGCTGATCGACGCACAGAAAGCACAGTACGATCGTCTGCCGACCCGGAGGGGAAACTCGATGCATCTGGTGGTTCCGACCGACGGAGCGGCCAGACGGGCCTGGATCGAGGCCTTTGTGACCCGGTTTTACACCGTGGCGCTCGAGCGCAAGCCGGATACCCAGGGCTTTCTGGACTGGTGCGATTCCCTGGACAGGGGGAACAATGACGGAGCGGGCATCGGTCAGGGCTTTATCCTGAGCGAGGAGTTCCGCGGAAAGAACCTGAGCAATGTCGATTACGTGGTGACGCTGTACCGCACCTTCTTTGACCGCGAGCCGGACGAGGAAGGCTTTGCCTACTGGCTGGGGCAGATGCGAGGCGGTGTCAAGCGCAAGGTGGTGCTGGCCGGCTTTATCAATTCCAAGGAATTTGCCGATGTCTGCGCGGATTACGGGATCAAGCAGGGATTCATGCGTCTGTCCGATGAGGATATGGCGATCAGCGACGATGTCTACCAGGAGCGGTTGAAGGAATTCATCGAGCGGATGTATCTGGTGGCGCTGAACCGCGAGGGCGAGGAGTCCGGCGTCTATTACTGGATGGATACGGTCATGACCGGCGATTATACGCTGGAAGAGCTGGCTATGTACGGATTTTATCTCTCCGCGGAGTACCAGAACCGCGGCCGGACGGACGAGGAATTTGTGGAGGATCTGTATCTGGGTCTGTTCAACCGGGAGGCCGATCCCCTGGGAAAGGCACACTGGCTGCGCCGCCTGGGAATGGGAGAGAGCCGCAAGAGTATCATTTACGGATTCAGCCGTTCCGAAGAGTTTAGCGACATGCTGAAATATTACGGATTCTGATTTTTCGGATTCCGTCGGAATGTGAAAAAACGGTGACCGGAAAAGCACCCGGCCCACCGGAAAAGAGGATGGATGACATGATCAAAAGTATGACCGGCTTCGGCCGCGCCGAGGTGACGGAGAACAACCGGAAGTTCACCGTGGAATTAAAGTCCGTCAATCACCGGTATCTCGACATGAATATCAAGCTGCCCAAGAGCCTGAATTTCTTCGAGTCCTCGATCCGTCAGGAGCTCAAGAATTACATCGCCCGGGGCAAAGTGGATGTCTTTATCACCTATGAGAACCAGGCGGAGGCTACGAGCTCCATCCGTTACCAGAAGTCGCTGGCGGAGGAATACCTTCGCTATCTGCGCGAGATGAGCGCGGATTTCGGGCTGGAGAATGATGTGCGCGTCTCCACCCTCGCCCGGATGCCCGAAGTGCTGGTCATGGAGGAGGAGGACACCGACGAGGAGGAGCTCTGGAAGAGCCTGAAAAAGGCCCTGGACCAGGCG
>JAFYEE010000103.1 GCA_017544405.1 Lachnospiraceae bacterium
CCTACCGCTCCGCGCTCCCCCACTTCCTCCTGCAATATGGAGGCCACGTAGCGGATCACTTCATCTCCGAAGGCATGTCCGTAATTGTCATTGATCAGTTTGAAATCATCCACATCCAGAATGAAAAGCCATGCGGGGGCTTCCCGAAGCGCAGCCAGACGTGCCATGCTGTATTCCGTGATCGCGCGCTTGTTCAGGATCCCGGTGCCCGGGTCCTTGGCTTCCGGCTTCCTATAGTAGGGCTGATCCAGATTTTCCTTCTCCGGGATCACGACGCCGATGACCATCTCCTCCATACCCCGCGGCGTACCTCCGAGCACGCGATAGAAGCAGTCCTCTCCGTCCTTCCGGAAAACCGCGTAAGTGGAAAAGGACGGCTCTCCCTTTTTCAGGAAATTGACGATCGTATCCTTCTGGGTCCTCGCCTGATCCGTCGCCAGCGCGCCCGCATCCTCGTAGTTCTTCACGAAGTCATCCATCTGCCCCTTGAACAGCTGAAAGGCTACCCCGTTGATGTACTTGTACAGAGACAGCTCTCCCGTCGGAATATTGTAGTCAAAATACTCCTCGTCCTTGAGCGTCATGAAATAGCGATATTTCCGGAGGATGCGCTCCCTGCGGAGAATGCTTTCGTTGCTCTCGAGCATGTTGGTGATGTACATCTCAAAAAGTGGCTTTCCCTGCTCGGTATAGATCGATTTTTCCAGCCACAGATGCACATAAGGGTAAGCGTCTCCGAGCTTGTTCTCCAGAGAGGTGAGAAGCTCGAGCAGAGGCTCTCCCGGCTTGCACTCCAGCTCTCCGCTGCATACGCGGCGGATGGTGCCTTGCAGGTCCCGGCTGTCCTCCTCCGGGATCAGCCCGAAAAAGGAAAGTCTGGAATTCTCGCGGATAAAATTGTAATACCATTCCTCCGCGGAAACGACTTCCCCGTTCTCACGGAGAACCACCCTGACATGGTAAAGCGCTCGCTCATTCTTTTTTTCTGTATGGCTTTGAACTCTCATGAAGTCTCCGAATCTCACGGTCGCCCGTATCAATAGAAAATATGTCCGCCGATCTGTATTCCTTCAAGTCCCGGAACCGGTGTCCGGAAAAAGACACAGTTGCCGACATTCGTATATCCGCTCATAGCCTCTCTGGCTGCCTGATAGCAACTGTCCGTGGCCTTGCCGGCCGACAGGGCCAGCGCCAGCCGTCCGCTGCCCACGGGAGAAAACTGCCCTTTCTGATAGACCACACCCGAGAGCGTATCGGGAAACACGCCGCTCAGAACGCGGTTGATCACCACCGCGCCCACGGCCACCTTGCCCGCGTAGGGCTCTCCGCCCGCCTCACAGTAGATCAGATTCGCCAGCAGGTATTCATCCCCCTCGTCAAAGGTGACATCCGTGATGCTTCTCCAGGTCCCGTCCAGAGCTTCTCTGGACTTGCGCTTTTCTTCCTCCAGAAGCTTCTTCAGATATTCCAGGTCTTCCTCTTTTTCCTTCTGCTTCCGCTCCAGCTCCAGTGCCTCAGCTTCCGCGTCGTCGATCAGATCCCGGTAGGTGGCGAGGTCTGCCTTCGCCTCCTCAATCAGATCCGCCAGCCGCTGCGATTCTTCCTCGGCATGCCGGTGAAGCTCCTGCAGCTCGGCTTCCTCCTCCTCCAGGGTCTGCTTCTTCTCCTCGATATCCTCCCGAACGGCGATCAGTTCCTGCATCTTGCGGTGCTCATAGTTCTCGATGCGTTCCATGTAATCGGCCTTGTTGAGGATCTGGGAGATCGTATTCCCCCGGAGAAGCTCCTGAAGGATCGTACCGGAATTCCGCTCGTACATTTTGCGCAGGCGCTCGACCATATTCGCATACTGCTGCGCCTCTTCCTCCTGCGCCGCCTCCAGATCCTCCTGCGCGCGTTCGATGTCTTCCGTCTTGCTCACGATCTGCGCATTCAGGCTCTCGATATTGGCCGAGACCTCCGTGAGCGTCTCGTTCAATGTATTCAGCTTGAGCTGAAGCGTCCCCTTGTCATTCTTCAGACGGTTCAGTTCATCTTCCGTGTCCTGCTGCCTGCCCTCGAGCGCATCGAGCTCGTCCTCCATATCCTCGATCTGATCCTCGAGCTCCTGCTGCCGGTCGGACTTGTCCGCCAGCGCATGCATCGGAAAGAGGCAGCTCCCGCCCAGGGAAACCGCCAGTATCATCGCCGCCGCTTTATGCAATTGTCTGCGTAATCTTCTTCGGGTCATCAGATATGTATCTCGATGGCGCGGCCGCTCCTGGAGTAACGCACATACTGCACTCCGGCCGCGTCAAACATTCTCTTGGCCGCCCGGTTCTCGGGCGTGCCGGCGTATTTGTCATCATCGTATACCACACAGCGGATCCCCGCCTGAATGATCGCTTTCGCGCATTCATTGCAGGGAAAGAGCGAAACGTAAAGGGTGGATCCCTCCAGCGAGCCGCCGCGATAATTCAGAATGGCATTGAGCTCACTGTGCGTCACATAGGCATACTTGGTGACATCGAGGGAATCTCCCTCCCGGTCCCACGGAAAAGCGTCATCGTCGCACCCCATCGGCATACCGTTGTAGCCCATGGAGAGGATCTTGTTGTCCGGGCTGACAATGCAGCACCCTACCTGCGTGTTCGGATCCTTCGAGCGCATGCTTGCCAGCTGCGCCACGCCCATAAAATACTCCTGCCAGGAAATATAGCCCTCGCGTTTCGCCATATGCTCCCCCGTATGATTTACTTGGTTCCGAAGATACGGTCACCCGCATCGCCCAGTCCGGGTACGATGTAATTGTGATCGTTCAGCTTCTCATCGAGCGCTCCGACATAGAGATCCACATCGGGATGCGCATCCTGCAGTGCCTTCACGCCGTCCGGTGCCGCGATAATGCAAAGGAAATGGATATTTCTGCAGCCTCTCTCCTTCAGCATGCTCACAGCCGCTACCGCGGATCCGCCGGTGGCCAGCATGGGATCCACGACAAAGATCTCACGCTCGGAGCAGTCTGCGGGAATCTTGCAATAATACTCGATCGGCTTGGAGGTGTCGGGATCACGGTACAGACCGATATGACCCACCTTCGCCGCCGGGATCAGATTCAGCATGCCGTCCACCATGCCCAGACCGGCTCTCAGGATCGGGATCACCGCAAGCTTCTTGCCGCTGAGCTCCTTCACCGTCGTCTTGCAGATCGGCGTCTCGATCTCCACATCCTTCAGCTTCAGGTCTCTGGTTGCCTCATAACAGATCAGCATGGCGATCTCGCTGATGGTATCCCGGAAATCCTTCGTACCGGTATCGGTTCTGCGAATAAACCCGATCTTGTGCTGAATCAGCGGATGATCCATAATCACTACTTTTCCCATATTCTTATGCCCCTCTTTCCGCCCGCAGGCTCACTGTTTTCTATCTCACTAGGCGCATGAAATGCGCTTCGCATCTGATTATCGGTCGATCTGATCGATCAGGTCGACTCTGCGCTGATGCCGCTCTCCCCCGGAAAATTCCGTCTTCAGGAAGACATCGGTGATCTCTTTCGCCATGTTGTCCCCGATCAGTGCGCCGCCGAGTGCCAGCATATTGGCATCGTTGTGAAGTCTCGTCATCTTCGCGCTGAGCGGCTCCGAGCAGAGCGCACAGCGGATCCCCGGCACCTTGTTGGCCGACATGCTGATCCCGATCCCGGTGGTGCATATAACGATCCCGCGATCGCAGGTCCCGTCCGCAACCGCTCTGGCCACGGCATGTCCGAAGGTCGGATAATCGCAGCTGTCCTTGCTGTAGGTACCAAAGTCCTTCACCTGATAGCCCTGTTCCTGCAGATAAGCCTGCAGCATTTCCTTCATATCAAAGCCGCCGTGATCACTTCCTATTCCGATCAGCATCTCATTCGTCCTCCGTTCCCATGATCTGTATCCATGATCCATTTTATTATAATACGATTCCGCCTGCTTGTACAACCCGGCTACACCCGCACGACCCTGTGGCCCGCCGCCTTCAGCAGCCGGTTCATGATCGCCTGCCCCAGACCGGTATCCGCGAAGCCTTCCGAATAAATGACCTCCACCTGTTCATCATCGAATTCCCGCAGGATCCGGTACAGATTGTGCGCGATCTCATCCTCCCGGTTCCGGCTCCCGATGCACCTGAGGACATCCGCCTTAAGCGCCTGTGCATGTTCCGCGGTCACGATCAGCCCGACCTTCCGCCCGGATCCGTGCGCTTTTTGCACGGCCTCCCGCAGATAGGCAAGGACGGCACTTTCCTCTCCCTCGACGATGGTGAGCTCCCCTTTGGGCGCATAATGGCGATACTTCATGCCCGGAGCCTTGGGGGCCTTCCCGCTGTCCGGATCCAGAATGGCGCGGTCCGTCTCCACCGGCCGGCCCAAAGCCTCCGCCAGCATTTTGTCCGTGATATATCCCGGCCGCAGGATCACCGGATCCGGAACCGTGAGATCCACGATGGTGGATTCCAGCCCGATCGGATTCTCCCCGCCGTCGATGATCAGTTCCACTCTCCCGCCTAAATCCTGGATCACGTGCTCCGCGTCCGTGGGGCTCGGCCGCCCCGACAGATTGGCACTGGGAGCGGCGATATATCCGCCGGCGTATTCGATGAGCAGCGCCGCCACCGGATCCGACGGCATGCGCACGGCCACCGTCTCAAGCCCTCCCGTCGTCTCCCGCGGAACGATCTCCTTTTTCGGCAGGATCAGTGTCATCGGGCCCGGCCAGAAGGCATCCGCGAGCTTCGCAAAATTGGGATCGGACGTATCCGCGATGCGGTCGATCGCCTCCAGGCTGCACACATGCACGATCAGCGGATTGTCCGAAGGGCGTCCCTTGGCCGCGTAGATCCTGCGGGAAGACTCCGGATTCAGCGCATCTCCGCCCAGCCCGTACACCGTCTCCGTCGGGAAGGCAGCCAGCGCCCCCTCCCGGATCCGCGCGCCCGCCGCACGGAGCTTTTCCCGGTCCCCCGGCGTGGGGTTGCCCGGATTGTCCAGTTGAATAATCTCAGTCTCCGGCATAGCCACTTATCAGCTGCCAGACCTCCGGAGTCCCGTATCCCAGTCTCCAGGCGGCAGCACCTCCGATTTCCTTAGCCTTCATCACATTCAGCTTCGCCAAAATGGACTCCTCATCCTCGAGCCAGATCCGGTAGGTCGTCTCTCCCGAGGTCCACTCCGCGTAATTCTGGCAGGTTTCCTCGTTCCACTCCGGTTCGATCCCGGTCCGTTCCACGAAAGAATCCACATTGTTCAGTGTGATATATTCACTCCCGGGCTCGGAACCCGTCTGGCTCCACAGGATCGTGTAGAGCGGCAGCGCGTTGATCACCTTGCCCGCGGGCACCTGATCAAGCGTGCGGTCCAGCCCGTTGGACACATAATCGATGCTTGCGACGCTTCCCTGCTCGCTGCTTCCGAGCGTGTGCTCGTCATAGCCCATGATGATCACATAGTCCGCCACCCGGCCCTGTACATCCAGACGATAGAAATTGTTGAAATGGAACGGAACATAATTGTCAATGGAAAACACGAGGCCCTGCCTGCGGCAGAGGATCCCCAGCTCCTTCAGGAACTGCACGTAATGGGGGCCGCACTCGCTGCTGAGTCCCTCCATGTCCAGATTGATCCCGTCCGCCCCGATGGCGATCGTCTCGTCGACCATCGCGCGTGCCAGACGGTCCCGCATCTCCATGGAGGAAAAAAGCGAAACCGTATCTACGCTCGTTCCGTTCTCGAGCGCGTAATTGAAATTGTCCCAGACCGGCCATACCTGCAGGCCCTTCTCGTGCGCTTTCTCCACATAGGACGCGGAGGCATAGCTGCGATAGTCGGCCGCTTCATTTTGAAAACTGTACCAGGTAGGCGCGATCACATTCATCCCGGGTGCCTCGGAGAGCACCTCCCCGAGCGTGTCATTCCCGCCCTCGGAATAAATGGCATGGAATCCGACCACCGCCTTCCCGTCCAGGGAAACGGAGGTGTATTCCGGAAGGTCCGGCGCCTGCGCAGGGATCTCCTCCAGGGAAGAGGCTGCGCGCATTTTCTTGTTCTCCACATAGCCGATCAGGGCATCCGAGGTCTTGACCTTGCTCCAGGTCTCCATCTCCTCGAGCAGCTCCACCGAATCGCCTTCCGCGACATCCTTCAGGATCGGGCTCTTGATCCCTCCGAGGACGCGCACCTGCGTATCATCGGTGATCTTGCGCATATCCGCAAGCCCCCACTGCGTCTTCAGCTGCACGTGATGATCGTAGACCGAAACGGAAAACCGCGCGAAACGGCTGAGCAGATCCGTCGACAGATAGATCTCGTTATTCTCGCGGAAGCTCGCCGGATAGCCCAGCCCCTCGGAGCCGTTCGTATTGCGCAGCTGATCCGAGCCGATCTCCACCGCGTAGGTCGTATCCGCCGTCGTAAAAAGAAGGCTGTCGACCTCTTCCTCATAATAGAAGCCGTCGGTCAGGTACTCCTCCACCACGCTCATCGGAAAATAGCACCGGCCGTCCCGCAGGATGGCCCGCTCCTGCAGCAGATCGTTCTGGAGCAGGATCGCCGCCTGCTCTCCGCTGACGCCGAAATACTCCTGCAGATCCGCATATTCCTTTCCATAGGAATATTTATCGATCAGTTCCCTGCCGATCGCGAGATACCCGACCACAGCGGCCAGGATCAGCAAAACCAGGGTCACCAGAAACTTCTTCATCGTTCTCTTCTCCATACGCAAAATGGTGTGCCGGAATCTATGCACATACATAGTTATTCTAGCACACCATCTATTTACCGTCATTAAATTTCTCGGAAGTATCCGTCGGCATGGAGAGGCCCCCGGTTGCCTGGATAACGATTTGCCCTTCCGGAAGACCCAAAAGGAACAATTACTGAAGTTTCGTGGTATATTACAGCCTTCCGTAACGGCAGAAGGACTCTGCGGTATCTTGTGCGGCGGACATCTCCCGCCGAAGAACATGCTTTGCCCGTTTTGGGGCCGGGCCGGGCGTCCGGTGTCTCTTCGCCTTCGAGTGTTTTCCTTTCCCGGCGGGCAATCACTCCTTCCGGGTGCGGCGACTTGACCGATTGGATTGATGATTTGCTTGAATCAGCAGAAAAATAAGATTATCTGACTATATCAAGAAAACAGACACTGCTTACAAAGCAGATTTTTAAATCCCAGATCTCCTCCTTTCCGATACCGGGATTGCAGAGCCACGGTCATCTTAAGTCTCCCGGCTGCCCTTTTCAAGCCTTTTTCGCGTTGTGCAAAATGCCCTCTTGCGCGTTTCTTTCCATGCGATATTTTTTTATAAACGCTTATATTTGCCGTATTTTTATCCGAAAAATATATACAGAAGGAGGATGTGCCAGGCGACCCGCAGGGCACAAGTTTGTGCATTCTTTCCCAATTTTAAACTTTCTGTAAAACTTAACCGCGAGTATATTGACGCACCTCTCGCAAAAGACTATGATGTATAAAATTTCAAAAGGCACGGTTTTTCCCCTATAAAAAACCTGCTTTGAAAGGAGGTTCCGCATGAAGATCGAACGCATGAATGAAAATCAAATCCGTTGCACCCTGACACGCGAGGACCTGGCAAGAAGACACCTGAATATGAACGAACTGGCCTACGGCACGGAGAAGACCCAGAACCTCTTCCGGGAAATGCTCCGCGAGGCCGATTATACCTGCGGCTTCGAGGCAGGCGGCATGCCCCTCATGATCGAAGCCATCCCCGTCAGTTCGGATAATATTGTCCTGATCATCACGAAGATCGATGATCCCGAAGAGCTCGACACCCGCTTTTCGAGATTCTCCCCTTCGAACCGCGCCGATTCTTACGACGAAGAAGACGAGGAGGATCTGGATGACGAGGAACTGTCGGATATGCTGGGTTCCTCCGATTCCCGCCCGATCCCCACGCCGTCCTTCCGCGAGGTACTCGATCAGGTCAGTTCCCAGGCAGACGATCGTCTGATGGCCTTCTCCATGAAGGATCTGGGCAGCGTGATGGATCTCGCCGGCATCATCCGCTCCTTCAAGGGCGACAGCTCTCTGTACAAGGCTAAGGACGGCCGCTTCGTCCTCGCCCTGCGC
>JAFYEE010000104.1 GCA_017544405.1 Lachnospiraceae bacterium
GTGCCGATGAAAAAAGTGAATGATGCCTTCTGCGCAAAATGCAAGACCGACCCGCGCAGCTTCAAGGGAAACCTTTTGAGCGCGCTGATGGCGGACCTCATCTACACGCCGGTCATGACCGTCATCATGACGGTGATCATGGTTGGGAACGCCAGGAAGCATATCCCCGAGGCCGTGCTTGCCGCCGCTCAGGGGCCGAGCGTTGCCAAGTCCCTTCCGCTCTCGCTGATCGTCGGACTCGTCGCGGGCTTCCTCGTGGCGGCGCTCGTGCAGCCCTTCCTCATGAAGGCACTCCTTAAGAAAAACGGACTCCTCGGCGGCCCCGGAGCAGGCGGTCCCGGAGCGGGAAAGCCCGGAGCAGGCGGCCCGAAACCGGAAGGCTGATGCGGGAGGAGAGGTCAGATGCTAGATTCGACACCGCGCTTCGATATGAAGCGAGCACCGATGCGCCAGCATCTCGGATGGCTGATCTACCTGCTGTCTGCGGTGGTGCTTCGCATGCACCGAAACCGCATCGAGCGGGAAAATATGGAGGGCATAAGGGCCCCGTACCTGCTGCTTTGCAATCACAACGCCTTCATGGATTTCATGGTTGCGTCGCACGTGGTTTTCCCGGCGCGGGCCAATTTTGTCGTCGCCATCGACGGGTACTTAAAGCGCGAGTGGCTGCTTCGCTTTATCGGCTGCATCTGCAAGCGCAAATTCACCAATGATATCCAACTGGTCCGTCACCTGCGCACGGTCGTGCAGCGCGGGGACATCGCCGCCATTTACCCGGAGGCGCGGTATTCCCTCTGCGGGACGACCGCCGTACTGCCGGATTCCCTCGGCAAGCTGGCCAAGATCCTGAATGTGCCCGTCGTCGTGCTGATCTGCCACGGACACCATATCAACAGCCCGTTTTTCAATCTGCCCGACCATCATGTGAAGGGCACCAGAGCCCTCGCAAAATGCATCCTGCGCCCGGAGGATCTGAAAAATATGACGCCGGCGCAGATCACGGAGCGCATCCGCGAGTCCTTTGTCTACGATGACTACGCGTGGCAGAAGGAGCAGGGCATCCGCATCACCTATAAAAACCGCGCCGTCGGTCTCCAGAAGGTGCTCTACCAGTGCCCGGCCTGCCGGGCGGAATACCGCATGGCATCGGAAGAAACGGAGCTTTTCTGCAAGGCCTGCGGGAAGCGCTGGCGGATGACCGAGCTGGGAGACCTGGAGGCTACGTCCGGTGAGACCGAATTTGCGCATATTCCGGACTGGTATGAATGGGAAAGGGAAAATGTGCGCCGCGAGGTGCGCGAGGGCCGGTACGACTTTACCTGCAAGGCCCATGTGGACGCCCTGCCCAACGCGAAGGGCTACATCCACCTGGGCGCGGCGGAGCTACGCCACGGGCCAGAGGGCTTTCGGCTGACCGGCCATGACGGGACGGCGCCCTACGAGGTGAAGATCACCGTGCCGGAGCATTATTCCGTGCATATTGAGTATGAGTATCTCGGAAAATACGGGGACTGCGTGGACCTCAACACCCTGACGGACACGCTCTATGTCTACCCGGAGGGGGAGGATTTTGCGGTGACCAAGATCGCCCTCGCCACCGAGGAACTCTATGCCCTGGAGGAAGACAACCGCAGGAAAGGCAAGGTAGGGGATTGAACAAGGAGATCGCATTTCTGGGCGAGGAGGATTTTCTCTCCGCCATGCAAGGAGAAAACAAAACATGGCGTGATACGTATGTCGAAGCCGGAACGCTCACCGTGCGCGGCGGCCTGAAGCTTCGCTACTACCACGCGAAGCACCCGCACCCGGAAGGCTGCATCGTTTTTCTGCACGGCTTCTGCGAATTCTGGGGCAAGTACCACGAGTATATATGGTACCTCTGGCAGGCCGGATTTACCGTGTACTTCCTGGAGCAGCGCGGCCACGGCTACTCGGAGGGCAAGCTCCCGCAGAACGATATCGTCTACATCGACAGCTACCATACCTACGTGGAGGATGTGCACGAATTTCTGGACCGTGTGGTGGTGCCGCAGACGAAGGATCTGCCGCGATTTCTGATCGCCCACTCCATGGGAGGCGCGGTCTCGTCCCTTTTCCTGGAAAAATACGAGGGCTATTTTGCGGGGGCGATCTTAAGCTCCCCCATGCTGCGCCTGAAGCTGGGCAATATGACCCCGCTGCAGATCCGCGGGGCCAAACTCGTGACATGGCTTTTTCATCTCCAGAAAAAGAAAGCCCCCGGGCAGCCCCATTTTGATCCGACACCGATCTTTGAGCGCAGCTCCGCCCTGTCCAGAGCGCGTTACGATTACATGTTCCGCCAGCGCATCGAGGATCCCCATTACCAGACCTACGGCGCTTCCCTGGGCTGGGGCATGGCAGGCGAAAATGCCGACCGGGAGCTTCTCCGAAACGCAGGCAAGATCCGCATCCCCGTCACCCTCATGCGGGCGGGGCAGGACGCCCTGGTGCTGCCCGAAGGGTTCGATGCCTTCTGCAGACGCGCTCCGCAGACCCGCGTGATCGTCTACGAGGATTCCAAGCACGAGATCTTCAATGCGCTGGATGAGACCCGGATCCGGTATTTCCGGGATGTGCTGGATACCCTGGAAGGATATCTGAAAAATGGAAAAGACGAAAAATAAAACCATGAACATGACGGAAGGATCACCGATCCGGTTACTCATCGCATTCTCCGTCCCGATGCTGATCGGCAATATCTTTCAGCAGTTCTACAATCTCGTCGATTCCGTGGTGGTGGGCCGGCTGGTCAGTGCGGACGCGCTGGCGGCCATCGGCGCCACCGGGTCGATCACGTTTATGTTCTTTGCGCTGTGCAACGGTATCGGCTCCGGCGGCGGGATCATCGCCTCGCAGTGCTTCGGAAGGGGCGATACGAGCCAGGTCAAAAGCTGTATCGTCAACACGGCCTACATCATGATCGCCTTCCCGGCGGTGGTCGGCGTCATCGCCTTTTTCCTGGCCGCTCCGATGCTGCGGCTCTTAAATACACCGGAAAATATCTTCCGGGATGCGCTTTCCTACCTGCGTCTGATGTGCGTGGGACTCGTGCTCGTGTCCCTTTACAATTTCGTCTCCTCCATGCTGCGTGCCCTCGGGGATTCGAAGACGCCGCTCTACTTCCTGATCTTTTCCTGCATTCTCAATGCCGGACTGGACGTTCTCTTCGTGGGGAGCTTCGGGATGGGCGTGACGGGTGCGGCGGTGGCTACGCTGATCGCACAGCTGGTCTCGGGCGGCACCTGCATTTTCTATGCGATCCGGCGCAATCCCTTCTTCCATCTGGAGCGGGAGGATCTGGCCTTCAACCGGAAAATGGTGGAGGACGTCGTCCGGATCGGATTGCCGCTTTCGCTGCAGTTCTCCCTGATCGCGATCTCGTCCATGGCGATGCA
>JAFYEE010000105.1 GCA_017544405.1 Lachnospiraceae bacterium
GCCTGGGCAAGCTTGACATAGATGTCCTTGAAGCGTTCCATGCTCTCTTCGGCATAGAGGCTGGCGGCAAAGTCGATCATCAGGGTCAGCCCGTCGGCTCCGTCCAGGATCTCCATATCCAGCACGGTCTGGGACGCAGCCTGGTTCTGACGGATGTCCACCATCTCGACATCGAAACCGTCCATTCCGCCCATGTCGCGGATATCCTGCTGATACAGCAGGTAGGCGCTCTCACCGTCCTTGACCTGGTTGCGGCTGTCCACATAGGGGTAGCAGCTGTGCTCAATGCCCTTCTGCACCTGCTCATGCACGTCGGCAAAGATGTTGCGCAGCGTATCGCTGTCCTTAAAGCGGATGCCCACGGGCAGATCGCGGAACAGCAGGCCAACCGTCGTCATGTTCTGCAGATCCTCGCGTCCGTTGTAGATCCAGGAGATCTTCACGTCGGGCGCGTGGTTGTAAATCGAGATTGCCAGGGCGGCCACCGTGATGAAGAATTCATTCCGGCTGATCTTGTAGGCCTTCTCCATTGCGTTCATCTGCGGCTGCAGAATGCCGAGCGGAGCGAAGAGCTCGCCCATCTCGTTTTCTCTGGAGTCGTGGTCGGTCTTCGGGAAGCAGGACCACTCGATTCCGTCGTAGCGGTCTTCAAAGTACTTCCGGCTCTCTTCGTAGAAGGGTGTGTTCTCGGCCTCCTCACGCCGCTGAAGCATCAGATAGTAGAAGTCGGGATCCGCTTCCATTCCCATGTAGGTCTTGCCGATGTCGCTCATGAAGACCTTCAGCGAGGTGCCGTCGAACACCGAGTGATGCACGTCGAAGAACACATAGCCTGCCTTTTCCGTCTCAAACACCCGGCAGCGGTAGAGTCTTCCGCCGACAATCTTGAACGGGTAGACCATCGTGTCGCGGACATAGCGGAATTCAAACTCCGTCATCTTCTCCACATGGATGTCCTGCAGCAGCTCGGGGTGATAACTCTGTACCAGCTCTCTGTCCTTGTTCCAGGAGAATTTCGTGAGCAGGGCCGGGTGGTGTGAGATGACCTCCTTCAGCGTCTCCGCCATCTTCTCCAGGTCGATCATCTCTTTGTCCAGTTTCATCATGGAGTAGAGATTGTACATGGTGGAATTCGGGGTGTAGAGCTGATAGTCGACCATGTAAAGCTGTTCCGTGGTAAGGCGGTGTTCCGTCTCTCTGGCCTGCTGTTCCTTTACGCTCGGAGGTACCCCGTCGTTGTCCTTCAGGCTTTCGAGGTACAGCTCCGCGATCTTCTCCGGCGTGCGTCCGCGGAAGATGATGCCCGCGCTCAGGCCTTCCAGGCTGCACTGGCTGACCACGTCGATGGACCCCAGGGAATCGCCGCCCAGCTCGTAGAAGTCGTCATGGATGCCCACCTTTGTAAGCCCCAGAACCTGCGCCATCGCTTCGCAGATGGCCGCTTCCGTGTCGTTGGTCGGGGCGGCATAGCGGCTCTGGAAGTCCCTCGCATCCGGCGCCGGCAGGGCGCGGCGGTCCAGCTTTCCGTTGGCCTTGAGCGGAACGGAGTCGATCTTCATGAAATAGGTCGGGATCATATAGTACGGCAGGCGCTTCAGCAGCTCTTCGCGCAGTGCCGCCGGGTCAAAATCCACATCCGCCGTGTAATAGGCGCAGAGGTAGCTCTTCCCTTCCTCTTCAAATCCGCGTGCCGCGCACCAGCCGATGTTGAGGGCCTGTTTGACCGCGGCCTCGATCTCCGCCGGTTCGATGCGGTTGCCGTTGATTTTGATCATGTCGCCGCTGCGGCCCAGCAGGACATAGTTGCCGTTTTCATCTTTGGTCGCCAGGTCTCCGGAATGGTAGACGCCGTCCACAAAAGCTTTTGCCGTCTCTTCCGGAAGATTGATATAGCCGCGGACATAGGGGTTGACGAAGCAGAGCTCACCGGTCTCGCCCTCCGCGACTTCCTTTCCGTCCTCGCCGAGAAGCATGATCTTCGTCTCCACCTGCGGCTGTCCGATGGGGCAGGTCTCATAGGCTCTGTCGATCTTGAAAAAGCCGACCGCGAAGCCGCTCTCACTGCAGGCATAGATGTTGATGAGATCCAGATTTTTGTTGTACAGGTTGTTCGCCGGCTCGCTGCCAACAAACAGCATGCGCAGGAAGGGGCCGGTGTTGTTGCCGAGCTTGCGCACATAGGACGGGGTCAGGAACGTGATGGTGATGCGTTTGCTCAGGAAGAACTTGGCCAGCGCAGAAGGATTCTTGATGGTCGAATAGCCGACGATGTAGTTTTTGCCGCAGTAGACATTCAGCGCCGCAAGAATTACGATCACCGTCGCGACAAAATTCATCGGGGCCAGTGTCGCCAGGCGGTCCTTCTCGTTAAAGGGAACCTCGCCGTCCATGCGGATCGAGTCGATCGCCCGCTGGAGGTTTCCGTACTCATGGA
>JAFYEE010000106.1 GCA_017544405.1 Lachnospiraceae bacterium
ATCCCCCTAAAGGAGACTTTGGTTATTTCCATTGTCTACTTTAGGGGAATCATATCATTTCTCCCGCAGGCCCTTTTCTTATACTTCTCTCATCTTACTTTAATAAATTCCCACGCCAGCATCATGGAACCATCATGAATCAGCCTGCGTGATTCCTGTCCGCTGAGACAGTTCCTTCTGCGTCAGGTTCTGCTTGTTTCTTTAATCAAGGCACTGAAGTCTTAAGTGTACTTCGTGGTACGCCTCCTTTTCTCTATAAAACAGTTTGTTTATGAAGAATAAAACTCTTCCCCGGTTTCTAGACATATTGCTCCCAGACGACCATCCGGCATCCCGCATCCACAATCAATAGCGATATGATTCAGGTGCTTATATATCCTTCCCGGATTTGGATTGCCATCAATAAATTGCGTCGGTGTATGTCCGGTGATCACAATCGTGTCTTCAAAATATTGCGTATCATAATCAGCTCTATCCCAAACAAGGTTCTTCAGGGAGTAATCTTCTATCCTTTTCTCCGGACTATACTCGCCAAGTCCCGCATGAACCAATAGATACTTCTGCCCATTTACCGTTAGTTCCTCATACAGGGAAAATCCCATAATGAAACTCAGTAGCTCTCGACGCATTTCCTGATCCAGATGTTTAAACTCCTCTATAGTAGTCTCGCTGCCATTTTGTTGCCAATCGAGAAGATTTCCGAGCAATTCTGCATCTATTGCTCCAACGGACTCTGTTGTAATCTGTGTGTTTAAAAACCTTAGTCCATCCAATGCCATCAATTCATGATTACCCACAAGGCAAATCACATCTGGCATTTCCATCAGCTTCAGAAGAGTCTTTATAGGGTGCGGTCCACGGTCAACAACATCCCCAAGCACATATAATGAATCCGTGTCTTTCAACTGTATCAGATCCAGTAGTTCCATAAACTGGTCATAATATCCATGTATATCACTTATTACATATGTCATTTAGATTAAACCTGTCCTTAGGGAACCAACACTCTGCTTTAGCTCTTCTTTTGGAAAAAAGCATCGATCTTCGCCTTCAGGGATTCGCGGTCGATGGTCTTGAGCAGGTAGTCCACCGGCTTGAGATCGACTATGGACAGAACGCTCTCCCGGTCTCCCTTGCCGGTCAGGAACATCACGGGAAGCGAGCCGGAGTCCGTATCGCTGCGCAGCATCTCGAGCACCTGCGGGCCGTTTACCACCGGCATCTCATAGTCGAGCAGCACCAGGTCCGCCTTGTTTTTCGCGAGGTACTTGATCGCCTGTACGCCGGAGGAAGCCATGCCGACATGGTAATACGGGCTCAGCCATTCGTAGATCAGCCGCATGTAGGTGATGTCATCGTCCACGATCAGGATGTGCTTTTTGCGGTTTTCACCGCTGGCGGCATCCATATACTGGCTGACGACGCGGATCAGTTTTTCCATGTCCAGCGGACGGGTAAATTCCGCGAGGATCAGCGTATCCGGGATCGTCCGGTGGATGATTTCGAGCTGTTCGATCGTACCGATGAGAACGATCTTGCGGTCATTGTCCGAAGCGATATCCTTCAGGAAGACCAGCGCTTCCGTCATGTTCTCCGGATCATCGTCCACGAAGAGCACGTAAAGCTCCGATTCTTCCCGCAGCGCTTCCATCCGCTGCAAGTCCGTTCCCGCATATTCCGTCTTCAGTCCGTGCTCCTCGAATTTCGTGAGAAGTCCCTTTACCAGAAAGCCTTCCGCATGGCTTACTACGATGATCCTGCCATTTTCTGTCTGCTCCATAGGAGTGCCCCCTTATCTTAGTTCTAGCGTAGTTCCTTATTTCTTTCGTAGTCCTTATTTCTTCAGTAGTTCCGTGATCCCGTCCCAGTCAAGCTCCAGAAGCCGTTCCTTCACTTTTTCGAAAAATGCCCGGTCCTGCCCGGTCAGATTCCTGCCGCCCAGTTCCTTCAAAATCCCTTCGGCCAGTCCGTAGTCCATCATCTCCGAAGCCTCCAGAAGTGCCTCCTTCGCATCCTGCACCTCTGCCTCTCCCGTGCTCTGCGCGGCCTCTTCCGGCGCCTGCTCTTTCGCATTCAGAAGATCCAGCTGTCCGTTCAGACGCCGGTAGTCTTCCAGAAGCTCGGCCGTCCGCTCGCGGATCGTAGCCAGATTTCCCGCCTTCCCGGCCTCCTCCAGCGTCCGCGCCAGATCCGAAAGTTCCTGCGCTCCGATGATGCGCGCGGAGCTCTTCAGCGCATGGACCTTGACGGTATAATTTGCCCAGTCTTCCTGCGCATAATACTGTTCGATCTCCTTCGCCTTCGCTTCGCCCGTGTCGTGGAATACCCGCAGGACCGACAGAAGGCTCTCCCCGGAGCCGCAGTTCGTAATGCCCTGATCGACGGAGAGTCCGTCCATGCTGCGCAGATGACGGATAGATTCATGGATCTTCTCTTCATCACCGGTGACCGGCACTTGTTCCCTGCCCGTCGGCGCATCTTTCGCACCCGGCTGCTCTCCTTCGTACGGTCGGCATTTCTCCTTCGGCAGATACCGCTCCAGCAGCTTCTCCAGCCGTGCGGCATCCACCGGCTTGGACAGATAATCGTTAAATCCCGCATTCAGATAGCGCTCTCTCGCACCCGAGATCGCATTGGCCGTAAGAGCGATGAAGGTCGTATGCTCCATCCCCGGAAGTTTTTTCATTTCCTGCAGCGTCTCGATCCCGTCCATATCCGGCATCATATGATCCAGCAGGATACAGTCGTAGGTATGGGTAGCGGCCATAGAAAGGGCCTCTCTCCCCGAGGACGCAGTATCGATCTGCAGTGCGGTCTGCTTCAGGAGATTGCGGATGACCTGAAGATTCACCTCCGTGTCGTCCACCACCAGGATCCTTGCGTCCGGTGCGGTAAATCCCGCATGATAATCCTCCGTCTCTCCCCGCGCGGGGAAACGCTCCGCGATCCTGCCGACCGGCTCCGGTGAACAGATCGTCTGCCGCAGTGCAAATCCGAAAACAGAACCCTTGCCGTATTCGCTCGACACCTCCAGCGTCGATCCCATCATCCCGAGCAGATCCCGGACGATGCTGATCCCCAGTCCGGTCCCTTCGATATTGCGGTTTCTCTTCTCCTCGATCCGGATGAAGGGGGAAAAGAGATCCTTCCTATCCTCGTCCTTGATTCCGATGCCGGTATCGCGGACCTCAAAGCGCAGAAGGATCGCATCCTCCCCGTCCGGCTCGAATCCGACCGTCAGGTCAACGCTCCCCTCATGGGTGTATTTCACCGCATTGGTCAGCAGATTCATCACACACTGGCGGATGCGGACCTCATCTCCCAGAAGCAGGTGCGGGATATGTTCATCCACGGACAGACGGAAAATCAGTCCTTTCTTCGCCGCGCGCTCCCGGATCAGATTGACGAGATCAAAGATCATGGAAGAAAGCTCATACTGAACCGGCAGGATCTCCAGCTTTCCTTCCTCGATCTTGGAAAAATCCAGAATATCATTGATCAGCGAAAGCAGCGTCCTTCCCGCGGAACGGATGTCGGCCGCATAGGCCAGGACCGTTTTTTCGCTGCTCTCCCGCAGGATCATCTCATCCATTCCCAGCACCGCATTCAGCGGTGTGCGGATATCGTGGGACATATTTGCCAGGAAGGCGGACTTGGCGCGGTTGGCACTGTCGGCCAGCGCCTTCTGCTTTTCCAGCTCCTCCATATATTGCAGATGATCGGTGTCATCCGAAAAGACATACGCAGTTCCGACTTCCTTGTCATTTTGCCGAAGGACATGGCATTCCGGGAGATATTTACGGTCACCGCGCTCGAACACTTCCCCTTCCAGCGCGTAATTCCGGATCTCGACGAGGGCCTTCGCAGGATCCGAGACCAGTTCCGGGAAGAGCTTCTCCGCCGGCTCATTGAAAAATCCGGTGATCCCGTTCTGATCCACCGCGATGATGGCTTCCGTCAGATGATCCAGCACAAAGTCCTGCGCCAGTGTCCGGGTATCCAGAAGATCATACCGGGTCAGAGCGATATAGAGGAACACGGAGGAGCTCGCATAGCCGAGAACCATCATGTCAAAAGCTTCCCCAACGCCCAGGATCTCAAGGATGAAGAAAAGAAGATCCGCCAGGATCGCGGCTCCGACAAAGATCGTGCCCCGCCCGACATCGGAGGTGCGATCCGCCCGGTACTTGCGGAACAGATGGTACAGACCGAAGAAAGCGTATCCGAGGATGAGCAGGTTGAAAAGATGATGGACCGGACCATACCCGTAGAGAAGATGCGGAAAAAGCCCCTCCTGCGTAAAACCGATGTCCGTATAATACAGAGAATGGTGACGAACCGTCAGGATCAGTACATAGACAAGCAGATGCGGGATCGCCATCAGGGCGAGGATCCCCCGGTTTTTCCGGTTCAGCCGCTTGCAATAGTACATGACAAAGAGCAGAAGGGCATACGGGATCCACACCCTTCCGAGATAGGAAAACTGCTGGCAGATCAGTGCCTCACGCTCCGTTGCGGCGCGCATGACGCCGGTGTATCCGATATCGTTTACCAGAGCCGCGACACAGTACAGAAAAAGAGCATTGTGCGTTTTGTTGCGCCAATGGGCCAGAAGCAGCGCACACTCCGCAAAAAGAACCGCGATCGTAATGTATTGAACGAAAAGCAGAAGCTGATATGCTCCCATGAAGTCCTCCCCGGCCGCCCTTACGCATTTGCTTTCCCAAAAGAAAAACGTTGTGCAGAAGATATCCGCACAACGTTTATTGTATTCTGACCCTATGTTCTTGTCAATGAAACCGGCTTTTTCAGCCCTCCGTGATGACATCCCGTTTGGACGCGTAATAGTCCTCAAAAAGCTGATTCGCCGCAGCCATGGTATCGTGACTGATGCCCGGAAGCTCCTGCCCCCAGGTCTTTGCCGCCTGATCGAAGCCCTTCTGCATGGCGGCCTGCATCTTCTTCATCTTGTCCACATCATCGCCTGCGAGCGCGCTTGCAAAATCAAAGAGCCTCTGCGAGGTCTGCTTTACGCCCCAGTAACCGTCCTCGGAGATCTCCTCCTGCGCCTTGCGCCGGGTCTCCTCATCCACGGTGAAGTCCCCCTTCGCGAGAAACTTCCAAAGCTGATCCTCTCCGTTTGCGATTGCAAAGCTCTTCGCCTGTCCGGAAAGCATCTTGGACACGAGCTCCGTCAGCTGATTCTGACGGGTCTCCTGCTCAGCTTTCAGGTGCTGTACCAGAGCCGCGCGGTCCGTCTCGCTCATGCGATGGATGGAATACGGCTTCTTAGCCGTATCTTCCTGTGCCGCCTTCTCATAGACCACGCCGGAGGATGCTGCTTCCTTCTGCGTGACCTTCTCCGTCTCCTTCGGTTCCGCGCTCTTAACCGAGGGTACTGCGGCAGAAACACTCGCTACGTTTGTCTGAAATTCCACTGCCATCTTCCATCTCCTCCTTTCAGATGAGCCTCCATGCTCCGGAGTCATTTCCTGTTTCCATCAGTATAGCACACTAAACGGCGCAAAACCGTTTTTCATACTTTTTTAATCTGCAGGCTTATTTTGCCAGGATCTGCTCGCCTGCCTTGCGGATGTCTACGACGGAGACAGCGCGCTCCGCAAAATGCTGCGCGACCTCCAGCACTTCCTCCTTCGCCGACAGGAAGGCATCCGCGACCAGCGGATCAAAATGCTTCCCCGCGTCCTCCCAGATGATGGAGAGGGCCTTGTCATACGAGAAGGGTTCCTTGTAGCAGCGCCTGGATACGAGGGCATCAAAGACATCCGCCACGGCCATGATCCTTGCGGAGAGCGGAATATCCTCTCCGGCCAGGCCCTCCGGGTACCCGCTTCCGTCCCATTTTTCATGATGGTAACCGGCCATATTCTTGGCCTCCTCGAGATAGTCCCCGTCCGGCATCGTGGAGATGGCCTGTTCAATGAGCTTGCGTCCTTCCGCCGCATGGGTCTTCATGATGGCAAATTCCTCATCGGTCAGGCGCCCCTGCTTGTTCAGGATCTTGTCCGGAACCGAAATCTTGCCGATGTCATGAAGCGGCGCCGAAAGCTCCGCATCCCGGATGAACTTGTCCGTCATCTGCTCCCGATAGTACCCCAGATCCCGCATTTTACGTGCCGTGATCCCCACATAGGCTGCCGTCTTACGCACATGATCCCCCGTCGACTCGTCGCGGTTTTCCACCATGTCCGCGAGCACGAGCACCAGTCCGTTCTGCATGGCATTGAACTTCTCGACCTTCTGCTTGGTCTCCTCGAAATAATGGGTACTCTCGTCCGTCGTCTGAAGGAACGCATGATAGAGCTGTTCCACCTCATCGCCCGTCGTGATATTCAGCCGGGACAGACGCTCCACATTTCGCTTGCGCACGAATTCATCGTCATAGTCGAAATCATCCGCCACTTCCGTCATGGAAATGATCGGCAGGACCACGCTGTATTCCGCCATCCAGATGCCGATGGCCAGGAGGAGCATCAGAAATCCCATGGAGATGCAGACGGCCTTCAGGATAAATTCGTGCTCATAGTCAACGATTCCGTCCATGTCCACATCCGCCGCCGCATAGCAGACAACGTTCCCCTCCGAGTCGAAGACAGGTTCGTAGGCGGTGAGCAGCCATCCGTATTGATCCCGCGTGACCACAGGGGTCACCGTCTCGCCCCGCAGCATCTCGTCATAATATGCGGCCATGAATTCATCCACCGGAAGAACCGTCCCGAGCGCCTCGGCAGAGAATTCGCCGGAATCCACGTCAAAGACCACATGCGCTCCGTCTTCCATGATCTTGTAGACGTATACATATTCCACGTCCGGTGTATTCACGAGCAGATTTGTCATCAGACGCTCGGTCTCCTCATAGCCGGACTGCATTCTGCCCTTCTCGAGATACCGGTCCACCATATCCCCGTCCACGGTGGAAGCAACCATCTGGGCCACTCCCTCCGCCAGCACCATGTGCTGCTCAAGGGCATAGTTCCGCAGCAGGAACAGGCAGATCGCGGTACTGATCCCCGCGATCAGTACCGACATGACGATCACCAGGGCCACGATCTTTCTCTTCAGGGACCACCGCTGATACCGGTTCGTAGCCTCCAGCCGGAGGCGCTCCTGATCGCTCATCGGACGCTGCTTCCACGAAACCATTTCGAATCTCTTCCAGAGATCCCTCGGAATCAGATAGAGCAATGCATTCACGAAACCGAAGGACAGCGCCTTGTCGATCACATCAAAGAAGAACGTGACCAGATACCAGGACCAGAATTCGTTCATTCCGATCTTCTGAAGCCCCAGCACGAGCATCTGGTTGTTCGCATCGAGACTGTAACCGTACAGAAACCAGGTCAGGATCCCTCCGATGCCTCCGCCGATCAGTGCCAGAACCAGAACAAACAGAAGAACATTTTTCCACCCGCGGGTCCTGTCCCGACGCGAAATAATCACCGACACGATGGCGATCAGGACATTCAGAAGACCATAGTAAATGGAGGCATCATCCGAAAAATAATTCAGAATGTTGGTGAGCAGAGCCACACCGATGCCGGGCACATATCCGCCGAGGAAGGACACCAGGATCGTACCGGGCGTATCAAAAAAGAACGGCAGTCCCAGGGAGCTCGCAGACAGCTTGCCGCCCACGTTCAGCCCAAGTCCGAGGACGCACAGAAGAAGCGGCAGTAAGATCTGCTTTCTGCTGATCGCATCCTGCGAAGCGGAATCGGAAGAATAGGACGCCAGATCCCCCGTGCTTTTCCTGCTTTCGTTCGCTTTATTCCTTTCTCTGAGTTTATCGATAATCGACATCTATCGTCTCCCGGGTTGCGTAAGTGATGCAAGGAGCCGTTCCCTGCCCTCAGCGTCTGGCCAGAACGGACTCAATCGTGTCTATCAGCTTCTCCTGCACCGGCGGCTTTAACAGATAGCCGGAGGGGTTCAGCTTCAGAACCGCTTCGATGTGTTCACGGTCCTGTACGCTGGTCAGAAAAATGACGGGAATGTCACGGATCTCCTCGTCCGAACGGATCATCTCCAGCGTTTGCCTGCCGTCACAGACCGGCATCTCATAGTCCAGCAGGATCAGGTCCGGACGATCCTTGCCGATCGACGTGATGGCCTTGGTGCCGGAATTGGCCAGGGTGACACGGTACATCGTATCCAGGCAGGCCTTGAGATTGCGCAGGGTCATCGCATTGTCATCCACCACCAGCACATGCTTGCGATAGTCGGGAACCGCGCCGGAGGCGGCCGCGTTCGGGTCCGCGCGTAGCTGATCCAGCGTGATGTTCAGACGTCTGCAGATATTCATCAGGACGTCTTCCTTGCCCAGAGGAAGCAGCAGGTTCTCGAAGGAAGCCCCGCCGAAAACTCCGGAAAAATTGCGGTACTCGCTTCCGGAGCCGAGCGTCAGCACCGGGATCCTGGGGTATTGATCCCGCAGAAGCGTGAAGATGGACATATCGACATCGTAGACGCCCGAGAGAATGACCATCACCAGATCCGGCAGCACCACCCGCACCATGGCCGGCGCGTTCTGAGTTTCCTCATTGCAGATCAGCACGCGGAAAAAATTGTGCAGATACTCATTCATCTCAGCAAGATACTCGTCCTGTTTTCCGATCAGCAAAATCTTTTTCACTTTGTTTCCTCCCTTAAGGGGCGCCGATCAAGCGCAGCATTTCATTCATGTATTTTCCGGCCAGCTCCTCGTCCAGATCCCGGACCGCCGCACTGAGCGGCGGAACCAGTGCATCGATCTCGGGGCCGAAGGATGTGTTTTTCATCCGCTGCACGATTTCATCCGTGCTGTCTACATCGAGATCCTCCAGCGCCGGACGCAGCAGATCGATCATGGCCCGAAGCAGCTCCGGATCTCCCTGCTCCCGCTCCGCGCCGCCTTCGCCGGACTGCACCTGCACGCCGAGTCCGAAAACACCCCGGAGCTTGTCCTCATAGGATCTCCACTCGCTGATGAAGGTCTCATGCAGCGAATGAATGCGTTTCATATTCCCTTCTCTTGCAGCAAATTCGAGCACCTTTGCCATGCCGGCCAGCGGAACGATCCCGATGGTCGCCGCCGCGCTCTTCATACCGTGCACCTGGATCCGGTAGGCATCGAGCGGCGTCTCTTCCTGATCCCCATCCCCGGCCGTTTTGCTGACCGCAGAGACATTGCCGACCTTCGGAAGCATCTGCTCGTACATCGCCTGCAGACGATCCGCCTGCAGCGGCAGGATCTCATAGAACGCGTCCACCGCATCCCGCAGCATATCCCGGTTCGGAAGATGAAGCCAAGCGTAGTTCCAGTCCAGGCCTTCCACATCGGGCAGGTCCTCGGGAACCGGATGGTTGTTGTTCTTCTGCCCGGAGGCGAGGAGCTGCTGTTTCTCCTCCTCCGTCATCGGATGAAGCATCTCTTCCGGAAGGGAAGCGCGAATGGCTTCATTCAGTTTCTCCACAGAGATGGGTTTGGACAAAAAGCCGCTGAATCCCAGGGACAGATAATGCTCCCGCGCGCCGGTGATGGCGTTGGCCGTCAGGGCATAAATCGGAATATCCCTGCAGTCCTCCCGCTCGCGGATCCGCTTCATGGCCTCGATGCCGTCCATTCCCGGCATCATGTGATCCATGAAGATGATATCGTAATGATCAAAGGAAACCTTGGTCAGCGATTCCTCACCGCTGGCCGCCTCACTGACCTGAATGCCGGTCAGCTTCAGAAGGCTGCGGAACACCTTGCGGTTCATCTCATTGTCGTCTACGACCAGCACCTTCGCATCCGGCGCGGTAAAGGCCTCCTCGTCGATGCCGAAGGAATCCTTCACCCTGACGGTCCGGTCAAACGCTCCGATCGGAGACCCGTTTACGATGGTCTGCGGCAGGTCAAAGTAAAATTTGGAGCCCTTGCCGTAGATACTGTTCACCTCCAGCTTGCTGTCCATCATGTGCAGGAGCTGAATCGTGATATTCATGCCGAGACCCGTGCCCTCGATCCGGCGGTTACGACCTTCCTCGATCCTCTGGTATTCCTCGAACAGCTTCGGGAGATCCTCCTCCTTGATGCCGATTCCGGTATCTTCGATCTCCACGTGCAGCATCCACTTGTCGGTCTTGCGCTTGCCGCTCACGCGCAGCCAGACCGTACCGCTGGTGGTATACTTCACGGCGTTGGTCAGAATATTGGTGATGATCTGGCGGATGCGGACATCATCTCCGAACAGGGTGGTCGGAAGGTTCGGATCCACCTCCACCTCCAGACGCAGATCCTTCGCCTGGGCCCGGGGCGTAATCATGTTCAGCAGGTCGCGCACCAGCGCCGCCGGTTCGTATTCCGCCGGAACGATCTCCATCTTCCCGGACTCGATCTTGGAGGAATCCAGGATGTCGTTGATCAGCGAGAGCAACGTGTTGCCCGCATTGTAGATATCATAGGCATATCCGCGGATTTCCGGTTCCCGGCTCTCCCGGAGGATCATCTCATCCATTCCCAGCACGGCATTGATGGGGGTTCGGATCTCATGTGACATCTGTGCCAGGAATCTGGACTTGGCCTGGTTCGCATACTCTGCGTCCTCCTTAGCCTCCCGGATCTGGTCATACTGACGGTTGATGACCGCCATATTGCCCATCTTGGCCACCATCCACACGATGAAGGTCAGGATCAGCGCCAGGTTGGCGATCAGATACACGCGGTAGTACCTGCGCTCATAGAGCTTGGAATCCTTGTGGATCAGGAAGATCATTTCCTTCAGGACCTTAAAGCCGCTATCGTCGAGCACCTGTATTTTCAGGCGATGGTCGCCGTAAGGGATTTCCGGATAGTAGAATTCCGAAAGGGTCGACTGTCTGGTGACGACCGGCTCGGTGTCGATCCCCTCGAGCTCCACCAGCACCAGCGGATCCGATACCGAATAATTGAGTATGGAAGGATAAAAGATCATTACACCGGGTCCCGCCGGAAGATTGTACACACCATTCTCATAGGGGATCGTCTCATTGTCACAGGTCAGGCTCTTGAGCACGATCTGGTAGTGTGAATCAAAATTCTGATAGTCCTCGGTATTCAGAACCATCACGCCTTCCGTGCAACACAGATAAATCTCGTCTCCGCTCGTGGCACAAAACGAGTTCGCCATCAGGGACATGCTCAGTCCCCGGTTCTGGTTCAACAGAGAATATGCATATTCATGGTCATCCTCGAGCAGCTCGCTCGTCTGCACGACATAGAGACCGGCACTCGAAGAGATAAAGGATCTCCCGTCCCCGGAAAACCAGATATCGTAGTTGTTCGTATAGGGGAAATACTCCAGCTTGTGGATCTCTTCCTCACCGTCTTTGTGATAATACAGTCCGTTGCTGGCGACATAGACTCTTCCGCCGTCGCAGGGCACGACCTTCATGACCACATCGGAGAGCAGTCCGTCTTCTCTTCCGTAATGGCGCACCATCCTGCCCTTCCGGACCTTGTAGACGCCGCCTCCGTCCGAGCCCAGCCAGAGAGTCCCCTCGTCATCTTCCACCGCAGACAGGATCTTCGGCACATCCAGACCCGCTTTTTCATCCATCGTCCAGAGGATCTTATTGTCCTTCATAAGCGTCAGTCCGGAGGTGGAGGAAATCAGAATACTGCCATCCGACAGCTCCATGGTAAAGCGGAAACGGTTCCCGAGGATCCGGCTGTTTTCCTCATTGAAGGTCTCAATCTCCTTGTCCGGAGAAATGCGGACCAGCCCCACCGTTCCGTAGGTACTGAACCAGAGGTAGCCTTTGCTGTCCTCCATGATATGGCGGACACGCACGCCGTCCAGGATCTCCAGGCTCTTGTCCGGGACCGTCATGTTCAGCTCCATATTGACTTTTATGACACCGCTGTCCGTTCCGACATAGCCCTGCCAATCGTCGATCAGAATCGTGTTGACGGGCGCAGCCGCAACACCGAGCTGCTCGAAGAGATCGGAAAAAGGATTCCGGGAAAGCTTCAGGATTCCCTGCTTGCTGGAGGTAAACCAGATATTTCCCTGCTTGTCTCTGAGGATGTCCGTGATGGCCACATGAAAGCTGTCCCTGGAAAGGTTCTGCATTTTCCCGTCCTTGCGGACGAAACCAAACCCGTTCTGTGTAGCCACAAAATATCCGTTTACATCGGTAATGTAGGTAATGTCTGTAAAGTCAGCGAGTCCGCGGGTATTGAGCGTGGAGGTCTCCACAAAACCGGCCCCGGACAGGTGCAGGATCTCCATTTGGGCACTGTCATAGCCCACCAGAAAATTGCCTTTTCCGCCGTATCCGACCGCTGTAAACTTGCTCTCGAGATTGCCGCTCGTCGCAGTGTTGAGAATGACCCCTTCCCGCATCACAAAAAGCAGGCCATCCCTCGTGACTCCGGCGATCCGGTCATCGTCGATGCCGACCAGCGAATAACAGTCGACAAGCTCTGTCAGATCGTCATACACGAGGATCTCTGCGGGAAGCGGAGCATCCTCCCCGTCTTCCTCCTCAGCTTCCTCCTCAGCTTCCTCTCCGTCTTCCTCCTCGGTCAGATGGGCTGCAGCCTCCACTTCCTGACGGGACATCAGGCTGATCCGGCACAGCTGCGCCGTGGTCCCGACATAGATATGTCCATCCTCATCCTCGCAGATATCGCGGATCGTATTGGCACTGAGCCCGTCATCCGTCGAGAAAAAGGCCAGTTCGTTCGTGTAGGGATCATAGCATCCGACACCGCTGTCATTGGTTCCGATCCAGATGCGTCCCTTCCGGTCCGTGAAGAGAACGACACAGCTGCTGATCCGCGAATCCAGCACGATCTGCTCGAACCGGGTCCCGTCGTAGCGGTACAGGCCGGAGTAAGCTCCGACCCAGATATACCCGTCTCCGGACTGGGTGATGGCATTGATCTCCAGCGTGGTCAGTCCCTCATTGATGCCAAAGAGCATGGAGGCGTAGTCCGCGCTGAAATCCGGCGTGCTTAGATCGGTCAGGCTCTCCGCACGGGCCGGTGTCTGCAGGATCAGAGAAAGGAGGAGTCCGCCGAGAACCGCCGCAAGCAGAAGGCCGCTTACCCCGATCCGCGTCCCGTCCTCTTTTTTCGTATTTTCCACCTGTTCCGTCTCTTTCGTCTCTTCCGCCTGTTTTTGCTCCTGTGCACGCTCCTGCGGCAGGTCCTGCTCCCGGTCGGGGCGGCCGGTCTCTTCCTCCGGTATCATATGAATGCCGTTCCTGCGCATCAGATAGATCAGCGTCATCAGCAGGATCAGGCAGAGGCTTTTATCCGGCAGATCCACGATCAGCTCTCCGCTCAGGCTGCAGAGCCAGCGGACGCCGACATATTTCGACATCAGTTCCACCAGCGCATCACCCCAGATATTGCCCGACATCCCGCCGTGGAAAATAAGATTGAGCGGCGTGGAAAGCGTCGCCATGACCAGAGCCGTGAAAACACTGGTTCCGATGACGGTGAAGGAATTGACTCTCTCCTTATGGTAGAGAAAAGAACCGACGACCAGACCGCCACCGGCATTGACCAGACCATAAAGCCATTTGCTGGTGATCAGGAAGCCGAGCAGCACATTGGACAGAAGTCCCGTCACCGCGCCTCCCAAAGGTCCCAGAAGGATCGCAACGAGGAAGGTTCCGTAGGAATCCATGAAAAACGGAACCTCATAGAACGAAGTGATGCTCCGTCCCATCAGATTCAGTACTATACCCACCGTTATCAGAGCAATGCTGCGCTTGGAAAGCGGGAACAAATACTTTTTCATACATGCCTCACTGACCCGAACCACAATTGCCAAACTTTAAATATTTATTATAGCACAATCGCCGCTCCCCCGCTATACGCGGTCCAGAACCATATCCAGGATGCGGCTGCAGAGATCTTCAAAGGAAATCCCTTCCGCTTTGGCTTCCAGCACCAGATGCGCATCGGGATAGAGCTGCGGAAGCGAATCGCACTCCAGACAGACAAAGCTGCCATCCTCGCGCACAATAAAGTCCATCTTGGCATAGGCCTTCACGCCGAGCAGCTCCGTCACTGCCTCCGCGGTCTCCTTCAGCTGCTGCGTAAGCTCCTCCGGGATATCCGCCGGGCACTGGGGCATCCGCTTTCCCTTCAGGTTCATGCCGGCGCCCTCCTCCGTCGTCTCGAGCGGAAGTACCTCGAGCACCGGAAGTGCCTTTCCCTCGAGCGTTCCGACGGCGAATTCCCTGCCGGCGACATATTCCTCCACCAGAATATCGCTTTCAAAGCGGAACGCATCGCGCACGGCCCGGAGAAATGCATTCTCGTCGTTTGCGACGGTGATCCCGATGCTGATTCCTCCGTTGTTGGGCTTGACGATCACCGGATAGTTGATCCCGAACTCCTGCGGAAGGAGCATCTCCTGTCCCTTGTAGACACAGTATCCCTTCGGAACCGGGATCCCGGACTGCTCCATCAGGCGCTTTGCCACGAGCTTGTTGGAGGAAAGCGCGGAGGAGAAATAATCGCAGCCGGTGTAATCGATGCCCAAAAGGTCCAGCACCGCCTGTACTTTTCCGTTTTCTCCGTTCGCTCCGTGCAGCGCGATAAAGACCAGGTCCGCCTGTCGGCAGAGCTGGATCACATTGGGTCCGAAATAGGCGTTGGACTGGTCGGTACGTCTCTTTTTTACCGCCCACAGATCCGGGATCTCATCGGTGATATCCCGGCGGGGAAGGGAATATTTTTCCGTCTCATCAAAGGCATTGCGGATCAGGGTCTCCTCCTCCGCATATCCCATGAAAGCGTCGAGCAGGATCACCTTATGCCCCAGCTCCTCCAGGATCCCGGCGACCGTATAGCCGGTGCGCAGAGACAGATTCCGCTCGTTGGACAGACCACCGGCGAGCACGACGATATTGAGACGCTCGGCCACCTTCCGGCTGCTGTCCTCCTCGTCGATCTCCTCGACCACCACATCCGATCCGTCCATATTCAGAACGAGCGATCCCATCATCTCCTTGGTCAGGGACAGGATCTGCAGCACGCCGCGCACCCGGTCCGGGGACAGCTCTATCTCGTATTTTTTCCGAAGGATCCCCTGCACCTGTTTGACCACGACCGCGTTGGCATGCTGGATCAGAAAGCTGGACAGGTCAATGATGGTCCCCAGCCTGCGCGAGCGGAGCAGCTCGTCCACCATGTTGAGGATCTTCAGGATGTCTTCGAGATGAAAGCTCTCGGTAATGCCCTTGACCGCGCCCAGAAATTCCGGATTCTTCTTGATATACATGATGCAGTAGGCAAGCAGATAGGCGGTATTGTCCGAGTATTTCGGATCTCCCACCATGTCGCAGAGGATGCCGATATAGTCGGCAACGGTATGCTCCTCCCCGATGGCGAACGCCTTCTCGACCAGGATCCCCAGGAGCTGGTTCGTCTCGCTCCGCTCCCGGTCGTTTACCG
>JAFYEE010000107.1 GCA_017544405.1 Lachnospiraceae bacterium
AGCCCCCGCATGGCTTTTCATTCTGGATGTGGATGATTTCAAACTGATCAATGACAATTACGGACATGCCTTCGGAGATGAAGTGATCCGCTACGTGGCCTCCATATTGCAGGAGGAAGTGGGGGAGCGCGGAGCGGTAGGGCGCTTCGGCGGAGATGAATTCTTCGTCTTCCTCGAGCGGGTGATCACCAGAGAGGATCTGAAGACGCTGCTCAAGGTCATCGCGAAGGAGCTCCTGATCCGTTTCGATCCCAAGGTGCGCCTGACCGCCTCGATCGGTGTCAGCCACTATCCGGAGGACGGTGAAGATTTCGAGACGCTTTTCGCAAAGGCGGACAAGTCGCTGTACATTGCCAAGGAGAAGGGGAAAAACCGGCACATCATCTATGAAGAAAAACTGCACGGCACGCTCGAAGGAAGCTCCATCGAGAGCCAGGCGGTGTCCTATGCATTGTCCAAGGAAAAGACCAGGAGCAAGATGAGCGATCTGATCCTGCAGCTGAGCATGAAAGGGGCCGGATACATCCTGGAGGATCCCTCCGTGCAGGAGTCCGTGCGGGCCATCTTTGATGTGGACGGTCTGCTGATCGTGGCGGACGGCGGACGCAAGGTCCTGTGCAGGAACGGAAGATACATCCGGAACCTGGATCCGGAGATCCTTCCCGATTTTCTTGCGGAGATGGCCGGGCGATACGATGAAAACGGGGTCTACGTGGAGAACAACGTGGCCGGGATGAAGGAGTCGAGTCCGAACCTCTACGCGATCATGCAGGAATATGAGATCGGCGCCTTTCTCTCCTATGCCGGCAGGAAGGACGGAAAAATTGACGCGGCTGTCTTTTTTGATATTTTCAACAAAAAGAGAAAATGGAGTGACCGGGAACTGGATCTGATGGGGATCCTCGGGAACCTTCTGATACGGATGATCGAAGGCGGGTTATGACAAACATGTCACAACCCGCCTTTTCCGTTGCTTGGCTTGTATGTTTTCGGTCAGGGAACGGCCTATAATCCCTTTGCGTCCAGGCATGCCTGAAATTTATCGAATTTGTCCCGGTCGATCAGCATCAGCAGATCGTTCAGGTGACGCAGGCACCGGGTCATCTGATCCGCGGTCAGCAGGCCGCGCTCGAAGGCATCCGCCAGCTCGTCGAGATCCATGACCTTCATCCGGCCGCTCGGGTACAGGATGACATCCGCGAGCAGATCCGTCACGATCAGCTCCTGCGGGGACGCTCCCTCCGAGTACTCCACGATATCGCAATACCAGTACAGGAGCGATCCGTCCTCCCGGTAGAATTTGCTTACCTTGACACCGCGGTCCAGAAAGTAGCAGGAGGATCCGTGGTCAAATTCTGCCTTCGGCTTGAGTGTTTTCCACCGGGTGATGATGCGTTCCGGCGTCTGCTCGACCAGAATATCGTCTTTCAGTAGAATGCATTCCTGCGGGATCAACCGCTTACGATAGATTTTCAGCGTATCCATAGGCACCTCGTTTGTTCAAGTATATTTTTTTGAATACTCCTGCGTCAAGGGAAAATTTAGGAAATATTTACCAAGATGCCCTCCTCGATTTCTAGACAATTTAGCATATTTTCGGTATAATTTCAGAAGTTGATGAATTCATGGAGAGAAGATGGACAGGAAGCACTCCCGCAGAGGAGAGGATCGTAAAATTTTTCAGTCGCTGAGCCTGGTCATGCAGTTCGGCCTGTATATGCTGGTCCCGATCGCCATGATGGGAGGCCTGGGGTATTACCTCGACCGGAAGCTGGGGACGCAATGGATTACGATCGTTCTGTTTTTTGTCGGGGCGATCGCCGGTTTTCAGAATATTTACCGGCTGGCCATGAAGATCATCGGACAGCCCCGCCGGGAACCGGAGGAGCCGGTCCTGAGAAATGGGAAGGATGGCAGGAAAGATGACCGCAGTACGGGAGCGTCTGAGGAGCAGAAATAGGACTTTGCTCGAGATGATGACCGGTATCGCGGGATTGGGGATCCTGATCCAGTCGGTGCTCCTGTTCTTTCCGGATCGCCTGTGGCATTCGGTGAGCCTGTGGATCGGACTCGCGACGGCGGTTCTGGCGGTTCTCCACAGCTACCGCAGTCTGGACCGGGCGCTGGACTATGATGAGCGCACGGCGCAGCGCAGGATCTATTCCGGGTATCTGGTAAGGTATTTTTCGGTGGCGGCGATCCTGGTCCTGACCTGTCTGATCCCGCAGCTCCATCCCCTGCTTACCTTCGCGGGGGTGATCACATGGAAGGCAGCGGCATATCTTCAGCCGTTTATACATAAGTTCTGCAATCATTACTTTCACGAGACGGATCCGACGCCGGTGACGGAAGAGGAATATCAGGCCAGCCTGGCCCGGGAGAGAGAGGAAGGCGCTTCTTCGGAAGCCGGATCCTCCGCCGGTGCGGGGGAAGGCGCCCCCGTCGACGATCCGGCACACTGACTTGTGAACCTGCACGACTATACTGGGAAAAGGAGGTGAGAGAATGGGATGTGGAATATTGTTGTCTTCGGGCGGATTTGATTCCAATTCTTTTATGATCCACGGCATCTTCAAATATTCCTTTTTCGGCCATGAAGTATGGATTACCAACACGCATGTCAGTATCCTGATCATTCTGATCTTGCTGACCGTGTTTGCCATCCTGGTGGGCAATAGGTTCAAAAAGGCCGAGATGGAGCCGAAAGGCCTTCAGAATGTCGCGGAGCTGATCGTGGAATTCCTGGACGGTATCGTCGACAAATCCATGGGAAAAGCGGCACCAAGGTACTACAACTACATAGGAACACTATTTGTTTTCATTCTGGTCAGCAATATTTCCGGTCTGTTGGGGCTGCGGCCGCCGACAGCGGACTACGGTGTGACACTGCCGATGGGTATACTGACCTTCATCCTGGTGCATTATGCGGAAGTAAGATACACAAAACCGAAGGATCTTTGGAAGGACAAGTGCTCGCCGATGCCACCGTGGCTGCCGATCTGGCTGCCGATCAACATCATCAGCGATCTGGCGGTACCGATTTCGCTGAGCCTTCGTCTTTTTGCCAATGTCCTGTCCGGGACGATCATGATGGCGCTGGTCTACGGACTGCTGAAATGGATCGCGCTGGCCTGGCCCGCTGCACTCCATGTGTACTTTGATCTGTTCTCGGGCGCGATACAGACCTATGTGTTCTGTATGTTGACCATGACCTACATTTCCAATGCAAGGGGAGATGCATAAAGCTCCCAAAGAAGCGTAAATCAAGGGAGAGCGCCTTCGAATCCGGGCAACGGATGCCGGACAGGCGCAGGCGCTCCGAAAAGGAGGAAATTATGGACTTTAATGAGAATTTTGTATTAGGTTGTTCCGCAATCGGTGCTGGCCTTGCAGTCATCGCAGGTATCGGCCCCGGTGTCGGCCAGGGTATCGCAGCCGGACACGGTGCTGCGGCGGTCGGACGTAATCCCGGCGCGAGAAGCGAGATCATGTCGACCATGCTTCTGGGGCAGGCAGTCGCGGAGACCACCGGTCTGTATGGTCTGCTGGTCGCAATGCTTCTGCTTTTCGTCAAGCCTCTGGTGTAAAAAAGGCATCGCACAACGTGCGAGACGATGAAGCGGAAAGGAGTAAAAATGGTTCTGTTAACGGGAGAAGAAATGGCCAGGCTTTTTGACCTGGACTGGCAGCTTTTGGCTGACTCCGTTCTGTCCATTGTCGCTCTCTTCGTACTGCTTTTTGTCCTGAGTTATTTTCTGTTCAATCCGGTGCGTAAAGTCCTCGCCAGCCGCCAGGAGCGGATCGCGGGAGATATCCGAAGCGCCGAGGCGACGCGGACGGAAGCGGAAGCGCTGAAGGCCGAATACGAAGAGAAGCTGAAAAATGTGGACAAGGAGACGGAGGAAATCCTTCGCGACGCAAGACACAGAGCCCTCGAGAACGAGCACAAGATCATCGAGGAAGCGAAGGAGGAAGCCGGCAGAATATTGGACCATGCACACAAGGAGGCTGAGCTGGAGAAGCAGAAGGTCGCCGATGAAGTGAAGAAGGAGATGGTCGTCCTGGCATCCATGATCGCCGGGAAGGTCGTCACCACTTCCATCGACACCACGGTTCAGGACCAACTGGTGCAGGATGCGCTGAAGGAAATAGGTAATAGCACATGGCAAAGTTAATTTCCAAAACCTATGGCGAAGCGCTGTATGAGGTCGCGGTCGAAAGCGGAAAGACGCGGGAGATCCTGGATGAGATCGAGCAGGTGCGCGGGATTCTGAAGCAGAATCCGGATTTTGCGAAGCTGATGCTCCATCCGTCCATCTCCAAGCCGGAGAAGCTGAAGGTGGCCGAAGATGTCTTTCGCGGAAGACTCAGCGAGGAACTGACCGGATTCCTTCTCATACTTGTGGAGAAGGAGCGCTTCCAGGAGCTGGATAAGATCTTTGAATACTTCGCGGAGCAGGTCAAGGCAGCACAGGGGATCGGCGTGGCGTATGTCACGACGCCGATGGAACTCGATGCGCCTTCCCGCAGTGCAGTGGAGGCCAAGCTTCTGGAGACCACACCGTTTACGCAGATGGAGATGCATTATCTCACCGATCCCGAGCTGATCGGCGGGATCATCATCCGTGTCGGGGATCGTGTGGCCGACGGCAGCGTTCGCAACAAGCTCAATGAACTGACGCAGGAACTATTACAAGTCCAGCTGGGATGACCGGCCGGAAGAAAGGTGCTACAGAACAATGAATTTAAAACCGGAAGAAATCAGTTCTGTCATCAAGGAGCAGATCAAACGTTATGCTTCCACGCTTGATGTGACCGATGTCGGTACGGTCATTCAGGTGGCGGACGGTATCGCCCGTGTGCATGGCCTGGAGAATGCCATGCAGGGAGAACTTCTGGAGTTCCCCGGCGGTGTCTACGGCATGGCGCTGAACCTGGAGGAAGACAACGTAGGTGTCGTTCTGCTGGGCAGCTCCAAGAATATCAATGAAGGAGATCAGGTGAAGACGACCGGGCGCGTGGTGGAGGTGCCGGTAGGCGATGCTCTGCTCGGACGTGTTGTCAATTCCCTCGGTCAGCCGATCGACGGCAAGGGACCGGTGCAGACGGATAAGTATCGCCGCATCGAGCGTGTGGCGAGCGGTGTCATCACGAGAAAGAGTGTGGATACCCCTCTGCAGACCGGTATCAAGGCCATCGACTCCATGGTGCCCATCGGAAGAGGACAGCGTGAGCTGATCATCGGTGACCGTCAGACTGGTAAGACGGCCATCGCCGTTGATACGATCATCAACCAAAAGGGACAGAACGTTAAATGCATCTACGTGGCAATCGGCCAGAAGGCTTCCACGGTTGCTAATATTGTGAAGACCTTTGAAGAGTACGGTGCCATGAATTACACGACCGTTGTGGTATCCACGGCCAGTGACATGGCTCCGCTGCAGTACATCGCGCCTTACTCCGGATGCGCCATCGGAGAAGAGTGGATGGAAAACGGACAGGATGTGCTGGTGGTATACGATGACTTGAGCAAGCATGCTACCGCATACCGCACACTCTCCCTGCTCCTTCGTCGTCCGCCCGGGCGTGAAGCATATCCCGGCGACGTCTTCTACCTGCACTCGAGACTGCTCGAGCGTGCAGCGAGAATGAGCGACGAATACGGCGGAGGTTCCCTCACCGCACTGCCGATCATTGAGACGCAGGCGGGCGATGTATCCGCTTATATTCCGACCAACGTCATCTCGATCACGGACGGTCAGATCTATCTGGAGACCGAAATGTTCAATTCCGGCTTCCGTCCCGCGATCAATGCGGGTCTGTCCGTGTCCCGTGTCGGCGGCGCCGCGCAGATCAAGGCAATGAAGAAGATTGCGGCTCCGATCCGTACCGAGCTGGCCCAGTATCGTGAGCTTGCTTCGTTCGCACAGTTCGGCTCCGAGCTGGACAATGATACCAAGGAGAAGCTGGCCCAGGGCGAGCGTATCCGCGAGGTGTTAAAGCAGCCGCAATACGCGCCCATGCCGGTACAGTATCAGGTCATCATCATCTATGTGGTGACCCGGAAGTACCTGCTTGATATCCCCGTCGCGGATGTTACCCGCTTCGAGAAGGAATTCTTTGAATTCCTGAATACCAAGTATCCGCAGGTTCCCGGCAATATAGCCTCCGAGAAGGTTATGTCCGATGAGACCGAGGAGACATTGAAGAAGGCGATTGTCGAATTCAAGGAAGACTTTCTGAAGTAAGCGATTCGCCGAAAGGAGTAACCTATGGCGTCAATGCGCGACATTAAGCGCCGCAGAGCCAGCATACAGGGAACCCAGCAGATCACGAAAGCCATGAAGCTGGTGTCCACGGTCAAGCTGCAGCGCGCGCGAAGCAATGCGGAAAAAACAAAGGTATACTTCGATACCATGTACCGGACGGTTGGCAGCATCCTGTCCCGTGTGGGCTGCATTCGTCACAGATATCTGCAGCCCGGAGAGTCGGAGCGCAAGGCGGTGATCCTGATCACCTCGAACCGCGGTCTGGCCGGCGGTTACAATTCCAATGTCATCAAGCTGGTGACACGCAATGAGGAATGGGATCCCGCACAGCTTGACATCTACTCGATCGGAAGCAAGGGACGCGATTATCTGGCGCATCACGGCTATACGATCCGTGAGGATCTGCAGGAAGTGATGGAGGCGCCAACCTACAAGGATGCAAGCGAACTGACGAGCCGTTTGCTGCAGTCCTTTGCGGCCGGGGAGATCGGCGAGATTTATCTGGCCTATACCTTCTTCAAAAATACGGTCACCCAGGAGCCGAGACTGATCTAGCTCCTGCCGGTGGAGATGGATGAAGAGGATCCGGATCACGACGGCAAAAAAGGCCTGCAGGCCATCATGAATTTCGAGCCGGAGGATGAGGTGGCCATTGACCTGATCGTTCCGAAGTATATCAGCAGCCTGATCTACGGTGCACTGACGGAGGCGCTCGCTTCCGAGAACGGTGCCCGCATGCAGGCTATGGATAATGCGACCAGCAACGCGGAGGAGATGATCGATGATCTGTCCCTGATGTACAATCGTGCCCGTCAGAGCTCGATTACCCAGGAGCTGACCGAGATCATCGCCGGAGCGGAGGCAATTTCCTGAGTTGTTCGCAGGACCTGAAAATTATCATGTGCATCACCGTGCACAGTTAGGAGGAAAAATGGCAGGAGAAAACATAGGCAAGATCACTCAGGTCATCGGAGCCGTGCTGGATATTCGCTTTGATACCGGACATCTGCCTGAGATCAACGAAGCGATCCGGATCCCTACCAAGGATGGCGGAAGGCTGACGGTGGAGGTATCCCAGCATCTGGGCGATGACACGGTCCGGTGTATCGCCATGGGTACCACCGACGGACTGGTGAGAGGGATGGATGCGATTGCTACCGGAGCTCCCATTTCCGTGCCCGTAGGTGAGAATACGCTGGGCAGAATCTTCAACGTTCTCGGAGAGCCCATCGACAATAAGCCCGCTCCGGAAGGAGTGTCTTATGCACCCATTCACAGACCGGCTCCGTCCTTTGAAGAGCAGTCCACGGAAGCGGAGCTGCTTGAGACGGGTATCAAGGTCGTCGATCTGCTCTGCCCTTATCAGAAGGGTGGAAAGATCGGACTGTTCGGAGGCGCCGGCGTCGGCAAGACCGTCCTGATCCAGGAGCTGATCCGCAACATCGCCACCGAGCACGGCGGATATTCCGTTTTCACCGGTGTCGGCGAGCGTACCCGTGAAGGCAACGACCTCTACCATGAGATGACAGAATCCGGCGTTATCGAGAAGACCACCATGGTCTTCGGTCAGATGAACGAGCCCCCCGGAGCCAGAATGAGAGTCGGTCTGGCCGGCCTGACCATGGCGGAGTATTTCCGTGACAAGGGCGGCAAGGATGTGCTGCTTTTCATCGACAATATTTTCCGTTTCACCCAGGCAGGTTCCGAGGTGTCCGCACTGCTCGGCCGTGTGCCTTCCGCCGTGGGTTATCAGCCCACGCTGCAGACGGAGATGGGTGCACTGCAGGAGCGCATCACCTCCACCAAGAACGGATCCATCACCTCCGTCCAGGCAGTCTATGTGCCTGCGGATGACCTGACGGACCCCGCGCCCGCTACCACGTTCGCACATCTGGATGCAACGACCGTGCTTTCCCGTTCCATCGTGGAGCTCGGAATCTATCCGGCCGTGGATCCGCTGGAGTCCACCTCCAGGATCCTGGATCCCCGCGTAGTCGGCGAGGAGCATTACCGTGTGGCCAGAGGCGTGCAGGAGATCCTGCAGAGATATAAGGAGCTGCAGGATATCATCGCCATCCTCGGTATGGACGAGCTTTCCGAGGAGGACAAGCTGGTGGTGTCCCGTGCCCGCAAGGTGCAGAGATTCCTGTCCCAGCCGTTCCATGTGGCTACGCAGTTTACCGGTCTCGACGGCAAGTATGTGCCCATCGGCGAGACGATCCGCGGCTTCCGCGAGATCCTCGAAGGAAAGCATGATGATGTTCCCGAGAGCTATTTCCTCAGCGCGGGAACCATTGATGATGTCCTGGCCAAGTTAAGCTGACAGGAGGCATTATGGCAGATAAGGAAATGAGTCTGCGCATCATTACCCCGGAGCGTGTTTTTTATGAGGGAACGGCGCAGATGGTGGAATTTAATACGACCGAGGGCGAGATCGGTGTCCTTCCGGGTCATATTCCGATGACGGTGATCGTGGCGCCCGGCGTCCTTCGGATCCATGAGGAAAGCGGGATCCGCGAAGCGGCGCTGCATGCCGGATTTGCCGAGATTCTGCCGGACGGGATTTCCGTGCTCGCGGAGATCGTGGAATGGCCCGATGAGATCGATCTGGAGCGCGCGGATGCGGCTTTGAAGCGTGCGCAGGACCGTCTGAAGGAGAAGAGCAGCGAGACTGATTTCAAGCGCGCGGAAATTGCATTGCAAAGAGCGATGGCAAGAATTCAGGTTTTGAAGTAAAATGGAATAGAAAGCAGAGAAGCGTCCTTTCTGTGAGGACGCTTTTCCTTTGCGGCGCTTTATTTTTCGGAAAGACGAACGTATTCGGAGCATGAAGAAGACAATCCTCAAAATCGTGGTGCTGGCGGCAGTATTTGTACTGACCCTGGTCATCACTTCCAAAATTATGAATACAGGCCATGAAAATCTCACGATGGAAATGGCAGAGGCGAGCTTTCCCACCGTTTCCATGGTGCGGGAGGGTGTGGTCTACAATACCCTGTACGGCTACCGGCGGGAAGGAAATGCTGCCTGCGAGAAGGGAACCGTAACCGTGCTGGGGGCTTCCCGTCAGACCGACTTTGTCGTGGAAACCTACGGCCGCAGCATCCGGGAGATTTCGATGAAGGTGCGCGGGATGGAGGATGGGCGCCTGATCGAGGACTCCCCCGTGACGGATTATGAGCAGGAGGGCGACCGGCTGGTCGGAACCATCACGCTTAAGGATCTGCTGACGCCGGAGAGCAGGTACAGCCTGGAGCTAAGGATCACCGCGGAGGACGAAGGGGAGTTTTACTATTACACGGAAGTGCTCTGGAGTGAGCAGACTTATATCGACGATAAACTGGCCTTTGTGCTGGATTTTCATGAACGGCTCTTCGACCGGGAACAGGCCAAAACACTGACCAAATACCTGGAGACCGATCCCACGCTGGAAGACAACAGCACTTTTGCGCACGTCGGGATCCACGCGAGCTTTCGCCAGATCACGTATGGAAATCTGGCGCCGCGCCAGGTCGGCGCCACCTATGTCACGCTGGCGGACACGTCCGACACGCTTGCTTCGATCGTGCTGGATTTCCTGATTTCCACCGGCACGCAGACCGACCGGAACCTGTACCGTGTGCGGGAATTTTACCGGATACGTTACGCGGAGGAACGCATCTATCTGCTGGATTACGAGCGGACCATGGAGCAGATTTCCGCCCCGGAATCCATGTGCAACAATGACAAGATCGCCCTCGGCATCACGGACGAGAACGTGGAGATGATGGAGAGCGAGGACGGCAATATCGTGGCCTTCCAGAGCGGCGGGGAACTTTTCTGCTACAATGCGGCGCTGGGGCGCCTCGCGCGGGTTTTTACCTTCTATGACGCGGAACACGTGGATCCGCGGACCCTGTTCTCCTCCCGGAAGATCCGGATCCTGGATGTCAATGAGGCCGGGAATGTGAAATTCGCGGTGTACGGCTACATGCCGCGCGGAAGACATGAGGGAGAGGTCGGGATCGAGATCTTCGATTATGACGGCGCGCAGAATACGATCGAGGAGCTGGTATATCTCCCTTATGACAAGACGGCCGCGATCCTGGAGGCGGAGATGGACCGCCTGCTGTATCTGAACCGGGAGAATCATCTGTACATCACCATGGAGGACAAGGCGTATGCGATCCGTCTGGAGGATCGCTCCTACGAGGAACAGTCCCTTCTGGTAAGCGGAGACAAGCAGAGTACCAGCAGGGATCACCGGCTTCTGGTGGATCTGGAGGGGGATATGCAGATGCCCTCAAAGCTCACGATCATCAACCTCAAGACGGAGAGCCAGGTATCCATCGAGGCGGCCCGCGGCGAAGCGATCTACTTTTTGGGGTTTGTCGGTGAGGATCTGATCTATGGCAGGGCCCGCAGGACCGATGTATGTCAGGAGAGCAGCGGAGCCTATTTTTATCCCATGTATATGATCGGCATCTGCGATGAGGACGGAACCCTGATCAAGGAATATGCGCCCGAGGGGATCCATGTGAAGCGTGTCTCCGTGGAGGAGAACCAGATCACGATGGAGCGGATCTCCATCGGGGAGAGCGGTACGTATCAGGTGGAGCTGCCGGACCACATCACGACCGGCAAGGATGAGGGGACAGCCAAAAATACGGTGGCGGTCGCCAACATCGACATCTATGAAAAATATGTGCAGATCCAGACCAGGGATACGATTGCGACGGACTCGCTTCTGGTGATGACACCGAAGGAAGTGGTGTATGAAGGCGGAAGAGAGCTTCGGATCGAGGCGGAGGAGGCGGCTCCGCGATACTATGTCTACGAGGCCACCGGCATCGGCGGGATCTACGATTCTCCGTCGAACGCGATCCTGCTGGCCGGCGCGCGCAGCTGTCAGGTGTACGATCAGGACGGAACCCTGATCTGGAAGAAGACCACGCGGGCGATCCGCAACCAGATCATGGCGATCGGAGAGGAGACCGTGACCGAGGACAAGGACAGTCTGGCCATCTGCCTGGATACGATCCTGAAATTCAACGATGTCATCCGCAATTCGGATTATCTGATGGGGCAGGGACAGACGGTGCTGGGCATTCTGGAGGAGAACCTTCCGGATGCGAAGGTTCTGGATCTCACGGGATGCAGCATGGAGAGCATGCTGTACTACATCAACCGGGATATCCCGGTGCTGGCGCTGAAGCGGGATGGCAACGCCGTCCTGCTCACCGGATTTAACGAGACGCAGGTGGTGATCCTCGATCCTCTTGCGGGAACGCTGTCTAAGGTCAGCCAGACGGAAGCGGCGACCATGTTTGAAGAAAACGGGAATACCTTTATTACGTATATTCGGTAGAACGGACAGGAAAAAGAACATCGGAAGGCAACTAAGGCCCGGCAGGGGATGAACTGCCGGGCTTATTTACTGAGTGACGGTCATTACCCCTGGCGGTTTATTTTGCTGAGTGACGGTCATCGCCCATGGATGTCTCATCGGGGACGTTCGCACTCTGGGCACTTACGCAGCGGTACATAACGGGGCACAGTACGCCCCGTAAGTACCGGCGTAAGCTGCACAGCCCCGATGGAGATCATCCATGGGTGATGACCTGTTTGGTGAAATGTTAACCAACGTGATGAACGTGGTTGACAATTCAAACAAGGGGACATATACTTGACCATGTTCGAGAAAAAAGAAAGAAGGACATAAAAATGACACGAAGAGAGAAGACGTTGAAGATTTGTTATGTGGCGCTGTTTACGGCGGTGATTATTGTGTTGTCGCAGCTGCCGGGCATTCCGCTGCCGGGCGGGGTTCCGATGACGCTTCAGACGCTGATCATCCCGATGGCGGGCGTGGTGCTCGGGACGGCGATGGGGACGGGTTCTGCCGTACTGTACGTGCTTCTGGGACTGGTGGGACTTCCGGTCTTTTCCGGCTTCAAGGGCGGCCTGGGCGTGATCCTGGGACCCACGGGCGGCTTTATTCTGTCCTTTCCGCTGATGGCCTTCTTTGCCGGGCTGGGGGCGAATGCAATAAAAGACCCCAACGCGAAGAAACTGCTTCGCGAAGGGGCGCTGTATCTGGGACTGCTGGTCGGCACCGTGCTCAATTATGTGGTTGGAACGTTCTGGTTCGCGGGCGTCTACATGGGCGCGGTAAACCGTGAAACGCTTGCGACAGGATTTTCGGCCTGCGTACTGCCCTTTATTCCCACGACGATCCTGAAGATCATCCTGGCCGGAATCCTCGGGAACCTGCTCCGCAAGGCGCTGGTCCGGGCGGGCCTTCTTACTTAATTCAGCTCGCCGTTTTTGTATCTGGCGACGATATTGGTGATCCTCTCGCTCGGGTTGAGCAGATCGGAAATGGAAGAGTCGTGATTGAGCGTATCGATGATATAAGCGATGTACTTGCTCAGATCGCAGTTGATATACCACTCCCGCTCTAACAGCTCCGGCGTCTGGTAGATCAGATTCGTCGTCAGGATGCGGTCGATGATACCGTCCTTATAGGCCTGATCGAAGCGCTCGAGACCGTTGGTGAACAGTCCGAAGGTGGCAAAGCAGAAGATCCTGCCGGCCTTGCGATCCTTCAGCGCGGCCGCTACCTCGAGGATGCTCTCGCCGGAGGAGATCATGTCATCAATGATGATGACATCCTTGCCCGCGACGTCGGAGCCGAGGAACTCATGCGCAATGATCGGATTTCTCCCGTTGACGATGCGCGTGTAGTCTCTTCTCTTGTAGAACATACCCATGTCGAGGCCGAGCACGTTCGCGATGTAGATCGCGCGGGACATACCGCCTTCATCGGGGCTGACCACCATCATGTGCTGGGCATCGATCTCGAGTCCCTTCACATGACGAAGCAGACCCTTGATGAACTGATAAGCGGGCTGAACGGTCTCGAAGCCGTTCAGGGGAATTGCATTCTGGACTCTGGGATCGTGGGCATCAAAGGTGATGATGTTGTCCACGCCCATGTGCACAAGCTCCTGCAGCGCGATCGCACAGTCGAGGGATTCGCGGGAGGTGCGCTTATGCTGGCGGCTCTCATACAGGAAGGGCATGATCACGGTAATGCGTCTGCCCTTTCCGCCGACCGCGGCGATGATGCGCTTCAGATCCTGGTAATGATCATCCGGGGACATGTGATTTTCATGTCCGCAGAGGGAATAGGTCTGGGAATAGTTCAGTACATCCACGAGAATATACAGGTCGTGACCACGGACAGATTCGAGGATCTGTCCTTTTGCTTCTCCGGAACCGAACCGGGGCACCTTGGTCTTAAGCAGGTAGGAGTCTCTCTGGTAACCGGAGAAGGCCAGGGAGCCTTTATGCTCGCTCTCCCGCTCGGCCCGCCACTTGACAAGGTAGCGATCCACCATCTCGCCCAGAGGGCGACATCCTTCCAGCGCAATGATTCCGAGCGCTCCGACGGGAATGGTTTCCAGGTTGCGCTTTTCTTCGTGATTAGCCATTTTAACCTCTCTATTATCAAATTCTTATGTTCAGGTTCTCCGAAATCCTATCTCAGTGTACGCAGATCCGGTCCGGTGAGACGGACGATGTCATATCGCTCCAGTATACGGGAAGCAACGCGATCCGTGTATCTCTTCTGCAGATCTCCCATGGTCAGATTGGTGGAGATGATCATGGAACGGCGGCGAAGGGCACGCTCGTTCATCAGCGCGAAAAGCTGTGTCTCCACGAAGGAATTGGTCATCTCCGTCCCCAGATCATCCACAATCAGAAGCTCACAATCGTAAAGGGAAGACTGAAAATCATAGGGCTCATCGGCGGATGTGCCGAAGCGTTCTCTGGCCAGTGCATCAAACAGGCTCTGAGAACTTAAATATACCACGGAATGTCCTTTTTTCAGGAGTTCCGAAGCGATACAGCAGGAGAGGAAACTCTTGCCGGTACCTACTGTACCACAAAAGAGCAGATTGCGGTAGTTTGTTTCGAAAGAATTTACAAAATCACGGCAGATGGAGACGGCCCCCTTCAGGTGGGACAGATCCTCTCCGGTGTGGTATTCGTAGGTCAGCGTGTCAAAATTCTGCTGTTCCAGGAGCCCCTCAAGATTGGACTGATGATAGAGCACCCTGGTCTCCCGGACCTTAAAGCAGCGGCATTTCTCAAGGCTTCCGTCCGGACGGGTAATATACCCGGTATCCCGGCACATCGGGCAGTGGTAGACCGGCGCCAGATCCGCCTCGGAAAATCCGCCGTCCGCGAGCATTTTAAGGCGCTGCTGCATGGCTTCCTCCAGATCCTGCCGGACCCCGGCCGCTTCCTCCTCGTGCTGGTTTAAGCGAAGCTTGGTCTCTTGCACGGAGAGGGAGGCGATCCTCCGTTCGAGCGCAGGGAGCTCCGGAAGGGACTTCTCGATGGCGGCACGCCTGCGATCCGCCTCTTCCTCCGCCTGCATGCGCAGATCGGAGTATTCCCTCATAATATCCTGATATTGCTGATTGGTAAGCGGCATATCCTAGTCCTCGTTCTTGATCTTGCGGCTGGCAATGGATTCGTAATCGGTTCCGGACTGCGCGAACTGATGGAAATTGCCGCGTGCGGAGGCGGTGCCCCTTCCGGCATCCGTCTTGCCGCCGGAAGCCTTGTGGCGTTCATCCTGCGCTTGGATCTCTTCCATGGAAGTGATCTTCTCCTCGTGCCAGGAGGTCAGGATTCGGTCCGCATATTTGATCCGATTGGAGTCGGTCGCCAGCACCGTCCGCTTGCAGGCTTCCAGGATGATCTCCAGAGGGAAGGCGTATTCGCCCGTCCAGCGGGAGATATATTCGAGCTCCGGAGCGGTGGGCGCATTGGATTTGCCGAGTCCGTTCATGATGGAAGAAACCGTGGTGTCATAGGCAGTCACGTGTTGCTTTGCCTGTTCCGGGGTCTTGATCCCCTGCTCGGCCCAGGCGATGGCCACGGTCTCGATGTAGCGCGTCGCGCGCTTGCCGCGCTCCGCGCAGTATTGCAGCAGATAGTCCGCCAGATCCTGGGAGAAGCCGAGCTCGTCCCGGATGTACAGAAGCGTGTCCACATCTCCGGCGGTCAGCGGTCTGGAGAGATAGGTCTCCGCGAGGAACAGAAGCTGGGAACCGGGCTTGGACGCGCGGAACTGCTGCACCTGATCCCGGGAGTAGGAAGGCTTCGGCGGAGCGGCCGGCGCATTCGAAGCAGCCGGAGGTGTCTGTGCGGCCTGTGATGCTTTCGAAGCGGCTTTGCGCTTCGGCGCGGGCACAATGGCAGCAGGTACCTCCTGCGGCTCGTGGGTCGCCTCCGCGGGGGGAAGGGACGAGGCCTGCATGCAGAGATTCTGCATGAGAATCCCGCTGAGCACATTGTCCTCATTGTACTCGAGGACCAGAAGTCCTTTCTTTTCCCAGTACCGCAGCGCGCGCATGACATCCGTCTCAAGGTAATTGAAGGTCTCGCAGATGTCCGGAACGCCGGTCTTGAGATGGGCGTTCATCATGCGGAGCAGATAGAGATAGATCTTGAGCTGC
>JAFYEE010000108.1 GCA_017544405.1 Lachnospiraceae bacterium
TAGCGCTCCAGCGCATAGATCGTCTCGAAGGCATCCGCAGCCATCTCCCGTTCCGAATACTGCTCCTGCAGTTCCCAGCCCCGTCCCGTGAAATCGCTGTAGGTCTCCGCCGTCAGATAGACCGACCGGCTCCGTCCCGCCCCGGCCTTCAAAAGCACCAGTTCCCGGTCCTCCCGCTGCAGCGCGGGGAAGAGATCCGCCTCCTCCGAGATCCCGGTAAAGGCGATCTCCACCTCCCCGTCGGAGGCGTGGCGCAGGTTCTCCAGTCCGATGGTGATCCGGTCTTCAAGGGTGTGGTACAGATCCCGGACCCACTGCCAGTCATAGGGCTTACCGGGCGCCGGAAGCAGGAGGAGGAACGCAAGAAGCACCCCCAGAAACGGCGTCAGTCCGACCATGTACAGATCCTCCCCGCTCCTTCCCGGACGAAGACGTCTGCGCAGGAGCAGGACATGGGTACACAGGATGTACGTAAGCGCAAAGCATACCCCGGGCTTCGATACCGGCCGGGCCCGCACCATCCGGGCGATCAGAGAAATGCCCTGTCCCGCCGCCAGCAGGATCCGCACCGGGAATCTGCGCTCCGGCCAGAGTTCCAGCACGGCGCTCCCCGCGGTGATCAGAGACACCAGCACATAGGAGAGCCGAAGGGCCGCATCCTCTGCCAGCGGGGTCCCGTAGAGAAGATACTTCCAGGCGTCCAGGGCACGCTGCGGCAGATCCGCTCCGCCCAGCGCATAGACCAGATATCCCAGCACCAGCGGAAGGGCGATGGTCACGTAGAGGCGAAGGCGCCCGCGCAGGCGCAGGTAAAGAGAGACCGCGGCCAGGAGCACTGTGCCGGCCAGGATATGGCCCCGTCCGGTCATGGAAAGCTGCAGCACGTCCGAAAAGGTGCAGCACAAAAAACCGGCCATAAGCCCGGCAAACCAGAAAAGATATCCTGCTTTGACCCAGTATTCCCTCCGTTCCATTACAATACCGCCTCCAGATCCTCCTCGGGCCGGATCCGGCAAAGTCTCCTTCCCGGTTCCGAAAGCCGGAAGAATTCCTCGCTCTCCTCCTCCGTAACCGCATAGATCACCAGCATAGCGCCGGCCTCAAACAGGCGCTGCGTCAGGGAGAGCACCCGCAGATCCGCCTTCTGAAGTACAAGGAAGATCAGCATACTCTCCGTCACTTCCCGCGCCGCCAGCATCTGCTCCAGCTTCCGGAGCCCGCCGAAGTCCGGATCAAAACGCACGCGGCAGACGCTTTCGTAGAAATCCTCAAAGCCCTCCAGTCCGCGCAGATACTCCGCCGCATTCCCGCCGCGGCCACTCAGCGTGCGCACCGGGACATGTCTTTCGGAAAGGTATCCCGCCAGCGCCAGAAGGATCTCCAGCACCTTGTTTTCCACCGGCAGATATTCCTTCGGATCCTCATAGTACCGCGCCGTGTCATAGAGGATCACCGCCTCCGTCTTCTCCTCCCCGGTGGGCTTACGAGTCATGAGCGTTCCCGCGGCGGCACTCGCCTTCCAGTGGATCTGCCGGAGCGGATCCCCCGGCCGGTATTCCCTGGTGAGCACATCCGGTTCCGACTGCATGCGGCTGGTGCTGCGCAGCTGCAGCGTGCTCAGATCCGGAAGCGTGCGGAGCTGCTCCAGACGCACGTAACGGGGCGATACGATCACACGCTTCGGTTCCCGCACCCGGAACCGGATCCGCAGCAAGCCGGAAAAATCGGTGATCACCACCTCTTTTACGCCCACCTCATACTCCCCGCGGTACTTACAGCGGAGCGTGGTCTCGTAGCTGTAGCGCTGTCCCGGAAGGATCTCGTAATCCATCTCGTCCGGAAGGCGCTCGAGGGTGGAAAAATCCGAGTAAAAGAAGACCCGGATCCCGGCAAACGAGAAAAAGTCCTCGTTCTGCAGAATAAATTCATAAGAGACGGGGGTGTCACAAACGATATTGCGTGAGCCGGTTTTCTGGTAGATCTTGAACTGCAGCCACACGAGGAGAATATAGACCAGAGCGATCAGGGGAAAGATAAGAACCGCGAAAAAAAAGCCGAAACTCACCGCGCCGCCATAAAAGCTTATGGCGACCAGCGAAAGAAGAAGTAATGCAAGATAGATCCACCTGCTGCGTTTCATAACGTGCCTTCCCTCAGACAGGAACCTTGGCCTTCAGCACCAGTTCGCGGACGATCGCCGCCACATCCTCCCGGCCGATCCGGGCCTCCGGCGTCAGTACCAGGCGATGCGCAAGCACGGGCACGGCAAGCTGCTTGATATCATCCGGGATCACATATTCCCGCTCCTCGAGATAGGCACGGGCCTGGGCGGCACGCAGCAAAGAAAGCAGGGCGCGGGGACTGGCGCCCGTGAGAAAACGGGGCTCTCTGCGGGTCAGTTCCACAATGTCCTGCAGATAGCCGAGCACGGATTCCTTCACCTGCACCTGCTCCGCCTCCGCGCGAATCTGCGCGATCCGATCCGCCTCGCAGACGGCGGGAAGACGTTCCGCGGAGGCACCCTCCAGGAACATGGCCGCCATCTTCAGCTCCTGGCTGCGCTCGGGATATCCGATGGAGAGCCGCATCATGAAACGGTCCAGCTGCGCCTCGGGCAGCGGATAGGTGCCGATGTATTCATTGGGATTCTGCGTGGCGATCACCAGAAAAGGCTGCGGCAGCGGATACGTCTGACCGTCCACCGTCACCTGTCCCTCCGCCATCGCTTCGAGAAGACTCGCCTGCGTCTTCGGGGAGGTACGGTTGATCTCGTCCGCCAGCAGGATCTGGTGCATGATGACCCCGGGCCGGTATTCAAAGCGTCCGGAGGCACTATTGTAAACGGAGACTCCCACCACATCGCCCGGGAGCGTATCCGGCGTAAACTGAAGCCGCCCGAAGGAGGCGCTGATCACCTGTGCAAAGCAGCGGGCCAGGGTGGTCTTGCCGATCCCCGGCACATCCTCGAGCAGCACATGACCGCCGCCGATCAGACAGATCAGCATGTGATCGATCACATCCTCCTTACCGACAAAAAAGGAGCCGATGGTTTCTCTGATTTTCCTGACTTCTTCCATTCCGGACCGCATGATTTTACCCCTTTTCGTTTCTCCACGAAAAATCCCCACGATGGTACACAAAAAGTGTACCACAGCGGGGATCTGTTTGCATTATCAGGATGTGCGGAGGATCACATCAGGTCGTAAAGCGGCTTGCAAGCGGGATAGAGCTGACGGAAGACCTGATACCGCGCTTCATATTTGGCGACGAGCTCCGGATCGGGCTCCACCGTCTTTTTCACGCGTACCACCTTCGCCGCGATCTCCTCGACGGAAGCATACTCTCCGTTCGCCACGGCCGCCAGCATCGCACCGCCCAGGGAAGGACCTTCCTCGACCTCGAGAATATCCACCTTCATGTTCATCACATTGGCGATGATCTTCTGCCAGAGCGGAGACTTTGCACCGCCGCCGCAGATCTTGGTGCGATCGGGAGCCACGCCCAGAGAACGCGCCACTTCGATGGAATCGCGCAGACCGAATGCCACACCCTCGAGCACGGCCTGTGTCATATCCGCGCGGGTATTGTCCATCGTCATGCCGATGAAGGTACCGCGTGCGTTCGGATTGTTGTGGGGGGAACGCTCTCCCATCAGATAAGGCAGGAAATAGACATGGTTCTCGCCGAGCTTTGTGATATTCTCCTGCTCCTTCGCGTAATCCTTCGTCCCGATGATCTCGTCCATCCACCACTTGTTGCAGGATGCGGCGCTGAGCATGCAGCCCATCAGGTGGTAGGAGCCGTCCGCATGATCAAAGGAATGCAGCGCATTGAAGCGGTCCACACCGAAGCTCTTCGAAGAGATGAATACGGTACCACTGGTACCAAGGGAAATATTGCAGGCGCCGTCGCCCACCGTTCCGGTTCCGACCGCCGCTGCCGCATTGTCTCCTGCGCCCGCTGCCACGATCGTCGTCGCCGGGATCCCCAGCTCCGCCGCCACCTCGGGCAGGACCGTTCCCACCTTCTCGTAGCTCTCATAGACCTTCGCCAGCTGGGAAAGCTTCACATCACAGATCTCGCACATCTCCTCGGACCACTTGCGGTTCTTTACATCGAAGAGCAGCATGCCGGAAGCGTCGGACACATCCGTGCAATGCACACCGGTCAGACGATAGGCCAGATAATCCTTGGGCAGCATGATCTTCGCGATCTTCGCGAAATTGTCCGGTTCATGCTTCTTCACCCACAGAAGCTTGGGTGCGGTAAATCCCGGAAATGCGATATTTGCCGTATAGGCGGAAAGCTTCTCCCTGCCGATGACATTGTTCAGATAATCGGTCTCCTCGCCGGTGCGCCCGTCGTTCCAGAGGATGGCGGGACGGATCACCTGATCGTTCTCATCGAGGATGACCAGTCCGTGCATCTGTCCGCCGAAGCTGATGCCGGCGACCTGCGACGCGTCCTGACCTGCCAGGAGCTCCCGGATCCCGGCGACGGACTGCTCATACCAATCCACGGGATTCTGCTCCGACCAGCCCGGCTGCGGGAAGGAAAGCGGATATTCCTTCGATACCATGTTCACGATCTGACCCTCGGAATCCATCAGCAGAAGCTTAACGGCCGATGTTCCCAGATCCACTCCGATGTAATACATATTCTCCCTCCTGTATCTCCATAGAATTACTGCTGCTTGTAGACTACCTGGTTTTTCCCGTTGGTCTTGCCCTTATAGAGGTTCTCATCCGTGAACTGGATCAGCTTGTTCAGGCTGTACCCGGGCACATAGGTCATGACACCGAAGGTCATGGTAAAACGGATCTCGTTGCCCTGATACTCCAGCACCTGCGCCTCGATCCGCGAGCGCATACGCTCCGCCACGGCGACCGCGTCGGTCTGGTTTCCGCTTATCAGCACAAGGAATTCCTCTCCGCCCCACCGGCATACGGTATCATCCTCACGCACGCTGGCCCGGAAGATCTCGGACACGGAGGTCAACGCCATATCGCCGCACTCATGTCCGTAGGTATCGTTGATCCGTTTGAAATTGTCGATGTCCCCCATGATCAGGCTGAAGAGCTTGCCCTTTGTCTTGGCCAGATCCATGGCACGATCCAGCTGTACTTCCATGCTGCGGCGGTTGTTCAGTCCGGTGAGCGGATCCACACTGGAGGTATGCTCGAGCACCTCGTTTTCCTGGTTCAACTGCACCACGGCGATCTGACTGTCCATCACGAAGAAGAAGGACATGATCGCAAGCAGGAAGAAGGAAAAGACCAGATTGACACCGAACAGCGTCCACCGGTCGACCGGTGTAAGGTCAAAGGGGAGCTTGATCCGGTTCGCGACCACGCAGACCGCCACCGTCACGAAAATGACAAAGATATCCGCAAGAAACGGCACGATCGGCTTGACCTGCTTCTCCGACTTGACCGTACCGATGTAATGGAACATGGGAACAATGGCGAGCACATAGAGATAAAAGCCGGTACCCCAGCCGACCAGAAGAGAAGCCAGGATCTCCTGAAAGACGATCTCTCCGAAGGTCATGCTGTACCCGCGCAGATAACTGCCCTCCTTCACCAGACGGAAGACTGCGAGATAATAGGACACCACCAGGATATTGTACAGGATCAAAGGCCATACACCGACCATCGCAAACAGCCAGATAAAAATCAGATGGACCGCGATGATTGCAACGGAAAGCGCCTCCATCCTGTCCTGCTGTGAAATGACCTTCTCTCCTGCCAGCACTTTTTTGATATTAGCAAAAAAAAGCTTCATATGTCCCCTCACAGGAAATGAAAAAGATGCGATTTTTTATCAAAAAATATCAAAAATAATTATAGCACCGTCCCTTTATTTTTCAAAGAGATTGTACAGATCCGCAAAATATTCCGCGAAGGTTTTGCGGCAGCAATACGGGTTGCGGATCCGCAGGTGCGGAACGCGCAGTCCGATCAGGGAAAAGCCCATGGCCATCCGGTGATCCCCGTAGGTCTCCACCAGCGCACCGCATGGCTCTCCGGGGAAGATCTCGATCCAGTCCTCTCCCGTAAGGGTCCGGATGCCGAGGCGCTCGAGCTCCGTGGAAATCGCGCTCAGCCGGTCGCTCTCCTGCAGCCGGATATGACCGATCCCTTCGATCCGCACCGGAGCGTCCGCGAAGGGAGCTATGGCCGAAAGCGTGATCGCCTGGTCGGAACAGTCGGACATATTGACGGTGATCCCCCGCAGATGTCCGTCCTCCGGCGGAGAAAGCAGGATGCCTTCCTCCGTGTCCGTCGCTTCGCACCCCATCCGCTCGAGAATCCGGATGAAGCGCACATCCCCCTGCAGGGAATCGAAATGGATCCCGCGGACACGCACCGGGAGCCGCAGCAGCGGACACATGGCATAAAAATAAGCTGCAGCCGAAGCATCCGGCTCGATCTCATACTCCTGTGCCCGGAAGGACTGCCCGTAGGGCGTGACATAGGAAACCTTCCGTGTCCCCTTTTCTTCCCTCACCGTCTCCCGGGTCCGCACGCCGAACTGTTCCATCATGCGGGCGGTCATGCGGATGTAAGCCATCCCGTGCCTGCCCTCGACATGAACCGTAAAGCCTTCCGCGTCCCCCTCGCATCCCGCCGGGCGCTCCGGTCCGGAAGCCTCGCACTTTGCCGGCTGTGCCAGAGCGGAAGCGACCAGAAGCGCACTCAGAAACTGGCTGCTGTCCCCGATATCGATCGAGATCTCCTGCCGGCCGAACCCGTGCCCGCAGAGCGTAAAGGGGAAAAATCCTTCCTCGCCCTCATACGCGATCTGCGCGCCGAGCTCCGCAAGGGATCGAAGGAGCGGAGCCATCGGGCGCCGTTTCATCTGATCGGAGCTGTCCATGTGAAAGCTGCCGCTGCTCACGCCGAGCACAGCGGTCAGGAATCTGGCGGCCGTTCCGGCGCTTCCCACATACAGGGAGGCCTCGTGCTTTGGCAGGTCGCCCCCGCATCCGGTGACGCTCACTTCCCGCCGCTCCCGGTCCACCTTCAGATCATATCCCAGACTCTGCACACAGCCCAGAAAGGCTTCGGAATCCTCTGAGAAAAGCACGCCCTTCAGCGTGGAGGTCCCGCATCCGAGCATGGCCAGCAAAAGAGCGCGGTTGGTGATGCTTTTAGACCCCGGGACTTCCACCCGGAGCAGTCGCTCTGCCAGCTTCTGCGCAGCATCTTTGTCCGCAGCGGCAACACTTTCCGCGTTTTCCGCGTCTTCGGCTCCCGCGCAGGGGATCTCCAGCTCCTCCCGGTAGAGGCCGTAGAGGATGGTATCCTCCCATTTCCCGTCCAGGAACGCATCGTGCTCGATCAGGCGTTCCTTCACGAATCCGACCTTCTCATGGAGCTTACGGCTCGCCGTATTGTAGGCGAGAACCTTCGCGACGCTCCGGTGCAGACCCAGCTTTCCGAAGCCGTAGACCCGGTTCAGAAGGTCCACCGCCGCCGCGGCCAGTCCCTGCCCGGCGGGCGCCGTCTCGCTGAAAAAGACGCCGGATTCCGCCTCGTAGCGTTCCGGCCGGAAATGCTGCAGATAGACACAGCCGATCGGCTCCTGTGTCTCCTTCAGGACCACGACAAACTGATGCACCTGCCCGGTCTGCACCCTGGTGCGGATCCACTGCAGCTGCTCGTCATGGGTGATCGGCTTGCGATAATAGAAATTTTCCACGGTCCGGGGCGCGTTGCGCCATTCCAGGACCATATCGATATCCGCCTCCGTGATGGGGCGCAGATAGATTTTCTCCCCCTCGACCCGTTCCTCCGGAGCGGGGGCGCTCAGGTCCAGCTTCATGTCTCTCCATTCCCCTGCCCGCAGACCGGGGATCCTTCCTCAAGCTCCGGCCTAGGCCGTAATGATGGTACCGGTTTTGCCCTTGATGGCATCCGCTACGCCGTGGATGGAGGTGATGACCACTCTTCCCTCCGGAACCTTCTCCAGGTAGGCGATGGCCGCCTCGATCTTGGGCAGCATGGTGAGGGGCTCAAACTGTCCCTCCTCGATATAGGCGCGTGCCTGCTGCACATCCATGCGCTCGATGGGCGTCTGCTCCGGGGTGCCGTAATGCAGGAAGACATGCTCCACGCCGGTCAGGATCACAAGCTCGTCCGACCGAAGCTGCGCTGCCAGCAGTCCTGCGATGGCATCCTTCTCGATCACGGCGGACGCTCCCTTGAGCGATGCCTTCTGCTCGATCACGGGGATCCCGCCGCCGCCGCAGGCAATGACTTCCTGATCCGCCGCCACCAGCGCGCGGATCGCCTCGATCTCCACGATATCCATCGGCTTGGGCGCCGCCACCACGCGGCGGTATCCCTTGCCCGGAATCTCCTTCACATAATTGCCCTTCTTGATCTCCATCTCGGCGTCCTCGGCGCTCATGAGACGTCCGAGCACCTTGGTGAGCTCATAGAAGGCTTCGTCGTAGGGGTCCACCGTCACCTGTGTCAGGATCGTGCTGACGGTTCTGGAGATCCCTCTGCGCAGAAGCTCCGAGCGAAGCGCGTTCTGGATGTCAAATCCGACATATCCCTGGCTCATGGCAGAGCAGACACACATGGGGGCGGGCGTGTAGTCGATGTATACCCGGCGCAGCTCCGTCATGGCCTTGTGGATCATGCTGACCTGAGGACCGTTGCTGTGCGTGATCGTCAGCTGGTAATCCTGTTCCACCAGATCCGCCAGCGCCTGCGCGGTGACGGAGACAGCGTCCTTCTGCTCCAGGGTCGTATATCCCAGCGCCTCATGTCCGAGACTGACCACGATTTTTTTCCTGCTCATGCCCTCTTCCTCCTATACACAAACGAGCCGCCCGGCCCGATGTTCATCCGAAACACAATCAGAGAAATTATAGCACATGAACGCGCCATTTCTCAACCGGAGACTGCACCCGGGAGAAGCCGCGCAAGGCGGGCGCAGAACACAAAAAAAAGAAGACCGCTCTCGCAGTCTTCCGACGGTCATTCTCGCACCGACAGGCAACGGATGGCATTGCAGACCGCCAGGATCATGACTCCGACGTCCGCGAACACGGCCACCCACATATTGGCGATGCCAAGCGCTCCGAGGATCAGGCAGAGGCCCTTGACCCCGAGTGCGAAATAAATATTCTCATGCACGATCCGCAGGCACTTGCGGGAGATCTGCATGGCCAGCGCGATCCGCTCCGGATTGTCATCCATCAGGACGACATCCGCCGCCTCGATCGCAGCGTCCGAACCCATGGCTCCCATCGCGATCCCGATATCCGCGCGGGACAGGACGGGTGCATCGTTGATGCCGTCCCCGACGAAGGCGAGCTTGGATCCGGCCGGCTTTTCCGCGAGCAGACGCTCCACCTGATCCACCTTATCCCCCGGCAGAAGTTCTGCGTGGTATTCATCGATCCCAAGCCTTGAAGCGACGGCCGCTGCCGTCTTCTCATTGTCGCCGGTCAGCATCACGGTCCGTTCGATGCCGCTTTTCTTCAGCGCCTTCAGCGCGGATGCGGAAGTGTCCTTCTCTACATCGGAGATCAGGATATAGCCCGCATAGGTTCCGTCCACGGCCACGTGGACGACAGTTCCGCTCTCCGGCGGCTGCTGCGGGGTATCCTCCCCGGTCAGGGCCATTTCCTCCATCATCTTCGCATTGCCGGCCGCCACGGTGTGGCCGCTTACCGTTGCTTTCACACCACGTCCGCTGATCTCTTCCACATCCGACGCAAGGGTGCGAAGCGATCCTTCCGCCTCGGGCCGGTCCGCCAGATACGCCTCCTTGAGCGACTTGCTGATGGGATGATTGGAATAGCTCTCCGCGCAGGCCGCCAGGGCGAGAAGCTCCCCGGAAGGATCCTTGCCGTCCGCTGTGAGTCGCTTTGCGAACTGCCCTGCGGGCCGGATCGCGGTCACCTCAAATACGCCTTTCGTCAGAGTCCCCGTCTTGTCAAAGACCACGACGGAGGTCTCGGACATGGCCTCGAGATAATTGGAGCCCTTGACCAGGATCCCGCGGGACGAAGCCGCTCCGATCCCGGCGAAAAAGCTTAAGGGGATGGAGATCACCAGCGCGCAGGGGCAGCTGATGACAAGGAAGGTCAGCGCGCGGATGATCCAGGTCGTAACCTGCGCCGGTCTCCCCAGAAGCAGCAGCGCGACGGGAGGCACCACAGCCAGTGCCAGCGCCGCGTAGCAGACGGCCGGCGTGTAATATCTGGCGAATTTCGAAATGAAATTCTCCGATTTTGACTTTTTCATGCTGGAGTTTTCCACGAGATCCAGAATTTTGGATACGGTGGACTCTCCGAATGCTTTGGTGGTGCGGATCCGCAGGACCCCCGTGAGGTTGATGCACCCGCTGATGATCTCGTCACCGGCGGAGATCTCTCTCGGAAGGCTCTCTCCGGTCAGCGCCGCCGTGTTGAGGGTCGAACTGCCCTCCTCCACGATCCCGTCGATCGGAACCTTCTCCCCGGGGGAGACGACGATGACCGTGCCGATCTCCACATCGTCCGGATCCATCTCCTCAAGACCGCCGTCCTGGTTCGGAACATAGGCACAGTCCGGACGAATGTCCATGAGCGCCGTGATATTCCGGCGGCTCTTGCCGACCGCGACACTCTGGAAGAGCTCCCCGATCTGGTAAAAGAGCATGACCGCGACGCCCTCCTCGAAGCCGCCCTCGCTGCCGTCCGTAAAAAGGCCGAGCAGGATCGCTCCGACGGTCGCCACCGCCATCAGGAAGTTCTCATCAAAAACCTGCCGGTTCCGGATACCGATCGCCGCCTTCTTCAGGATGTCGTATCCGATCACCAGATAGGGGATGAGATAGAGCAGGAACCAGACAAGGGTCGGAAGATACGCCATCCGCTCCGCGAGCATGAGCGCGATCAGAAGCGCCGATGCGATGATGATCCGGACCAGTACTTTTTTCTGTTTCTTCGTCATAAGCGTTTGCCTTTTGCTTTGCTGTTGTAGATTACAGGTCATCAGAACCGGATCTCACAGTCGTCTTCCACTTTTTTGCAGGCCTTCAGGACTTCGGGCATGACCAGGGCGGCATCGGCCCCTTCCGCAAATTCCACCTTCATCTTCTGGGTCATGAAGCTCACGGTAGCCTTCAGGACGCCCTCCACGGTATTTGCCGCGTCCTCCATCTTCTGGGCACATGCTGCGCAGTCTACTTCGATCTCATATGTCTTCTTCATATCCGTCCTCCATGTAAGTAATTTTGTCAGCATTACATATGAACGACTGTTCATATGTTCATTATAACAGGATGCCCGGACCTGTCAACCGTTTTTTCGATCATCGCCCTGCCCCACGAAAAAAACCTTCCCGCCGGGTCTTACAGATCCGGCAGAAAGGCTTTTCTTCCCTCATTTTTCTATCCTTTAAGACTCCGCTCCCTGCTTCCCGTCTTCCAGAAGCGGGGTATCCGAGCCGCGCATGGTGATGACCGGTCCGCCCTTGCCGAGGATGTAGTCCTCCGTGATGGTGACGGTTCCGATATTGTCATCCTTCGGGATCTCATACATGATATCGAGCATGAATTCCTCGATGATGGAGCGAAGCGCGCGCGCTCCGGTGTCCTGCTCGAGAGCCTTGTCCGCGATGGCGCTGAGGGCTCCATCCGTGAATTCGAGCCGGACCTCATCGAGCTCGAGAAGCTTCTGATACTGCTTCAGGATCGCATTTTTCGGCTCGGTCAGGATCTTCACCATCATCTCCTTCGTCAGGTGCTGCAGGGTGAAGATGATCGGAAGTCTCCCGATAAACTCGGGGATCATGCCAAATTTGCGGATGTCCTCCACCTTGACATGGTCGAGGATATTTTTCTCCTTGTCATACGCATCCTTCAACTGGGACTCAAAGCCGATGGACGATGCCTTGTTCAGGCGCTCCTTCACGATCTTATCCAGGTCGGGGAAGGCTCCGCCGCAGATAAAGAGGATGTTGCGGGTATTGACCGTGGCCAGCGGCACCATGGCGCCCTTGCTCGAAGCACCCACGGGGACTTCCACCTCGGCGCCCTCCAGGAGCTTGAGCATTCCCTGCTGCACGCTCTCGCCGGAGACATCACGGGAATTGGTATTCTGCTTCTTGGCGATCTTGTCGATCTCGTCGATGAAGACGATGCCCTGCTCGGCGCGCTCGACATCGTTGTCCGCCGCCGCGAGCAGTTTGGAGATCACGCTCTCGATGTCATCTCCGATGTAGCCCGCCTCGGTCAGGGAGGTCGCGTCCGCGATGGCAAGGGGCACATCCAGGAGCCTTGCGAGGGTCCGGACGAGGTAGGTCTTGCCGCAGCCCGTCGGTCCGATCATCAGCATGTTGGACTTCTCGATCTCGATCTCATCCATCGTGCCGGTCGCCACGCGCTTGTAGTGGTTGTAGACCGCCACGCTCATCACTTTTTTTGCATGCTCCTGCCCCACCACGTACTGGTCCAGGCTCGCCTTGATCTTGTGCGGTGCGGGGATGTTCTTTATATCGATCACCGGCTCCGCTTCGCCGTCCTTCTTTTTCTTCTTCAGCTTCTGCTTGTTGGGGATCCCACCGTCTCCCTGGAGATTGGCGAGGTTGATGAAGCTAAAGCGCGGCATTCCGTCCTGCCCCGGGAACATGTTCTGCGGATCCTGCCCTCCCAGCAGACCCTGATAATCAAACTGGCTGACCGTATCCATGGTCTTATGCATGCAGTCATCGCAGACACAGATATTGTTGGGCAGATGGAACATGCGTCCCGCCTTGCTCTCCGGCCGTCTGCAGATAAAGCAGACATCCTCATAGTCCTTGCTGTTCCCTTTGCCGGCATCCTCGGTCCGGGAGGCATCCCGATGCCCTTCGGTCAGATCCGTGGTGTCTTCCGTCTCCGGATCGTCCGTTACTTCTCTGTAGTCATCACTCATTTCTAAACACTCCTCTTCCCGCCCGGAGCCTGCGCTGCAGCCGCCGGAGCGTGGGTTTGTACCGTTACAGTATAGTGGATTGGGCAGGCGGCGACAAGTGAACTTTCTATTATCCCAAAAAAGAAACCCGGTGTGCACTTGCTGCACACCGGGTCTGCGGGATCCTTTCGGATCCCTTGGAAGGGGGGGAAAGGATTTCCAAACTGCTTACTGCTGGGCGGGACGTCTGCCCAGAGTCAGCTGCGTCGTGTACTCCACATAGGTTCCGCTCTCCTGACGCTGATAGGTGATCGTGACCGTGGTTCCGGCCGCGTAGTACTGCAGGATGCCCTGCAGATCGTCATAGGAGCGGATGGTGCGTCCGTTGAAACCGGTGATGATATCGCCGCGGACCAGTCCTGCCTGATCGGCTGCGCCGCCATCCACCGTCTCCTTAATGTAAATGCCCTGCGGCATGTCAAAGGTCTGTGCCATTTCGGCTGTGATCTCCTGCAGGGAGATGCCGATGTAGCCGATCTCATCCTCTGCCACGCGGATCAGCGTATCCTGACTCATCAGATCGTCCAGAATGTCCAGCACATCCGAGATGGGGATCGCATACCCCATGCCCTCCACGGAGGAGCCGCCGATCTTGTTGGAATTGATCCCGATGACCTGACCTGCCATGTTCAGAAGCGCACCGCCGGAATTGCCGGGGTTGATGGCTGCATCCGTCTGGATGAAGGTATTGGTATAGCCGTCTTCCGTGGTCACTTCACGATTCAGGGCGCTCACGATCCCGGTGGTAACGGACTGCCCGTAGCCAAGTGCATTGCCGATAGCGACCACATTTTCTCCCAGCTTCAGGAGAGAACTGTCACCGATGGTAGCAATGGCGATCTTGCCCTTGGTCGCGCTGCTCAGCTCATCCTTGGCGACTGCGATGATCGCGAGATCCTTAGAGGAATCGGTCCCCTTGATATTGGCTTCCACGGTGGAATCATCCGCAAAGGTGACCTCCAGGGACTCCGCATCGGTGACCACGTGATTGTTGGTAACGATCAGATATTCATCATCCGTCTCGCCGATGATGATCCCGCTTCCTGCGGCGGAGACATCCTCGGAGATCTTCTGTCCGAACATGCTGTAGCCGTAATCATAGGTGTAATATTCCGTGACAGCGACCATCGAAGGCATCACAGCTTCCGCCACCTCCGTCACATCGGTGGATGCGGTCGCGACGATCTTCTGCGTCGTCTGGAGCGTCGTACCCGACTCCGTGCTGAGCGTGTGATCCGCTTCCGCCACCTCGCTGCTCTCCACGGCTTCCTCTGCGATCTCCTCCGCGCCTTCCGTCCGGCCGAGGGTCGTATTCAGTGCACCGGTCGCCTGATCGACCGCGTAGTATCCGATCCCGGCAAACAGACCGAAGCACAGTCCCATGCAGGTGCTGATGAGGAGCTTTCGGAAGGTACCGGAAGAATGCTTCTTCTGCGGTGCCTGCTGCTGCAGATTGGAGGCCTCATTCTGCGAATAATAAGGGCTGCCGTTGCTGTAAATGTAAGGATTGCTCCCGGAGGATCCGTCCCTGTTTTGTTCATATTCCGACATATCTATTACCTCACTTTCCCGTACCGAAGCGGTACGATACATTTTCTCTTCTGAGGGCCGCGCCGCTATCCGCATGCCCTTTTTCTTTTTTACAAGTGCAAGTATAAAAGCCAATTGTGTTCAAATTGTGAAGGAATGTGCAGAAAATTGTGAAAAGCAAAAATCTTTTTTCCCAAAGAAAAAACCCTGCAAAAAGCAGGGTTTTAAGCGATTCTCAGACTTCTCCGGCAGCCTCCCAATACTCGCGATTGGTCGTGAGCTTCAGGATCACGCTCTTCGGCAGGCACTTGTAGTGCTTTCCGAGCAGGTATCCCAGATATTTGCTGGCACACTGCAGATAGAAGGACGGGAGCCGGTAGAACTTTCCGGAATGAAGGAGCCTTTCGGTCGTCTCCGTCACGAGGCGTTTTCCTTCGGCCTCGGAGGAGGTCATCCGGAACACCTCGGGATGCTCCGCCTGGGATACGCCCAGATCAAAATTCCTCCGGAGCTGTTGCATATTCGTGTAGTTGTGGGAATGGATCACCCGCGCGGAGGCCTCATACCGCACCGCGTAGCCGGCCCCGATCGCCGCAGCCGCATAGATCATGTCCTCATTGAAAATGGTCCTGCGGACAAATCCGCCGAGGGAATCGTAGATATCTCTCCGGTAGGCAGCACAGACATCCGAGCAGAAAAAGGTCTTGATCCCAAGCTCACTCAGGTCCGCGCGCGTCTTGGTCCGGGACTCCTCCGGATAATTGAAGGCTCTGGAGCATTCCTCCAGGGTACTGCTTCCTCTGCCGGGGAGCTGTCTTCCGTAAGTCACGGCGATCCGGGGCGAGCTCTCCGCGAAAAGCGGTCTGGTCAGACGCTCGAGCAGAAAACGATCCTCGGGAACCGCGTCCTGCGTCAGCATGACAAAGACCGGCGCCTGCGTACGGCGTACCGCGAGACGTCTCGTTCCGCCGTGATCGAACTGCTGCTTGGTGACATGGAATACCTCCACATTGGGATAGCGCTCAAAAAAAGGCATATTCCCGAAGGCTTCCTCAAAATAGCTTTCTTCCGTGTTCGCCAGCAGGATGGTCTGCGGAACCAGCGTCTGCTTTTCCAGCTGGTCCAGAAGCCGCAGGAGCTGCCTGCCAGGCTTATACACGGGAATGATGACATCAATATCCATAATGATTCAACTTTACCCTTTGGCTGCGCGGCTTTCGCATCACAGGGCGCAGCACTTTTATTTCAGATACTTGGAAGTATCCGATTTGATCTTGACCGAATAATTCTGCACGGTCCCGGAGGGATGGTATTCCTCATCCCCGAAGAGGAACGAATGCAGCCAGACCACATTGTCCACCAGATCCAGCGGAACCACACAGCTTCCGTCCGCACCGATGGTACCGGTGGTGCGCATATCCTCCGCCGGGAAGCCGCCCTCGTCCACAATGTTGTACTTGGTGATATTGCTCAGAAGATCCGTGATGGTCTCGGAATCCAGGCTGGTATACGTATAGTTCAGCACATCCGCGGAGAAGGTCAGCAGGTCGTTCACATTGGCCTTCTTGGCTTCTTCCATCATCGCCTGCAGCACCTCGCGCTGTCTCTCGGCACGCTTGAAATCATCGCCGGCCGTGTAACGGATGCGGCAGTAAGCGGAGGCCTGGAGGCCGTTCAGCTTCTGATATCCCTTGGTCGTAACGGGCGTGTAATTGTTCTCGCCGAGCTTCAGGCTCTTGGCGATGCTGATCTGGTAATTGTTGATATGCTCGAGCTCCGCGCTGTCCACATCGATATAGATACCGCCGAGATCATCGATGGCCGTGATCAGCGCCTTGTAGCTGACACTGACCCAGTTGGTGATATCCATGTCCAGATTGGCATTGAGCATACTGACGGCCTGCTGCGCGCCGCCCTTGGCATAGGCGGTGTTGCACTTGGTATAGGTGTCATTGCTCAGATTCAGGTAGGTGTCACGATAGACACTGACCAGCTTGACATCGCAGGTATCGAGATTGATGCTCGCGATCATGATCGAGTCGCTGCGGTAGCCCTTCAGCAGGTCCTTGGAGCTGCTGCTGAGCGCATCCACGCCGAAGAGGGCGATATTGAGATACCCCGCCATCGGGCTTTCCGCCTCCTGCACCTGTTCCTGCACGACCTCGGAAATACCCAGCTCCTCGGGGGCGATCTCCCTTGTATCCGTATAGATCAGGCCTTCCGCCTCCTCGGTCTTGTCCATGATGACCCAAAGGATCCCGATCATGGCAAGAATAATCACGATCTCGATAAAGAAGATCGTAATCTTGCGATTTCTCCTGGCTCTCGCCTTCTGATTCATGGATCCGCCGTTTCCGACCGGACGTGTTCCTTTCCCAGTTGCCATTGGTTCTAACTCTCCTCTTGTTTTCTTATTGATTTAGTAGGCATTTTTGTTGACAAATCCCGTAAAAAAGGTCATCAGGATGATCTTGACATCGAAGAAGTAGGTCCAGTTCTCGATGTAATAGATATCATACTCGATGCGCTTGCGGATGGAGGTGTCGCCCCGCAGGCCGTTGACCTGCGCCCATCCGGTCAGACCGGGACGCACCTGGTGCTTGACCATGTAGCGCGGGATCTCCTCCATGAACTTCTCGACGTATTGCGGGCGTTCCGGACGCGGTCCCACAAGGCTCATATCCCCTTTCAGGATATTGAAAAGCTGCGGGAGTTCATCGATGCTGGTCCTGCGAAGGATGCGTCCCACGGCCGTCACTCTCGGGTCGTTCCTGGTGGTCCAGCCCTTGCGCTCCACTTCATCCGCCTGCACCTTCATGGTGCGGAACTTGTACATTTTGAACTGCTTGTTGTGCAAACCGACGCGTTCCTGGGAAAAGATCACGGGTCCCTTGCTCGTGCATTTGATCAGGATCGCACAGATCAGCATGAGCGGGGAGGTGATCACAATACCAAACAGGGAACCGATGATATCCGTCACACGTTTGATAAAAATATTTCCGGAATTGGTCAGCGGCACATGGCGGATATTGATCACCGGCAGTCCGTCCAGATCCTCGGTATAAGGTCTGGTGGGGATCACCGAATTGTAATCGGGAATGAACTTGGTGTGGACACCGAATTTCTCGCAGAAATTCACCACATGTTCCAGATAGTCGTAGTCCTGCAGAGGAAGCGTCACCGCCACCTCATCGAGCTTGTTCTCCGGAAGGATGATCTCCAGATTGCCCAGGGTCCCGAGGACCTTGACTCCGTGATAACTGGCGCCGGCCGGGACATGATCGTCGAGCACGCCGACGATGTTGTAGCCCCACTGCGGATTCTCGCGGACGCGATCCATGTAATTCTCCGCAGCGCGCGAATAGCCCACCAGGAGAATGTGCTTCTGGTTGTAGCCCTTGCTGCGGAACTTGCGCAGCGCCCGCCGGAGGATGATCCGGTAGGCAAAATCCACCACCATGTTCAGCACATAGTAGATGGTGATCACGGAACGGGCGTAGTTGCTCTCGTGCACGATGACGTACATGATGATGAGCAGCGCCACCAGACTGATGGTATTGGCGCGAAATACATCCGCAAGCTCGTACAGGGACTTGCCGGTCCGCCGCGGCGTATATACGTCACTGAGCAGGAGGATCAAAAGATGCCCGGGCACTAAAAAAGGCAACAGGGAATAATAACTCGAGATCGGGAGCACGCCCGGTCCGGGTCCGTCCTGAAGCACATAGAATTTGATCACATATCCAAGGATAAAGCATCCGCCGGCGATCAGCGCATCGAGCAGACACATCAGCCGATTGAATATCTGTTGATTGTCTTTGATCATGAGAAAATATTACAACTTTATGAACTGGAGAACAATTAAGAACAGGCATGGAATTTCTTAATTTTTCTTAAGAATTCGAACCATATTGACAAAGAGCTGCCCCTGGATGGACAGATAATTCGGAAGATGGCGCAGCTCAAAACGGACATGCTTCCTGCGTCCGGCGGCGGACAAGCCCCTTGCGATGCCCTTTCCGTAGCCCTTCACATATTCCATCCCCATCCCCTTGCGCGCGAAAAAGACCGCCTTGATCACAAAGCCGGCAAAGAGGAACGGAAGATTGACCAGAAGCTGCAGGGGCGGCATGTTTTTCAGCACCACATACGCATTGTTGCAGGAGGAAAGCTCCGTTTTTTTCAGATTGTAGCGGGAGCCCGTGGAGGCGCTTCCGTAGTGCAGGACCTTCGCCTTCGGCTCATACGCGTTGTAATAGCCGTAGATCCGGGCGCGGTACCCGAGATCAAGGTCCTCGAGATAGGCAAAATGCAGCTCGTCCAGCAGACCGATGCGATCCAGGACGCTGCGCCGGTAGATGGCCGCCCCCGCACAGGCCGTAAAAACATGCATCGGCTTCTCATAGTCTGCCGCGGGATAGCCCTTGCCGACCGCCCGCGACCAGCCGAGGGCACAGTACAGATCCCCGGCATCGTCCAGAAGCTCCGGCCGGTCCCACATCAGCATCTGCGCGCTCACGGAAAAGCAGCGCGGCTTTCCCTCGATGGCATCGTAGAGCGCCTGCACAAAGCCGGGATATGCCTTCGTGTCATTGTTCAGAAGAAGCACATAGGGGGAGCTGCTCTGCTCGATCCCGCGGTTGACCGCATAGCAAAAGCCCGTATTTTTCTTAAGATACAGGCGCTGTACCCAGGGAAAATCCTGCTCGAGGATCCGCCTGCTGTCGTCGGAGGAGCCATTGTCCACCACCAGCACGCGGTAGCCCACCCGGGCCCTCTGCACGGAAGGCTTCAGGGCCTCTAAGCATTCCCGCAGATAGGCCTCTCCGTTGTAATTTGGAATAATAACCGTTATCTTTTCCATACGCGTCCCCATTCCGGGTAGTAGAGAAGGGTCAGCCCCTTCGCTCTCAGGGCCTCTCCCAGCTTTTGTTCCAGGGCCTTGCGGTCACACCCCGCAGGCAGCGCCGTTACATCAAACAGCCGTAAGCTTTGCGGCTTTCCCCTGCCCGGTCCCGAGATTCGCCCCGTCACCGGCGCGCGGAGCGTCACTTCGCATTCCCGGTAAGGAACCTGCGTGATCTCCTCGAATAAAGCGGCATAGGCCGGATTTAAGCGAAAGCACCGCAGATCCAGTGCCGCAGCGCTCTGGCTGAGCACCGCCCGGTGAAAATACCCGCTGTATTTTGCGGGAAGGCCCTCATAGCAAAGCCTTCCGTCCGCCGCCATGGCGCCGCCGATCGTACGGCCAAACCGGGTCCCCGAAAGGACTCTTCCGCCGATCGCTCCGAGCTCCGGGCGCAGCGAAAAAAGATCCTCACAGTCGCCGAAGCAGGGCAGATAAAAGCCCACATGGGGCAGCATCACCACTTTCGTATTCCATCCCTTTGCGCGGCAGTAATCCTCCGACGCGCGCCTTCCCGCCTCGTAGGCATAGGCCTTGCTCGCGGGATTTTCCGCGGTGGAAGCGCTGTGGCAGCGCCAGTGATACAGCACCTTCGGGATATGACGGATCTCCTCCGGCTTCAGGCCGCCGCTTACGCGCAGGATAAAATCATAATCCTGCGCTCCGTCATAGTCCGGCCGAAAGCCCGCAGCGGCCGCCAGCTCCCTTTTTACGCAGAGCAGATGGCAGATGAAATTATTGCTCAGAAGATACTCCCGGTCAAAATCCGTCTTGCGCGCCGGCTCAAAAAAGCGGGTGGCCTGTCCGTCGCATTTGTCCTCATCGGAATAGAGCATCCCGGGGACCGGGCGACCTTCGGAAGGAGCCTCCAGGATGGCGGAGGCCATCGCATACAGCGCGTCCGGTGTCAGGAGATCGTCGTGATCCAGCAGCAGGATATAATCCCCCTTCGCCTGCTGCAGCGCTGCGTTCGTATTCGCCGAGATCCCGCCGTTTTCCGCGAGCGGAAGGTAATGGATCCGTTCGGCACGGTAGCTTTCCGGAAGCATGCGAAGAAGCTCCGAGAGCGATGCGTGAACCCTCGTGGTGGCGGGTCCTCCGCTCTGCGCTTCCTCCGGGGATGCATCCGCCAGGATCAGTTCAAAATACGGATAGGTCTGATCCAGAACGCTCATCAGCATCTCGTGCAGATGCTCCCGGGCCGTAAGGTAGGCCGGCACCAGGAGACTGAAGAAAACGCGCTTTTCTTCGGGAAGCTCCTCCGCCCATTTGCGCTGACGGCTTTGCTCTTCCTTCGTGGCACGCTCCGGCTCGTAAGGGTCCTTTCGACCGGAGGAAATCTCCTCGCGCGCCGCGTACCAGGTTCCGATGAGGCCGTTACGCTTCAGGTACAGATATGCTCTTTTCAGATTGGCAGCGGACAGAGCCGGCATACAGATTCTCCCATATATGGGAAAATCGCCCGCGTAGGGCGATTTCCCGTATCATTTTCTTAAGGTCTTACAGCTGTGCCTTCACATCCTCGGTCAACTGCTCCACGCGCTTTGCCGCATCTTCGATGCTGGTTCCCTTGACGCCCATGTAGAACTTGATCTTGGGCTCGGTGCCGGAAGGTCTCGCGCAGCACCACTGATCATCGGGCAGCTCAAAGTAAAGCACGTTCGACTTCGGAAGTCCGGTCGTCGTCTTCTCGCCCGTCTCAAGATCCAGGATGACATCCTTCTGGTAATCACGGAACTTCAGAACCTTCAGATCACCGAAGGCCTTAGGCGGATTGGTGCGGAGCTTTTCCATCAGAGCGGCGATCTCGCGGGATCCGTCAATGCCCTTCATGGTGATGGTATACTGGGTCTCCTTGAAATAGCCGTACTTCTCATAGACCTCGACCATCATATCCCAGAGGGTCTTGCCATGCTTCTTGCAGTAGGCCGCAACCTCGCAGAGCATCTGTACGGCGACGATGGCATCCTTGTCTCTCGCATGGGTGCCGGCCAGGCAGCCGTAGGACTCCTCGAGACCGAAGACATAATTGTAGGTGTGATTCTGCTCGAACCACTTGATCTGCTCGCCGATGTACTTGAAGCCGGTGAGCACCTCGATCAGCTTGACATTGTAAGCCTTCGCGATGGGGAAAGTCATATTGGTGGTCACGATGGTCGTCACCATGGCGGGATTCTCGGGCATGGTACCGGTGGCGGTCTTCTCGCGGAGAATGTATTCCGCGATCAGCATGCCGGACATATTCCCGGTAAATCCGATGTACTCGCCGGTAGCGGTATCCTTCGCATAGACGCCGAGGCGGTCCGCATCGGGATCGGTCGCGAGCACGATATCGGCATCCTTTTCCTTCGCCAGACGAAGAGCATAGGTAAATGCCTTGGGATCCTCGGGATTCGGATACTCCAGCGTGGTAAATTCCGGATCCGGCCCCTGCTGCTCGGGAACGACATAGACATTCTTATAGCCGAGCTCGGAGAGAATGCGCTGCACGGGCTTATTGCCGGTGCCGCACAGAGGGGTGTAGACGATCTTCAGGTCTCCCGCGACCTCACGGATGACCTCGGGATGAATGATCTGCTTCTTGAGGGCTGCCATGTACTTGTCATCGATCTCGCTGCCGATCTCCTCGTACAGGCCGGCTGCCTTCGCTTCGGCGAGATCCATGGTCTTCACTTCCGCAAAATCCTTGATGGCCTGGACTTCGGTGATGACATCCTTATCGATGGGAGCCGTGATCTGGGCACCATCCTCCCAGTAGACCTTATATCCGTTGTACTCGGGGGGATTGTGGCTCGCGGTCACCATGATCCCGGCCGTGCAGCCAAGCTCCCGTACGGCGAAGGAAAGCTCGGGCGTCGGACGAAGGGACTCGAAGATGTAAGCCTTGATGCCGTTGGCAGCGAGGCACAGAGCCGCTTCACGGGAAAACTCAGGGGACATGCGGCGGTTGTCCATCGAGATGGCAACGCCCTTTGCCTGGGTTCCCTTCTTCAGGATATAATTCGCGAGGCCCTGGGTGGCCTTGCGAACGGTGTAGATGTTCATACGGTTGGTGCCTGCACCGATGACACCGCGCAGACCGCCGGTGCCGAACTCCAGCTCGCGGTAGAAGCGGTCTTCCACTTCCTTTTCGTTATTGCGGATGGAGAGGAGTTCCTCTTTGGTTGCCTGGTCAAAATAGGGGTCACTAAGCCAGCGCTGAAATTCTTCCGTATAGCTCATAAGCAGTCTCCTTATATGTGTATTTGTGGAACAGATGTACTGAAAAAAGCAAGTAACATTATAGCACAATCCTTCCGTCTTTTCATCCCCCTGATCCCGGCGGATCGTCTTCACCGGACCCCAAGGGAGCAGTCGCTGCGGTCGAGGGTGAGGTTCACGTTGTAATAAGGGTCGCCGGCGGCGAGGACCGCGCTGTAGCGGGTGCGGAAGAGCTCGCACTCCTTCTCATAGCGGAGGGCCTTCTCGCGATTTCGGCCATCGACATCGGAGCCGCGGGAAGCGGACTCATAGTGGAAGAGCTCGCAGTAGGGATTGAAGATGTTGAGGAGTCCCTTTTCGCGCAGGCGCAGACAGAAGTCCACATCGTTCAGGGAGATCCGGAATTCTTCATCGAGGCCGCCGAGGGCTTCATAGAGGCTGCGCTTTACCATGAGACAGGCACCGGTGACGGCGGATACATCCTGCTGGTACCAGAGCTTGCCCATGTAACCGAGGTTTTCTCCGTCAAAACGATAAAAGACATGACCGGCGGTGCGATGGGCGCCAAGCCCGAGGACGATCCCGGCATGCTGGATGGAATGATCCGCGTAATAGAGCTTGGCTCCGACGGCGCCCACATCCTCGCGCTGCGCAAAGCTTAAAAGTTCCTCGATCCAGTTGCGGGAAATGACTTCCGTGTCATTATTGAGCAGCAGCAGGTACTTTCCTTCCGCCGCGCGGGCACCGAAATTGTTGACCGCGGAATAGTTGAATTCCCCTTCATAATGCAGGATGCGGACCTTCGGATTTTTCTCCAGCTCGCGGTAGTAGGCGAAGATCTCTTCCTCGGTGCTGTTGTTCTCGATCACGAGGATCTCGTAATTGGTATAGGTCGATTTTTCGAGGATGGAGGAGATGCACCGGCGCAGATCCTCCGCATGGTTGCAGTTTGGGATCAGGATGGATACCTTGGCTTCCTCGAGCAGGGCATATTTGATCCGGAAGATCGTCTCAAAGGCGCGGGTACTCTGGATCTCGAAATTCTTAAAGCCCGCCTTTTCCAAAGCATCCGCCACCGCTCCGCGGGCCGCCTCGATGGCATAGGGCTTGGCAGAGATGTCGGAGGCAACGCTCGCCTTGTGGGAACGCCAGTAGTACAGGATCCGCGGAATATGCACCACCTTCCGGGCTCGCGCGGTCAGGCGCAGGATCATGTCATGGTCCTGGCTGCCGTCATATTTCGACCGGAAGAGCTCCGTTCCGTCCAGCAGCTCCCGTGCAAAGACACTGAAGTGGCAGATGTAATTGTTGGCCCGCAGGTTGTCGATGGCAAAGTCGGGTTTGAAATGCTGCGTGATAAAATCGTCGATATTGTCGCCGTGGAAGGTGGCTTCGTCGCAGTAGATATAGTCCGCGCCCTGCTCCGTGACAGCCTTCAGATAGGTGTAGATCACGCTCGGGTGGAGGATATCGTCGTGGTCAAGCAGGCCGATGTATTTCCCGGTCGCCATCTCGAGGCAGTGGTTGGTATTGCCGGAGATCTGCTCGTTGCGCTCGAGCTTGCGATAGAGGATCCGCGGCTCTGCGGCAGCACGCATTTTACAGTATTCTCCCACCTGCGCATGCTCGGCGTCCGAGCCGTCGGCCAGGCACAGCTCCCAGTGGCCGCAGGTCTGATTCGTCACGGAATCGATCATATCCTTCAGGAACTTCTCCGGCGTATTGTAGAGCGGCACCAGAATGGAGATGTACAGATCCTCCGGGAAATCTGCCGCCCCTTCCGCCTGACGCCGCGCGGCATCCGGAAAGCTCCTGGTCCCGTGCATCTTGCGAAGCTCCCGGTCGTTTAACTTTTGCCTTGCCTTGATCATAAAGCCGCGGGGTCCGCCGAGATTGCGGATCCGTTTCGCGGTCTTCAGCGTCCATCTGGCGGCGCTTCGCACCGGTGCAGTCATCCTCCAGGGGAGCGAAGCCTTGGTGCGCGCGATGGCAGACTTTAGCTGCTCCTCCTGCGCGCGGCCTGCGGCCAGTCTCACCTGCAGCTCTTCATTTTTCTGCTTTTCTTCGTGATATTTCTTCTCGTAATCCATGCTTCATCCTTGTAATCGGCCCCGGAAGGCGCACCTGCATCCGACGGGCGCATCTGCATCAGCAGATCTCCCGACATCTGACAGCAAAACAAAATCTACCTTGCGGGCACTTCCAGCCTTACATCCTTCTGCCATGCGATGCTGCGCAGGCCGGATGCCTTTTCCTCTACGCTCAGCCCGATCTCGTAGCTGCCCGCAGGAAGCGCAGCCGCGCTGATCCGCAGGAAAAATCCGTCCGCCGCGATCTCCCGCTCTCCGGGGAAAGCGCCGGCGAGATCCTCACGCAGCTGCCGGACAGCCGTCGCCGCATAGAGCTCTCCCGCTTCGCTCCGAAAGAGCACGGCGCAGCTCCTCTCCGCGTAGCCTCTGCCGCGGAAAAAAGCCCACCCGCTGACATAGCAGCTGTCTTCCGCGCCCGGAAAAGGCGCATGTGTCCATCCGGCCGCATCCACATGAAAACGCAGTCTTCCGCTTCCGGATCTTTTCAGGACAGGATCCGCGGGGCTTACCTTCCGGACCTGCGCACAGACGGTGAGATCCTCCCAGGGAAGGGCGCGCTGCGGGTAGTATCCGAGCGCGTGATCGGCGAGCTCAGAGTGGTAATAGGGGTCATGCCGGCGGTATGCGGGATAGAGGTTCCAGAGACGCTCTCCCTCGCCCGCAAGGCGCTCCCATTTTGCATCATCCACCGCATCCGCGCCGCGGGTCAGGGATTCGTAATGGGCCAGAATGGCCTCGTTACACTGCACATTCTGCAGCCCTGCCCGGTCCAGTCGCAGGCACAGCTCGACATCGTTGTAAGCCACCCGGAAGCTCTCATCGAAGGGGAAGCTCCCGTCCGCCGCTGCCCCGGCCCGCTCCAGACTCCTGCGGGAGACCATCATGCAGGCAGCCGTCACCGCCAAAGTATTGCGGTTTAAGCGGTTCATGCCGTGATAGTAACAGCGGTCATCCCCGAATCCGGTCAGCTTGTGGGAAGGTCCGTTTCGCAGGATGGTCACGCCGGCGTGCTGGATCCGGTCGGTTCCGGCATAGAGGAGCTTGGCGCCGACCGCACCGATGTCCTCCTGCAGCGCAAGTCCTGCCATCCAGCGCAGAGCATCCTTCTGAAGAAGCTCGGTATCGTCGTTTAAAAAGAGGATCAGATCTCCCTCCGCATGCCGGTATCCGATATTGCAGAGCGCCGAAAAATTAAATTCCATCGGCTCATAAAAATATGCAAATCCATATTCGGCGGCGAGCTGTTCGTTCTGCTTTCGGTTGGATGCATTGCTTCCGTTGTCGATCACCAGGATCTGAAGCGCCGGACCGTCCGCGCGCTCCACAAGACTCTGCACACAGGTCTTCAGGACCCCCGGATGATCCTTGGAGAGGATCACGGCGCTGACCTTCGTATCTGCCGGAAGATCATAGGAAACCTGCAATAGATCCCGGTCCTGTCCGCACGCTAAGTGTCCCTCCCGTCCTTCCGCGCGCAGGGCGCGCTCCCGCAGGGCGGCATAGGCGGCGCCGGTTCCGGGCATCATGGCATCTGCCTCGCCATCCGAGGCTGCAAAGCGGTAGAACAAAAGCTCCTTCACATGGCCGATCTTCGGGTTTTCTTCCGGTCTTCCGTCCGTGCGCAGGATCCGTGCGGCCTGCAGGCACAGGTCATAGAGCATGGCCAGGCCATCCCCTTCCGCATGGAGGGTCAGCTCCTGCAGGAGGTCTCTGCGAAGTACGGCAAGGCTCCCAAAGTAGAAGGTATTCCGGAAGGTCTCCGGAGCCCATTCGCTTTTGAGCCAGGGGGAAAAGGCCGCTTCGGGGGCCTCTCCTTCCGCGCATCCGAAGGGAACGCAGGCTTCGTCTCCGTAGAGAAGCTGCGCCTCTTCCCGCTCCCGGAGGAAGGCATCGAGGGCGCGCAGCGCATAGCGAGAAAGGAATCCGTCCGCCGCCGTGATCACAGCGTATTCCCAGTCCGCAGCATCCGGTGCCTGCTGCGCCTCGCCCGCAAGAAGCGCATAGAGAGCCGGAAGCTCCTCTGCCTTCATCACGCAAAAGATCGGGCGTTCGGGCAAAAGCTCGGACAGCGCCCGCTCCTTTTCTCTCACATAGACCGTCTCCGGACAGCGAAGGTCACGCACGGCGCGCGCATAGGGGGTCAGGTCCTTGGGTACCTGCGGCGCTGCGGCTCCCGGTGTCGGCGTTTCTGCGGGGTTCTGTCCGGCGGCCGGGACCTGCTCGCCTGCGGGAACTTCCCCGCGGCCCAGCAATTTTTTCAGCTTGCGGACGCCTTTGAGGAAATTGGTGCTCTGGAGCTGTTCGATGCGGCGATCCGTATCGGCGAGTTCGTCCAGGAGCTTGCTGTTTTGCCTGCGAAGGATCTCGGCGAGATTCCGGTAGTATCCGTCCCAGTCGTATTCTGCTTTTGTATCCCTGTTATCCATGTTTCGTTCCTAATAAGGCTGTATATGACTAAGATACGCGCTTCCGTCATGAAATGATCTCATCGGGAACGCTCGCGCTTCGGGCACTGACGTAGCGGTGCATAACGGAGCACAGTACGCTCCGTAAGTACCGACGTCAGCTGCACGATCCCGATTGAGATACATTTCCTGCCGGAATCGCTCGTTTACTTATGCGTGAAGCAGAAATGATTCAGACTCTATGTTCTACTCAAGTGCCATACCTAAGAATATGCTTGATCCGGCACCACCCGAGCATACGACGCAAAATAATTCTCGATCGGGGCTGTGCAGAATGCGCCGGTACTTACGGGACGTACTTTGTCCCGTTATGTACCGCTGCGCATTTGCCCAGAGTGCGAACGTCCCCGATGAGAATATTTTGCGGTGGATGCGACACTGGCATAGCAAAGTCCACGTTACAGCAATGATTCTGCCATCTCAGCGGACAGCTCCGATATCTTCAGCCGAATGCGCACCTCCCCGAAGGGCTTCTGCGCGAATCGCGACTGGCGCAGCTCGAACTGCGGATCGGCGGTCAAGAAGAGGTAGAGCCCGCCCCCCAGCGACTTTCCGTTGGTGAAGATATGCAGATCCTTCACCGGAACTCCGCCCTGGGTGAAGCTCTCCACCAGCACCAGACAGGCCATACTGCACGGATCGATCCGCAGATTCCGGCACTCCGCGGGTGGCTCGATCACATATTCGCAGCTCTCCCGGAACCCGTTCCCGCTCTCCGATGCAGGGAAATACGACGTCTCCTCGCTGTATCCTTCCCCGCAGTCCTCATAGACTTGCAGCCTGCAGGTGATGCGCCGGTCCTCGTCCAGACGCTTCTGATGCTCCGCGAGAGAGTACACCGGATTGCCGATGCGCTCACGGATCTCGCCCAGCGCCAGATATCCGCCGGTCACACGCTTCTGGAACTTCGCCTCCCGCTTCTGATACTTTTCCTGCAGCTCCTTTGTGATGCCGAGCCGGGACAGGATCTTGCCCGGATGACACTCCAGACGCGCCTTGTCCTCCAGCAGATAGCAGAACAGCGCGCGGTAAAAGATTTCCTTCGCCTCGTAGGCTTCCCGCGTCGTCCACTCGTAGTCGATCACATTCCATTCATCGCCCCGGATGAGCACATTGGAGAAGACCAGATCCAGATCCCGGAGCGCGCCTTCCTCCGCCTCGCTGATCCTCCCGTAGAAATCCATCACAAGCTCCCGGAAGGCCGCGCGGTCTCTTGCAAGCAGCGCTTCATCCAGCTTTTCCTCCAGGCTGACGGCCCCCTCTATTTTCGGGAATACCAGCGCCTGCTCCTCCTCGCGCCACTCGGCGGGCACGATGTTTAACTGTCCGCCCGCATAGCGCGCACGCAGCTCTTCTCCCGCCTTTTTCATGTCCTTCAGATGCTCCGCACCGGCTGCGGTCAGCGGGCGCTTCCACACCTCTTTGCCATGGTATTCGGTGACAATCCGGTAGGGCTCCTGCCGGTCATTGGAAAAATGCACATACTCCGTGTCCGTATCCGGGCCGAGCAGCATCAGGTAAGAATTGGAAAACAGGGGGAATTCCCCTTCCCGGATCACCATGTCGAAGGCATTTTTCTCATCAAAAATCTGCCAGCGGTCCCGGTCGTAATTGCACAGGTTCGTCTTGCACTCGCCGATGCCCGGAAGACGCTTGTCCGAGTAGAGCGTGTGCATGAATTTGTAGTCCGGGTAAGGATAATACATGTGTATCTCATCCCCGGAAAAACCGCATTCCGCGGCCAGCTTCTCCAGCCCGTGATACGTGAAGGTCCGCGCGGGTCCCCCGGAAGGATAATCCTCGATCCCGGCAAAAAGCTGCCCGTTGTGGTCCTCCTTCGCACCGGCCCAGTACTTCATGCCGGTCTTGTTCTCAATGGCGATCACGATCCGCCCGCCGGGGGCGAGATGTTTTTTCAGAATACGCAGAAAATCCCGGTAGGGACTGTCCCCTCCGATGTAGAGCCCGCCGTACTCAAAGGCTCCGATCAGAAAGATATAGTCATAGTCTGCCGGGAGATTCTCCTCCACCACCTGGAAATTGCCGACATAGATCTTCACATTGTCCGCTTCCCGGTGCCGATATGCATTGATACTGCTTCTTTTTTTGGACAGATCCACACAGTCCACCTGCCCGGCCATCTCCGCCAGCGCGCCGGTGATGGCGCCGCAGCCGCTTCCGACCTCGAGACATTTTTCCGTGCCCTTTAAGGGGACCCAGCGGACGATGTTTTCCCGGATGTGCGAGAGGTGATACAGCACCGGCCACTCCCCGCTCTCCTCGATCGCCTCGCGATAGTTCCCGTCCGGATGCGCCTGCACGATGTCCAGGATCTCGTCCTCGATCCCTCCGTCCGAGTACAGATCTTCCCCGGGATAATTGTCCAAATTCAGTGTAATCTTACCGATCTTCTCTTCCATCGCGAACCTCAATCTCCGAATCCATATCGTAGTATCCCACCGTGTCCCGGTCCGAGATCACCGTCAGTCCGATCACATCATAGAGTCTGTGATACACGACAAAATCGTCCCGTTCGTAACCGGTGCAGCCCAGCGAGATCAGATATTCCCCGCCCTGCAGGGACATCTTCTGCCGGAAGGTGATCACCAGACGCTCGCCCTTTTTCGCCTCCCGCAGGAAGGTCCGGTCCACCATGGTATTGGTTCCGGTGATCTCCACCCCCTTCGCGTTCTTGAAGGAGCAGGCAAAGATCGGAGCCGGCAGATCCTCGAGAATCTCCACGGTCATATGCACCGTGAACATGCTCCCCTTCAGGATCGAAGTCGTCTTCAGCCCCGCCTCATCCGTCACGTAACAGTCCGAGATCAGCGCCTTCTTCGAGCCGTATTCGAGGGTCTTTACATGCTGTCCGTCCTCGGAGATCTCCTGCTCCTGCCCGTCGTACTGACCGACCAGGACCTTCTTGTAGGCATCGATCATGGCCTTGGGGGAGCCCTCTCCGAGGATCACGCCCTGATTCAGCAGATACACGCGGTCGCAGTATTTGCTGATGCTGCTCAGGTCGTGGCTGACGAAGATGATGGTCTTGCCCTGCTGCCGGAATTCCTCGAATTTGCGGTAGCACTTGGACTGGAAAAAGACATCTCCGACGCTCAGCGCCTCATCCACGATCAGGATCTCCGGATCGATATTGATGGCCACGGCAAAGGCCAACCGCACAAACATGCCGCTGGAATAGGTTTTGCAGGGCTGGTAGACATAGCTTCCGATGTCGGCAAATTCCAGGATCTCCGGGAGTCTTTCATCGATCTCCTCATTGGTATAGCCCATCATGGTGCCGTTCAGATAGACGTTCTCGATCCCGTTGTACTCCATGTTGAAGCCCGCCCCGAGCTCGAGGAGCGCCGAGATGCGCCCGTTTACCTCCACCTCGCCCGCGGTGGGGCTCAAAACCCCCGTGATGGCCTTGAGCAGCGTTGATTTGCCGGAGCCGTTCGTCCCGATGATACCGACCGTCTCTCCTTTGCGGATCTCCAGGCTGACATGCTTCAGGGCATAGCGCTCCTCGTAGAGCGGCTCGCCCCGGCCCTTCA
>JAFYEE010000109.1 GCA_017544405.1 Lachnospiraceae bacterium
CATCTGAGCAGAAACAGCAGGAGGAGAAAAATGAGTAAACCGAGCGCGTGGGCAATCACGGCCCAGCAAATGGCAAAGAAGATCGTTGCGGAGCAGACACGGGTACGCCTGATGATCGGATTCGATGCTGCAGTGATCGCAGCCCATGAGACGCTGCAGCTGGGGCCCGGGAGGGCTGCAGCGTTTGCAAATGCCTATCATGAGGCACTGGACGACCTGGCGGAGCTTTATCTCCAGGACTATCAGGACAAAGAAATGGAATACGGAAAAGGAAAGCGGGATGAGGTGATCCGGAAGATCCTGGGTGAGGCTAATTTCGTGCCGTATGATCAGCTGTATGGTGGAACCTATCTGGACGAGCTCGGCCGGATCCGAGCGCTGGAGACTGCAGAAGCAGGGAAGAAGGAGAGTTGATATGGCAAAATGTAAGAAGTGCGGAGCCGAAATCGTCTTCATATCTCTGCCGAGCGGGAAAGTGATGCCATGCGATGCTGCTATCATCGAAGGGCTGAAGGATCCGGCGGGGAAAGATACACTGGTCACAGACAAGGGGGAGATCATCAGGTGCTGGATCGGGCCTGATGGACCTATACCAGAACTGACTGTGCCGGTTAATGGAAGGCAACCGCACTGGGCGACATGCCCGTTTGCAGATGAATTCAGAAAAAAGAATGATTAAGGCTTTGAGCCTGCTGCACCGGAAGGCCGGTGCAGCTGCCTGAGAGCCTTAAGCACCTTGAAAGCGGAAGATCATTCTTTCATAGATACGCGTGCGCGCGCGTATCTATGAAGGACCTTTTAGCGGTTAACATTAGAATCATATCGAAGGAGCAGGAGATGAGAAGGATGATGGAGTATAAGATCATATCGGGGCGAGTCATAGAAACAAAGCGAAGCTGGTTTTCTATGAATGACTGTTTCAAGCCCAGGGGGACGCGCAGAGCCGGCAGTACGAGTGAGAAGAAGATCCGGGCGAACGAGAAGAGCAGCATCCGGAACCTCGCCCGGGTGATCAACTGCAATTTTGAGGCAGGGGACGTGTTCGCAACCCTGAGCTATGACGGAGATCACTATCAGCCGGATCTGGACTATGAGAAGGCAAAAGAGCAGCTGAAGAAGTTCCGGGCAAAGCTGAGGAAGATCTATGCCAGGGAAACCGGAAATGCTTTGAAGGCGATCTGGGTGACGGCCAACTGGAGCCCGCACAAGGATGCACCGACGCGGCTGCACCATCACATGGTTCTCCCGGAAGACGCAACAGAGATCGCCAGGGTGATCTGGCAGGAATTCGGAGGAGCCGGGACCTTCAAGATGGAAGGCCTGGATGGACGCGGGGATCATACGGATCTCGCTTCCTACATGTCGGAGAACGTGCACGGAAGACCGGCAGGGGAGAACAAGTGGAGCTGCTGCCGCGGGATGGATCGGCCGATCTACACCGAGCCGGTGGAAGTGGCTGACATGGAGGACATGCAGCCGGATTACGACAGCACGATCAAGGACGTAGAGGAGATCCGGGACGATGACGGCCAGCTGATCGGGAAATACATGCGATGCCTGCTGAAAGAGAGGCCTCGCGTCAGAGGCGGGCAGGTGGTGCTGCCTAAGAAACAGACCAGGAGGCGGACATGAGCAAGCCGAGAGAACCGTGGTGGGGATATGTCAAAAACGTGATCCGGAAGTATCCGGCATACAAGAAAGAGCTGCGGGAGCTCAGGAGCCAGCAGATCACTCCGGGATACAGCAAGACCGGGGGCCGCGGGAAGACGCAGCGGAAGACGGAAGCCGTCGCGCTCAGGGAACCGCCGCCGAGAGATCAGGAACGCTATGAGGCAGTAGACAGAGCACTGCGAAAGACCAGGCATTTGCCGGACGGAGAGCTGCGCTGCCGGCTGATCGAGATGACATACTTCCAGAAAAAGCTTAACATGCAGGGAGCTTCAATGGTGCTCCATGTGTCTTACACAACAGTGAAACGCTGGCATGTTGATTTTGTCTATACTGTCGCAAATTATCTGGACTTGCTATAAAATGGGCCACCAGAGCCGAGAAATGTGATAATATGACCACAATGAAAGCATTATGCAACAGGCGGGAGAAGTGGTCAGACCTCCCGGCTGTTGCTTTTCAGCCGCAGGGCGCAGGTTAATGGCGGCGGAAGATGCCAGTTTTTCATAGGACCCTCCTTTTTCCGATAGATTTCTGCAAAGACAGACCACCTGCGCCCATTTTTATCAAGCCGGGAGAGCAAAGCAATGCCGAGGAATTATCGCACGGACGAGCTCGGAGAACATAGAGCCGCCCTGGATCGCAACCGCAAAAAGATCTATGCGACGCAGACAGTCTGCGGGATCTGCGGAAAACCTGTTGATTTTTCTTTGCGATACCCGAATCCGATGAGCAAGACCATCGACCACATCATACCGATCGCACGCGGCGGGCATCCGTCGGATCTGAGCAACCTGCAGCTGGCCCACCTGACCTGCAACCTGGCCAAGTCTGATGGATTACTCAAGGAAGGCAAAACGGAAAAGCCTGAAATAATCACAAATAGGAACCTGCCTCAGAGCAGGGACTGGTCGAAATTTAAGACCGTCTGAGGAACGGGGGCGTACCCACCCCCGCGTACCCGCGCGCGACCTCCGCGCCGTGACTACACGAAAAAACACACGATAGAGGGGAAAAAACATGGCAGAAGACTACAGAGGCATCGAATATCTCCGCCGGAAGCTCAAAGCGAAGGCTGTGAGAGTGAATACCAGGTATAAATTTTACGAGCTCAAGAACATGGTGCGGGATCTGGGGATCTCGACACCACCGAAACTCCGGGCATGGAATTCCTCGCTCGGCTGGTGCGCGCATGCGGTGGACGATCTGGCAGATCGGCTGCTGTTCCGTGAATTCCGGGAAGACATCCTGGACATGAACGACATATACAACCGGAACAATCCGGATGTGATATTTGATAGTGCGATCCTATCGGCGATGATAGGATCGTGCTCGTTTATCTACATCTCCCAGGGAGAGAATGACTTCCCTCGTCTGCAGGTGATCGACGGCGCGAACGCGACGGGGATCATCGACGAGCTGACTGGAATGCTGAAAGAAGGCTATGCGGTATTGAAGCGCGATGATAGAGGGAATCCGATCATGGAAGCATATTTCACGCCGGAAGAGACGATCTGGTTGGAGGACGGCGAGGAGATCCGCGCGGATGAAAATATAACGGGGCACCCGTTACTCGTGCCGGTGATCTACAGGCCGGATGCAAAAAGGCCGTTTGGCCATTCCAGGATCTCGCGCGCCTGCATGTCTTATGCAGAGGCAGCGATCCGGACGATCAAACGGGCGGAGATCAGCGCGGAGTTTTACAGTTTTCCGCAGAAATACGTGACAGGCCTCGCCCAGGACTATGAGATCACAGATGCCTGGTCGGCAGCCATGAGCGCATTTATAAGCATCTCGAAAGACGATGAGGGAGAACAGCCAAAGTTTGGCCAATTCCAGCAGCAGAGCATGACGCCGCACATGGAGCAGCTCCGGATGTTTGCTTCCCTGTTTGCCGGCGAGACGAGTCTGACGCTGGACGATCTGGGTTTTCCGTCTGATAATCCATCATCTTCCGAAGCCATCAAGGCAGCGCACGAAAGCCTCCGGCTGAAAGCGCGGAAGGCCCAGCGGACATTTGGATCCGGCTTCCTGAATGCGGGATTTCTGGCAGCATGTATGCGCGACGGGAATAAATTTGAGCGGGATGCAATTTACATGACGAAACCGATCTGGGAACCGATATTTGAGCCGGATGCATCCAGCATCGGCCTGATCGGAGACGGCCTGATCAAGCTGAATCAGGCGGTGCCGGGATTCGTAACGCCGCAGACGGTGCAGGATATTACAGGAATAAGCCCGGAGGTTTAATCAATGGCAGATCTGGCCAGAGAACTCGTGGGAGCAGTGCAGAAAGCATTTGCAAAAAACTGCAGCTCTGATATCGTGATAACCGGCATCGAGCGGACACTGAGAAAAAACGGGGTAAGCTACAAAGAAGCAGAAGAATATGCGGCAAGGCTGGGTGAACTCCTGGCTCAGGCATACCAGGAAACCATTACAACGGATATGCTGCCGGAGGGGAAGCTTGATGCCGATCTGGCGGAAGCATTGATAAGGCCGCTGCTGACGAAGAACTACAAAGACGCCGCACGAGTGGCCGCCGAAGTGCAAACAAGATTAAACAGGGCAGCAGGGCTCGGGCTGAAAGGGCTGCAGCCGGAACAACGGGAAGACAGGCTGGGAGGCCTGATCCAAAAGGCCGGGAGCTATAACACCTACGAAGAAGCAAAATGGGTGCTTAATGAACCGGTGGTCAATTACACGCAGAGCGCCGTGGAAGATACGATCAAGAAGAACGCAGATGCTCACTTCAAGATC
>JAFYEE010000013.1 GCA_017544405.1 Lachnospiraceae bacterium
ATCCTGATTGTCCAGCTTGGTCTTGGTCTGGCCCTCGAAACGGGGATCGGGATGCTTGATGCTGATCACGGCGGTCATTCCGTTCCGGACATCAGCGCCGGTAAAATTCTGGTCCTTTTCCTTTAAGATGCCCAGCTCTCTGGCATAGGTGTTGATGACATTGGTAAACTGGGTCTTAAACCCGGTCAGATGCGTACCACCCTCGGAATTGTAGATGGTATTGCAGAAGCCGAGGACATTCTCATGGAACTCATTCACATACTGAAAGGCGATCTCGACCTGAATCCCTTCGGATTCGCCGGAGAGATAGACGACATCGCTGACGGTCTCCTTGAGATTGTTCATATCTCGGATAAAGCCCACGAGACCGTCGGGTTCATGAAAGGTCTCGGTATCGGGCGTCTCTCTGCGCAGATCCTTAAAGACGATGGTCAGATTCGGATTGAGATAGGCCGTCTCATGCAGGCGGCTCTTGATCTCGTCCTCCTTGAACCAGGTGCGGTCAAAAATCGTGGAATCCGGGAGAAAATTGATCGTCGTGCCATGATCGCGCGTCTTGCCGAGGCAGGGAAGCAGTCCCTTTTCAAGCTCGGTCGTGGGCACTCCTCTCTCGTAGGTGTCACGGTAGATGAACCCACCGGTCTTGACCGTTACGGTCAGTCTCTCGGAAAGGGCATTTACTACGGAAGATCCGACGCCATGGAGGCCGCCGCTGGTCTTGTAGGCGGAATTGTCGAATTTGCCGCCGGCATGGAGGGTCGTAAAGACGAGACGTTCCGCGCTCATGCCCTTCTCATGCATTCCGACCGGGATACCTCTTCCGTTGTCGGACACGGTTGCGGAGCCATCCTTCTCCAGGGTCACGGTGATGCAGTCACAGAAACCGGCGAGATGCTCATCCACGGAGTTGTCAACGATCTCATAGACGAGGTGGTTGAGGCCTTTGGTGGTGACGGAGCCGATATACATGCCGGGACGGACCCGGACCGCTTCCAGTCCTTCCAGAACGGTGATGCTGGAAGCGTCATAATTGGATTTGGGAGTCATGAAAGTACCTCTTTCTAATCAGAACATTCGTTCACAATAGTGTTAGTATAGCATATATTTTGTGGAGTTACAACAAAAAAAGCCCAAGATTTGGTATCCTGGGCGGTTTGCAAGTTTCCTTTCGTAATTCTAAATTTTGTGTTAAACGATGATTTAATAAATATAAACGGACGACGCGCGGATCGTGCAGGTCCTCCCCGTGACCGCGTTCCCACTCCGTGTCCCGCTCGCAGCGGTACTAAATTCAGCGGTAAAGGGCAACCGCTTCATTAAGTACCGGCGGCGTGACAGGGGTCACGGGGAGGAACCTGCGCACTCCACGCTCCCTCGGATACACGTTCAAAAAAGGACTTTACTCTTACAAAAAAGATAATTACATAAGCTCGGGGATCTTGCAGGAGCAGGCGACGGCCAAAGCGCCGGGACCGATGTGGCAGGACACGGACAAAGACAGGGGATTCAGTACGATGTCAAAGTCCGGAAAAGCAGCCTGCACTTCCGCCTTGTAGCTTTCCGCAGCCTCCTTGTCATGGGTGTAAGCCATCTCGAGATTGATCCGGTCGGGGGAGATGCCGCCAAAGCGGGTTTCCATATCCTTGCGGATGGCCTGGATCATCATATTCTTGCCCTGGGCAGAGGTCCTGGCCTTGGCGAAGGCATCGAGCTTTTCGCCCTGAATGGTCAGGACAGGCTTGAGCCTGAGCATGGTGCCGATCGCAGCGGCAGCCGGGGTGATCCGCCCGCCTTTGCGGAGATAGTAAAGGGTATCCAGCATGATATAGATCGAGGAGGAGTACTTTTCACGCTCCAGGATCTCGCGGATCTCGGCAGCTCCAAAGCCTTTTTCCGCGAGAGCGACGGCATCGATGCAATGCTGTCTCTGGGTGACGGAGATGCGCTGGTCATTGACGACCTGCACACGCCCCTCATAATCCTCGGCGAGCATGCGCGCGCTCTGGCAGGAGCCGGACAGGCCGCTGCTCATGGGGATATAGACGATCTCCTCATAGTCCTCCAGCATCCGATCCCAAAGCTTCATCACCTGTTCCGGGGAGGGCTGGGAAGTGTGAATGTCCGCATCCCCTTTCAGGGCCTCATAGAACTGCTCCTGGGTCAGGGTGATATCCTCGAAATACTCTTTCTCATTGATATAGAAGGGCATGGGAAGAACGGATACACCGAGACTGCCGGCCTCCGACTGTGTGATTCCGCTGTTGCTGTCCGTAAGTACCGCGACTTTCTTCATGATCTGTTTCTCTCTTTCCTCCGCCTCACTAAATGCTCCGGACGTCCAGCCTGCTAAGCCGGTACCTCTCCGCCGCCGCGCGGATGCGCGCATTGCCGGGGCTGTCCAGATGTCTGTCCTGTTTTAAGATTTCCTCCACCGCATCGGAGGCTTCGCTCAGCACATCCGCATCCGCGTAGATATCCGCGACCCGAAAGGCGAGCTCGCCGCTCTGACGCACGCCGAAGAGCTCTCCCGGCCCGCGCAGCCGCAGATCCTCCGAAGCGATCTCAAAGCCGTCGTTGGAACGGTTCAGGATTTCCAGGCGCTCCCGGGTCTTTTCATCCTCCCGGGGCGTCATAAAGATACAATAACTCTGGGCCGAGCCTCTCCCCACGCGCCCGCGCAGCTGATGGAGCTGGGCCAGGCCGAAGCGCTCGGCATTTTCCACCATCATCACCGTGGCATTCGGGACATTGATCCCGACCTCGATCACGGTGGTAGAAACGAGAATATCCGTATTTCCACGCACAAACTGATCCATGATCTGCGCCTTGTCCTGCGCATTCATCTGACCGTGCAGACAGGAAACGCGCACCGCAGGCCCCATGCGCTGCGAGAGCGTCTCCGCGTATTCCGTAACGTTCTGGAGCTCTTCGTCGTCCCCCGCATCCACCTGCGGGCAGATGATATAGACCTGATGTCCGTCCGCGATCTCCTTTTCCATAAAGCGATAGGCGGACTCCCGGTAATCCGTCCCGACCACACAGTTCCTGATCGGAAGTCTGGAAGCCGGAAGCTCCCGAATCGTGGAGGTCTGAAGATCTCCGTAGAGAACGATGGCGAGCGTGCGCGGAATCGGCGTCGCACTCATCACCAGGATATGCGGCTGTCCGCCCTTTTTCGCAAGCGTCTCCCGTTGACGAACGCCAAAACGGTGCTGCTCATCGGTGATCACCAGACCCAGGGAAGAAAAGCTTACGCTGTCCTGGATCAGAGCATGCGTCCCGATCACTACATTGGCCTCTCCGGAAGCGATCCGCTCTCTCACCTCCCGCTTGGCGGGCGCGGACATGGATCCGAGGAGAAGCACCGGCCTAAGCGGCAGATCGTAGCGCTTTATCATCGCCTGCAGACTCTCCATATGCTGCGAAGCCAGAACTTCGGTCGGAGCCATCAGTGCTCCCTGATAGCCGTTGCAGGCAGCCATCAGCAGCGCAAGGAAAGCCAGAATCGTCTTGCCACTTCCCACATCTCCCTGCACCAGACGGTTCATGCAGGAAGGACCGCTCATATCCCCGGCGATCTGTTTCCAGGCCTTCGCCTGTCCGCCGGTCAGCCGATAGGGAAGCGCCTCGATCAGCCGATTACACTGCGCGACTTCCACCATGGGAAACGCGTTCGGAGACTGCGAGAGGAGCTCCCGGTTCCTGCGGAGCATCAGAAGAAAGAAGAAAAATTCCTCGAAGGCCAGACGTCTCCTCGCCTGCGCAAGTTCCTCCTCGCTTCCCGGAAAATGAATCTGTTCCAGCGCCTGCGCGTGGGAAATCATCTGCAGACCGGATAGGCATTTCTCCGGAAGAAACTCTTCCTGCGCCGGATAATCACGCAGCGCCAGTCGCACCGCCTTGGAAACCGATGCGGAGGACAGCCCCTTGGTCACCGGATACACCGGGTGAAGGGTATGCGTCAGCGCCTCGTAATCCGCGGGCGAATACATTCTGGGCTGGGTCATCCGAACCGACCTTCCGAACCGCGAAACATTCCCGTAAAACACATGAAAAGTGCCGGATTTGAACGTTTTTTGCAGATAGGGCTGATTGAAGACGGTCAGTTCCAGCTCCCCGCCGATCTCGTCCCGCACCTGCACGACAAAGAGGTTCTTCCTGCCAAAGCGGCGCAGACCGGATACGGAAGTGATGCATCCGTAGATGGCACAGGCGGATCCGGAAGAAGCGGCCGAAACCGTAACAGGCTCCCGATAGGTCTGGTAGGAACGCGGATAATATCCCACGAGATCCTCGATCGTAAAAACCCCGAGCTTCGCGAAAAGCCCGGCTGTCTTGGATCCGATTCCCTTTAGCTCTGTGATTGCAACCGTATCTGCCATGCGAATCCTTTCCAAAAGATCTCCATAAAAGAAAATCTGAAGGAGATACACACAATCTCCTTCAGATTATATCCAAGCCTATGTAGTCACACAAACTACATGAAACCAAATTACTCAACAGACATAATGTAATAGTAGATCGGCTGACCGCCCATCTGAAGCTCTACATCAACGCCGGGGAACTGTGTCCGGATGCAATCTGCCATCGCATTCGCATCTTCTTCGGTCACATCACAGCCGTAGTAAACGCTGACCAGCTCAGAGGACTCGTCGATCATCTCGGCAAGCATGCCCTTGACCGTTTCGGTCAGATCCTTGTCCACCGCGAGAATGCCCTTGTCACCGATGCCCATGTAATCCCCCTTTTCGATGGTCTTGTCATCGATCATGGTATCACGAACGGCATAGGTGATCTCACCGGAACGGACCCTCTGGATCTCCGCCATCATGGCCTGCTCATTCTCATCGTTGGTATTATCCGGCACGAAATTGATCGCGGCGGTAATCCCCTGCGGAATCGTCTTCGTCGGAATGACCAGCACCGTCTTGTCCGTGGTCAGCTCCGCCGCCTGATTGGCTGCGAGGATGATATTTTTATTGTTGGGAAGGACAAAGACCGTCTGTGCTCTCACCTTGGAGATCGCATTGAGAATATCTTCGGTGGACGGATTCATCGTCTGTCCGCCTTCGATCACATAGTCCACGCCGAGGCTGCGGAAGATCTCCGCCAGTCCGTCTCCTACCGAAACAGCAATGAAACCGACCGGCTTTACGGGGCCTTCCGGTTCCGGTGCGGGAGCCTTCTGCGTAAAGGTCTCCTCCTCGTCCTTCTCGTGCTCTACTTTCTCCACCTTCTGGTTCTTGACACTTACATTATAGAGCTCGCCGTAGGTAAGCGCCTTCTGCAGCACCATTCCGGGATCGTTGGTATCCGTATGGATGGTCAGTGTCTCCTCGGTAGAAGTTACCTTGACGCGCTCGCCGAAGCTCTCCAGATACGCGCGCAGATCCAGCTCCTGCTTCAGGCGGAAGGGCTTCTCCAGCGCTACGCTCAGCGCCACGCAGTAAAGATTCGCATACACGGGCTCTTCTTCCTCCTGCGGCGTCTCCGTGGGGGTATCGGAAATCGTCAGGTCCACTTCCTTGCCCAGGAACAGATCGATCGCACCGGCAAGTGCCATCACCAGGCCTTTTCCGCCGGAATCGACCACACCGGCCTGCTTCAGGACCGGCAGCATCTCCGGCGTCTGCTCCAGCGTCAGCTCGCCCTGCTTCAGGCACTCGGTCAGGAACACCTCCAGATCCATGCATCCGTCTTCGTTCAGATCTCTGGCCTTCTCCGAGATCCCTCTGGCCACCGTCAGGATCGTTCCTTCCTTGGGAACCATGACCGCCTTGTAGGCCGTCTCCACCGCCTTCGCGAAGGCCTCGGTGATGACGGGGATCGTAAGGACACTCTCCTCCTTGATCCGGCGGGTAAATCCGCGCAGAAGCTGAGAAAGGATCACACCGGAATTGCCCCTGGCGCCGCGCAGCGAACCGCTGGAGATTGCTTTGCAAAGGGTCTTCATATCGGCAGAATCGCCAAGCCCGGCCACATCTCTCGCCGCTGACATGATCGTCATCGTCATATTGGTGCCGGTGTCCCCGTCCGGGACGGGAAACACATTCAGCTCATTGATCAGATCTTTGTTTTTTTCAAGGTTTTTGGCGCCGGCCAGGAACATACGCCCCAGCAGCGCAGTATCAATCTGTGAAACAGACACTTTCTTCCTCCTTAATCTATCACTCGAACGCCTTCGACGTAGATATTGATTTTCTCAATCTGTAATCCGGTAAATTCCTCGAGTCGGTATCTGACGTTCTCGATCAGATTATCCGCTACGGCCTTGATGCTGACATCATATGCAACGATCACATGAAAATCCAGCACCAGCTTGCGGGATGAGGTAAGGGACACATTGATGCCTCTGGTCAGATTATCTTTTTTCAGGAGACGAACCAGACCGTCCTTCATGCTCACACCGGCCATTCCAACAATTCCAAAGCACTCAACGGCCACAGTGCCGGCATACTGGGCAATGACCTCGTTGTCGACTACTATATTCCCCATATGGGTATTCATGGAAGAACCTTTCATAGCAGACCTCCTTTTCTAAACATATCCAAATAACTATAGCAGTTTTCTCGAAAAATGGAAACTAATTTTTCAGATTTTCCAAATTCCGCTTGCATTCGCTTTTCTTCTTTGCTATTATATCAATGTTGCGGAAAAATCGCGAAGAATTTGAACCAGGATCAGACCTGAGAATCAGAACCAAGGGAGGTGTTCGTATGGCTAAGTGTGATATTTGCGGCAAAGGCGTACATTTTGGTAACAATGTCAGCCATTCTCATAGAAGAAGCAACGCTATCTGGAATTCCAATGTCCGTAGCGTAAAGTGCAAGGTGAACGGCGGTACCAAGAGAATGCATGTATGCTCCAGATGCCTTAGAAGCGGCGCAGTCGAGAGAGCAAACTAAGCACCTGCACGATTCTGATATTGCCTTATAAAGAGAACGACCCCGGAGATGATCTCCGGGGTTATTTTTTTGTGTCAACGAACGAAAGTACGGTGATGCTTTTCTCTTCTATTCTTCACTCTTCCGGCGCTGGAAAACGCGGTTGATGGCCTGGGACAGCTGCGGATCCCCGTAGGGATTGTCCGGATGGTAGATCTTCACCAGCTCCCGGTAGCGTCTGCGGATCCCGATCGGCCCGCTGATCCCGCGGAACAAAAGCTCTGCCAGCTCGTCATACGCGTCCTCGCTCATTTGGGATTCCCCGATCAGCCGGCTCTGCTCGAAATCTCTGCGTTCCTGCTCCAGCTTCCTGCGATCCTCCTCCAGGGAGCGGAATCCATCCTTGAGAATCTCCATCTTTTTTTCAAAAAACTGATTCTCCTCCTTCAGGCGCTTACGCTCCTGAAGCGTCCTCTGGTTCAGTTCGTTCAGCTCGTCGCGAAGCTTTACCCGGTCCTTGATAAAGTCTTCCTGCATCTGGCAGATCCGCTGCTTCTCCTCCTCGAGGTTGCGGCGCTCCACATCCAGACGCATATTCTCCTTAAACAGAAAGATTTTTACTTTTTTCAGCTCGTCCGGGTCCTGCGCCTGAACGATCTCATCCCAGTCGATCATAGCCTTCATCCTCAATCGGATGCGGAAGAAGATTCCTCCTCATCCGGAAAAGCAGCCTCGCGGACTTCGTCATCCGAAGGCTCGCCGTTCTTACTCTTGGAAAACCGATGGGTCAGCTCGGGAATCATATCCAGAATCTTGGTAAGATTATCCTGATTCTTGATGCTCAGGATCCGCGCATGTCCATCCTGGATCACAAGAATGCAATTGGGACTCATCTTGCCGCCCATTCCGCCCATTCCTTTATCCTTGCTGTTCTTCTGATCCTTGCCGGATCCGGCAGCCAGTCCGAAGGATACATCCACCAGCGGAATGATCGTGACATCCCCGATCTGCGTCGGATTACCGACCACGGTCTTCGTGGATAGGATGCTGTCCATCCCTTTCAGCAGCGAATTGACTACGCTCTCCTTACGATCCAAATCAGCCATAGATTCCCCTCTTTTCAAGGAGCTCCTCTTTGCGCTCCTTATGCTTTTTTATTCTGGTGCGAAGCAACTTCAGCCGCCGGTCAAGCCAGATCAGCAGCCCCTGCCATGCGATATACCCCAGGAAAAAATGTCCCCGGACCTTCGCCCGTCCGTCCAGCATTTTCTCCTCAAAATCGGGATCCACACGGCTCCCCCTCCGGAAGCGCCGCGCGTACAGACAGTAGATCCCATAGATATATCCGGTGGTATCCGGCGATCCGGTCCCATAGGTCAGATCGGCGTACACAGAGTGGGGGATCAGCACCTTCAGAACGCGCCCGATCCGCTTCTTCCCGTCTCGCAGGAAGCTCTGTGTCTTCTCATCTTCCCAGAGTCTCTTCCAGAAATCCAGATCCCACAAAAACAATTTGATTTTATCATAGCCCCGGTGAAATGTGTTAGATATTTTTTCGGTGAAGGGGACCTTCTCCTTCTCCGGATGCTCCGCATCCGCTTCCCCTTCGGGATCGTCCGCTCCTTCGAATGGAGGCTCCGGAGCAGCTTCCGGTTTTTCTTCGGAAGCGCCCGGGATTGGGGACGGCTCCGTCTCTTTGCCGGATGCATCTGCCGTTTGGGGCTCCTCTTTCCCGGCGTTGTACTCTTCTTTGGTCGCTTCTTTTGTCTCTTCTATATTCTCTTCCGGATACGCTTCTTCTTTGTCTGTTTCCCGATCCGCTTTATTTACAGCGTCCTTCTCTGCTTTTTTCTCTGCTTCCTTCTCTGCTTCCTTCTCTGCTTCCTTCTTCGCAGCCTCTGAGCCGGGCAGTGCCATCTTATAGACCGGAATTCCGAAGAGCCGCAGCTTCACCAGTCCGGGATCCGGATATTTCACACCGGCGCCCACGATACCGAGCAGCCAGCTGATCTTCAGCTTTCCGGCATAGGGGGTGAGTCCATCCTCTCCCGGATGCGCTTCCCCTTCCAGCCGGTAGCAGAAGGGCGTCCATAAGACGAGCAGCACCAAAAGCAGCACCAGCCCGAGGAGGCACAGCAGGATGATCCCGAGGACGGATAAGATTTTTAAAACCACTGCCCACATAGGCAAAACTCCCTCAGATTGTAATCTCCCCGCACCGCAAAACAGTCCTCCGTCATGACAGCGACCAGCTGCGCCGCGGTCTCCGGTCCGGATGCGATGCCACAGACCGCCAGTTCTCTTCCTTCATAGGCCTTGCTCAAAAGATTCCCTGACGGGATCAGATCCAGCTGATCCTGCTCGCAGGCGGCCGGTGTGATGAGATACAGGCCGCCTTTCGCCGCTTCCAGCCTGGCCCGCAGATCTGCGGAATTTTTCCCCTTCAGATCCTCACTGATATAAAATTGCGGAAAGAATTTCAGATGCGCGCTCATAACATGTAATAGTATAGCATAACACGTGAAAAATCGCGAAAAGATTTGACAATCGGCGCCTTTTCACAATATGATATAGATGTCGTAAAATGTGTGGGAAGGAGGTGTCATTCGTCTTGAAAACCATAACCCGAATGGAGTTAAAACCCGGCATGGTTCTGGCTGAGCCCATAGAACATGGCGGAGAGGTTTTGTTCAAGGCAGGACGCAAGGTTGACGAGCGTGTCATCGAGCGCATCTCCCGTTATAACATCCTGACCGTTACGATCATGGAAAATGTCGACTTTGCCAAGACCCACTACGAGAAGATCCAGTACAGCAAGGAATTTCAGGATTTTGTCAGCGTGTACCGCGAGCAGCTTCTGGTCTACAAGGCGGTCATGATCAGCTATCTCGGCACCAAGATGTCGATTGATTCTTCCGTTCTGATGAATATCTACCGGACGATCTACGACAAGGTATCCTCCGACAAGCAGCTTCTGGATTATATTTACAACATGATGCCCGGAGAGGATGAACTCACCTATACCGCGTCCCTGAATGCTGCGCTTCTGTGCGGCTCTTTCGCGAACTGGCTGGGTTTGCCGGAGGACGAGAAGAAAAAGCTGATCCTCTGCGGCTTCTACTACGATATCGGAAAGTGGAAGCTTCCGAACGAAATCCTCTGGAAGCCAGGAAAGCTGACCGAGGAAGAATATGCCCTGGTCAAAAAGCACCCGGTCATCGGCTACGCGCTGGTGCGTAATGACACAAATCTGAGCGAGCATATCAAGAACGCCATCATCATGCACCACGAGCGCATGGACGGTTCCGGCTATCCATATCATATGCGCGGGGAGAAGATCGACATATATGCCAGATACATGGCCATCGTGGATACCTACGTTGCCATGGCCTCGCCCCGGACGCACCGCAGAGCCTTCACACCGCTCCAGATCATCGGAACACTGGAAAAGAGCCAGGACAAATTCGATGTCTCCATCCTAATGCCGCTGATCGAACGCATCTCGCAGGCCCAGATCGGTACCAAAGTGCAGCTGAATGACGACTCCGTCTGGGAAGTCATGCTGATCTCCAAGCATCCCTATTCCCGGCCGGTCCTTCGTAGCGAAGAGGATGTCATCCTGAACCTGGCCGAGCATCCGGAGCTTGAAATCGTCAAACTGGCCTAGTTCCCAGGCATGAAAATCATAAAAACCGTCCCATCCGAAACCGGATGAGACGGTTTTCTTTTCTAAATCCAAACCGCGTAAGGAAGCTATTCCGTCTCCGCCTCCGCAAGCGGATGGGTCTCAAAATAACAGTCAAAGATCCGGCGCGCCAACGGCACGGCATAATCTCCGCCGGAGCCGGCCCCCTCGATGATGACGGTGATCGCCACCTGCGGATCCTCCGCGGGAGCGTACCCGGTAAACCATGCATGGGACTCTCCTTTTACTTCGCCGAATTCCGCGGAACCGGTCTTGCCCGCCGCCCGGTACCGGTCGGACTGCAGCTTGGTCGCCGTTCCGGACGCGACCACTTCCTCCATCATCTCCCGAAGAAAGGCGGACTCCTCCTCGCGGAACCACCTTCCGCCACTGACCGGCGAAAAGGTTTTGACCGCATTTCCTTCCGCAGTCACTACGCGCTCGACCAGATACGGCTTCATCCAAACGCCGCCATTCGCGATGGCGGTCGTGATCAGGTGCAGATGCAGCGGTGTCATCAGGGTCGTCCCCTGCCCGATGGAGGTCTGCATACGATCATAGGTCCCCAGCGATTCGCCGGCCGGCGTCACGGAGACCGCACAGGGCAGGTCGATGGGAAGGGAGCTTCCGAAGGAGCGTTCTTCCAGAAATTCCCCAAACTCCTTCCAATCCAGTCCCATGCCGATATTCGCAAAGGAGGAATTGCAGGATTTGGCGAAGGATTTCGTAAAATCAACGTTCCCGTGGCTGATCCCGTGATAGCAGCTGATGGAATTACCGTCCTTGCTGAAATGCCCGTTACAGCTGTAGCGGTATTTTTTCCATGCATCGCCCTCCTGCTCATAATAGGCCAGCGCCGTCAGGATCTTGAAGGTGGATCCGGGGGGATACAGTCCGTGCGTCACACGGTTCACGAGAACGGAGCTGTCTTCATCCTGCGTCAGCTCCTCCCACTGCGCCTCAATCTCCGACGGGTCAAAATCCGGGTGGGAAAGCTCCGCCAGGATCCGTCCCGTCTTCACCTCCGTCACGATCACGGCACCGTCGTACATCTTCAGATAATCATCCGCGATCTGCTGCATTTCCACATTCAGGGTCGTATAAACATTGTCCCCGGGATTCTTGCGCTCCGCGGTATCATTGGCCACCTTGGCCGGAATGCTGATATGGGTATTGATCAGATAGTAGTTGGCCAGACTCTCCACGCCGCTCCGGCCCATCACATCGTATCCGACCGCATGGGCAAAGAGCCGCCCGTAAGGATAGACTCTGGTCTCATTCTGCTCCGCATCCAGCCTGCTCTCGGCCAGCACATCCCCGTCAGCGGAATAGATCGTACCCCGGTAATTGCGGCTGAGGATCGTCTCCTGCCTGGAATTGTAGCTGTTGTTGATCAGGATCGTCTCATTGTGCTTCACATAATCGCCGATGTAAAAGCACATGGCACCGAACAAAAGGAAAAATCCGACCTGAACGGAAGGAACCACGAGGGCGGACAGACGGAAGCGGCTTTTACGCTTTTTCCCTTCCTTCCGCTCCATAGCCGCCTCCTGCCCAGATTCCTCCTGCAGGGATTCTTCTCCCGAAGGCTCCTCATCCTCCGCCTCCGCCCCGGCGTCAATACTCAGGAGCTCCCCGGAGGGAGACAGACGCCCGGATTCATACCGGACCATCTTAAGATAGGAACCCTCAAAGATTCCGAACAGGAAGCACACCGTCATGGCAGAGCTTCGCCCGTAACTGATCAGAGGTAGCGTCACACCGGTCAGCGGGATGAATTTCAGGCCACCGCCGATGGTGAGAAATGCCTGAAACAGGATCAGTACGCCGGTTCCGAACATGAGGCATCCGTAGAAGCGATCCCTGCACAGTCTCGCGCAGCGCAGCATCTCAAAGCAGATCACCAGGAAGATCACGATCAGGCAGATTCCAAAGATCAGCCCGAATTCCTCACAGATCGCGGAAAAAATGAAATCCGCCTCCACAAAGGGAATATCCTCCGGATTGCCCTGCAAAAGCCCCATTCCGAACCAGCTTCCCGAAGTGATCGCAAAAAGGGACTGGGTGATCTGATATCCCTTGCCGTCGATGTAAGTCCAGGGATCCTTCCAGGCCAGAAAACGGGACCGGACATGCGCGAATCTCTGATACGCGATATAGGAAGCAAGCACACCACCCACCGCGCCCAGCAGCAGATACCGCACCTTCTCGGTCATGGCATAGACGATCAACACATAGGTTGCAAAATAAATGAGCGCGCTCCCGAGGTCCCGGGACATGACCAGGATCAGCACATGGGCTCCGGCCAGCACGGCGCTCAGCGCCACATGCGTCAGATCGGCCTTCCTGCAGAGCATGGCGGCGAGATAGAAAAGGTACAGGATCTTGACGAATTCCGAGGGCTGAAACGTAAGCCCCGCCACGGTGAAGGTGATCTTGGATCCGTTGGTCAGCTCTCCCAGCAAAAGCACCGCCGCAAGTGCTCCGATCCCGAACAGTCCGTAAGCCCAGGTCAGTTTTTTCCAGATCGGAACCCGGTCAAAGAGATACGGAATGACCAGGCAAATGGCGAAGGCGACCAGAACCGCCAGAAACTGCTTGTACGCCTTCTCAAACTGCAGCCGGGAAATCACGGAAAAACCGATGCCCAGCAGCATGCAGAAATTGTTCAGCACCAGACGGTTCACCTTGTCATAGATCAAGGAATACAACAGGATCATCGCGAAGAGAAAGAGCAGCAAAAATCCGAACAGATACAGATATCTCTGCTCTCCCGTGACAAACGTAAGATCCAGAAAGCACAGGAACAGAAAGGCCATCATGCAGGCATTCTGCAGGCCGTAGAGCGCATCCCTGCGAAGACGGTTCGGAAGCACAAAAATCAAAACATCCATCCCCGTATAGAGAAGCATGAAAGCCAGAATCACATATTTGGAAAGTTCTACCACATAATTCTGTAAAGTGATCATATCATTCTACCGGCCGGCTCTCATATCCGGTGGTATATTCCAAAGGCGGTCTGCCGCCTCCGGTCCTCTCCTTCACGTAAAAATTCAAAACAGCCTCGGTCTCCTTCCCATCCTCCGTCGACAGCTCGAGCCGCAGGCAGCTTTTGCCGACCCAGTGCCCCAGATTCTTATGAAGGCTGGACGGAACCGAATTGTAGATCAGATTCAGACAGTGCAGGCAATCCACCCTTACGGGGAATTCCTTGCGGTAACGGTCCTGAAGCGGCAAAAGGTGCTGCTTCGCGTCCCCGATACATCCGTGCAGCGTCTTCTGCACGCAGTTGGCCGTGACCATCAGCGGACACCTTCCGTAGATGACCCGGCTGATCTCGGAGCTGAGAAACCCCGCCTGTGCCAGCGGTCCCATCAGAGCGCCGCACTCCGCGCCGGAAAGCTCCAGGGGAAGCGTAACCCGATCGGCCAGCTCGCGCAGCAGCCTTATGGCCTCCGCATTCCACAGATAAATGCTGTGATCCGCGCTCAGGCAAAAGTCCTCGGGAAGCGCCCCACTGCGGCGCATTCCGCATAGATCCCAAAGATCTTCGAGGTTCCGGATGAGGGCACCGTCAAAGAGGATCTCCCGGACCAGCGGCGCATTTTTCCCGCGGATCACGGAAGGGAGCTTTCCGGTGACCAGATCAAAGGCTCTTGCATCTTCCGCTCTACGGATCCTGCAAAGCGCCAGAAATACCTTTCCGCCGCCCGCGCGGTAATCCTCCAGCTCCCGCTCAAACAGGGTCGTATCGCCCGACAGATACAGTGCTTCTTCGATCAGAAGAAGGCCGATCCTCGGAAGGCAGTCCGAGGCGAGGACCTGCCCAAGCTGCTCCTTCGTGCTGACCAGCACTTCGTGCACGGGGCAGGCAAAGAGTCCCTTGTCCGCACGGGGCGCGCCGTTACTTTCGGGGCGCGCGGGGGAGGTACCCGTCCGCGAACGGGAGGGAACCAGCCCATAGGATGCGATGATACAGTCCTCAATCTCACGCAGCGATCTTCTACGGATCTCATTGATCCCCTTCAGCGAATAGAACACCTTTCCCTGCAGGGTAATCCGGAACTTTTCTTCCTCCGGGGCAAAGACCGTATGGCCCAGTTTGCAGAGTCCCCGCAGCACATCCTCCTCACTGATGGGGCGGTTTTGCGCTTCCTGCACCGTCTCTCCGCTTACCTGTACCGCATAGTCCCCGGAAATGGCGGTCAGACGCGCGGGCTCCCCCGGCAGCAGGCTCATCGAGAAGGATACCTTCCGCTTCGGCAGCCCCTCCGGGCCGGCCGGCTCCAGGTACTGTCTGCGGATCTCTTCCAGCAGCTGCTCCGTCTGTCCCCGATATCCCGGTGCCTCGCCGGAAATCATTTCCGCACCGTTTCTCCTGTGATAATAGCCGTCCGATACCCCGCCCCGCACATAGAGAGAGGCGAGCATCTCCCGCTCCCGCTCCGTGATGGCAAAATTCCCCTTCCGGCAGCGGTCGATCAGGTTCCGGTAGATGCCGGTAACGCCGGCGACATATTCGGGGCTCTTCATGCGTCCCTCGATCTTGAAGGAGTCGATCCCCGCTTCCAGTAGTTCCGGGATCAGCGCGGAGGTATTCAGATCCTTCAGACTGAGCGGATAGCTTCCGCAGTAAGGCAGTCTGCAGGGCTGTGCGCATCTGCCGCGGTTGCCGCTTCTGCCGCCAAGCATACTGCTGAAAAGACATTGTCCGGAATAGCTGTAGCAAAGCGCTCCATGGATGAAGCATTCCATCTCGAGACCGGTCTGCCGCTTTATGGCAAGGACTTCCTTAAGGGAAAGCTCCCGGGCCGGTACGATGCGTGTCACGCCCAGGGACCCCAAAAGCTCCGCTCCCTTCGGACCCGTGACGGACAGCTGCGTACTCGCATGCAGGGCCAGGACCGGAAAACATTCCCGAAGCAGCCGGATCACGCCGAGATCCTGCACGATCACACCGTCCAGTCCCTCCTCGTAATAAGGAGACAGGAAATCCGGCAAAAGCGTCATCTCGGATTCCTTGACCAGCGTGTTGACGGTCAGATAGACCTTCCGTCCGTAGAGATGGGCAAAACGGATGGCCGCCTTCAGATCCTCTTCTGTGAAATTGTCCGCATAGACTCTGGCTCCGAAGCTCTTGCCGGCCAGATATACCGCGTCCGCGCCGGCACGGATCGCTCCGTAAAAGGCTTCCGGAGAGCCGGCGGGCGCAAGGAGTTCACTCTTGTATTTTTTCATGGATTTGTGTGTAGGATAAGGGATTTAAGAAAGGCTGTCCGCAAGGGACAGCCTTTGAATTATTTACCTTTCAACTGTGTCTCGAGTTGAACAATCTTCTTGGCATTCTCCGCCAGATTCTTCTGAAGGTCCGCGACCTGCTGCGTCATGGTCTCAAGTCGCATCTGCGCAGCGACCAGATCGTGTTTGAGATCGTAGATCTCCTTCTCCTTATCATCCAGCTCCTGGTTCAGAAGATCAATCTGTTTCTTGGCCTTGAAATAATCGTCCGCTATATTGATTTCCAGAAGGATCGCCTTCATATCCTCGGGCTGGTTCTGATAGCTCTGAATCTTGGCATATTCCGCCATCATATCATTGATGTAGGATGCGATCCGCTGCTGGTATTCAGCCGTCTCATATCCCGACAGATGAAGCACTCTTCCGGCGATCACGACCTGTGTATCTGTTTTATCCGTCATATCTCACCTCTAAGATAATAGACCCTTTTTCAACCGGCTATTTCTATCAAATTATAAATCACGGACGGGAACTGTGCAAGCCCAAGTGCGCCATCGCAGCATCCGTCACCGTGCGTCCCTTCGGCGTACGCATGAGCAGTCCGTTCTTGATCAGGTAGGGCTCGTACACATCCTCGATGGTCCCTGCGTCCTCTCCGATGGCGGCGGAAAGCGTATCGAGTCCCACGGGACCGCCCGCAAATTTGTGAACGATCGTCTCGAGGATCATCCGGTCCACATGATCGAGCCCCAGCCGGTCCACATCCATCAGATCCAGCGCTTCGACTGACACATCCAGCGTGATGACGCCGTCATAGCGCACCTGCGCATAATCCCGTACGCGCTTCAGGATGCGGTTGGCCAGACGGGGCGTTCCTCTGCTCCTGCGCGCCATCTCCTTCGCACCATCCAGCTCGACCTCCACCTTCATCTTCTCCGCAGAGTGCATGATGATATGCGTCAGCTCGGACACGTTATAGAAGTCCAGATGGTAGATCAGGCCGAAGCGGTCCCGCAGGGGGGCTGTGAGCAGTCCCGCACGCGTCGTGGCACCTACCAGCGTAAAATGCGGCAGGGGAAGGCGCACCGAACGGGCGGAGGAGGAGGAATCCTTGCCGATGATCACATCGATGCAATAGTCCTCCATCGCCGGGTAAAGCACCTCTTCCACCTGGCGATTCAGGCGGTGGATCTCATCCACAAACAGGAGGTCCCCCTCCTGAAGGCTGTTCAGAATGGCAGCCATCTCAGCCGGCTTCTCGATGGCCGGGCCGCTGGTCACTTTGATATGCGTCCCCATCTCATTGGCAATGATGCCGGCCAGGGTCGTCTTGCCCAGTCCGGGAGGGCCGTACAGAAGGACATGGTCCAGTGCGTCGCCCCGCTTTTTGGCGGCCTCGATCCCGATCGTAAGGCTCTCCTTGATGGCGCTCTGTCCGATGTAATCCTTCAGAAGCTGCGGCCTTAAGGAGCCCTCGACGGCTTTGTCTTCATTTGTCAGATGTGTCTCGATCGATCTGGGCATGATCTCCCCTTATCTCCTTTGAACGTCACTTCGGATCTCAGAACAAAAACTTCAGGGCTGCGCTCAGATAAGCGCCGGAATCCATGCCGGACTGCTCTTCCACCTGAAGGACGGCCTTGCGTGCCTCGGCAGACGAATAACCGAGGGCGGCCAGCGCCGCAACGGCATCCGCACGCTCGGGGCTCATACCGGCGGAAGGCGCGGGGGATGCGCCGCCGTTCTGGATCTCGCGGATGAACGCGTCATCCTCAAGCTTCACCTTGTCCTTCAATTCCAGAATGACGCGCTGGGCGGTCTTGGGGCCGATCCCGGGCGCTCTGGAGATGGCTTTCGCATCGCCGGACAAAATGGCAAAGCGGACCGCGTCAGGGTCGAGCTCGGACAGGATGGAAAGCCCGCCCTTGGGACCGATCCCGCTGACACCGATGAGTCTGCGGAAGAGGTCGAGCTCGTCGCGGCTCAAAAATCCGTATAGGCTGATGGCATCTTCCCGGACGGAGGTATAGGTATAAAGCTTTACTTCTTCGTCGATGCCGGGAAGGGACTGGGCAGTACGGGCGGATATGCCGACATTGACTCCGAAGCCGCCGAGATCGATGACACATTCATCGGAGGTGATGGAGTCGAGGGTACCGTGTACGAATGCAAACATGTGGGTTACCTCTTATTCGAAATCATTTCTCACCCATCATACCACAATCGAACAAATGTTTTCAACCGCTTTTTGTAACCCGCTCTTCCTTTCACGAGACGGGCTGCAGCGCTTCGCTTTTGCGGTAATAATAGCGGTAGCATACGACATGCGCCAGAAACGTGACGGCCCAGCTGATGGGATAAGAGACATAAAGTACCTCGGGGGTATGGTGGGTCTGGAAATACGTAAAGATCCAGACGATGCGCAGGAGGCAGGCCCCGGTGAGGGAGACGATCATGGGCGCCGTGGAGTAGCCCATGCCGCGCATCATCCCGACCATGGTATCCATGAGTCCGCAGAGGAAGTAGGGAACACAGATGTAAAGCATGCGGACGAGTCCGTAGACAACGACCTCGGGATCGGTGCTGTAGAGTCCGAGCAGGCTCCGGCCGATGAGGTAAGCGCCTCCGCCGAGCACCAGCCCCGTAACGGTCACGAGGACCAGACAGATATGACAGATGCTGCGGATCCGGTCAAAGCGCTTCGCGCCGATGTTCTGTCCGACAAAGCTGATCGCGGTCTGGGAGTAGGCGTACATGGCCGAGTAGATAAAGCCCTCGATGTTGGCGGATGCGGCATTGCCTGCCATCACCACGGGTCCGAAGGAATTGACCGAGGACTGGATGATGACATTGGAGATGGAGAACAGACACCCCTGAAGGCCTGCGGGCAATCCGATCCCCAGCATGCGAAGCAGCATGTGTGGACGGATGGAAAGCTTCGAAGGGATCAGACGGGCAGGTCCCTCCAGCCTGCACAGGCAACGGAAGATCAGGACCGCGGAGATCCCCTGCGACAGGACCGTAGCCCAGGCGACACCTGCAACGCCCATGCGCAGCCCGATCACAAAGAAAAGATTCAGGATCACATTGACGACGCCGGCCAGCGACAGAAAGATCAGCGGTCTCGTCGTATCTCCCATGGCATTGAGGATCGAGCTGCCGTAGTTGTAGACGAGGTTAAAGATCGTCCCGACAAAATAGATCCGCATATATCGGACGGCAAGGGGCAGGATCCCCTCCGGAGAGCCCATGAGGAGCAGCGCGGGCGAAGCGGCCGCTATTCCGAGGATCATCAGGAGGACGCCACCGATCAGAGAGGTCGCCACCGCGGTATGCACGATATCAGACAGATCCCGGTCCTGCTCCGCGCCTTTGTAATGTGCCACAAGGACATTGGCTCCGATGCCGAGTCCGATGAACAGCTTGCTGAGCAGATTGATGAGGCTGCTGGTGGAGCCCACCGCCGCAAGCGCATCGCTCCCGGCAAAGCGCCCGACGACGATGACATCGGCCGCATTGAACAGAAGCTGAAGCTCCGCAGAGAGCATCAGAGGGATATAGTAGGATAAGATTTTCGGAAGGAGGGGCCCGGTGGTCAGGTCCGTCTCAAATCGGCTGTTTTTCATGATTCGTTCCATTCTGGTGAGGGTAATGTATATTCCTATTATATCCGAACCGGCGAAAAACGCTACCTCGAAAAAAGGCCCGCAGCTTTCGCTGCAGGCCCTTTCTTTACGGTCTTCCGTTGTTGATCCAGTTGACCAGTCCTTCATTCGCGATGATCTTTTGCATGAACGCGGGGAAGGCCTGACCGGTGTAGGTCGTGCCCCTTGTGATGTCCGTAATGACACCCGTGTCAAAATTGATCTCCACCTCGTCCCCGTCCGCGATCTCCTTCGCAGCCTCCGCACATTCAATGATCGGAAGTCCGATATTGATAGCGTTGCGGTAAAAGATGCGGGCGAAGGTCTCTGCGATGACACAGCTTACGCCGGCTGCCTTGATGGCGATCGGCGCATGCTCTCTGGAGGATCCGCAGCCGAAATTCTTGTTGGCCACGATGATGTCTCCCTTTTTCACCTTGCGGACAAATTCTTTATCAATATCCTCCATGCAGTGCGTCGCAAGCTCCGCGGGATCGGAGGAATTCAGATATCTTGCGGGGATGATGACATCGGTGTCCACATTGTCCCCATACTTAAATACGGTTCCTTTTGCATTCATATGCTCTCTTCCTCCTTACAGATCTTCGGGACAGGAAATCTGCCCGGTTACCGCGCTGGCTGCCGCCACAGCGGGACTTGCCAGATAGATTTCGGATTCCACATGCCCCATGCGTCCGACAAAATTACGGTTGGTGGTGGATACGCAGCGCTCCCCCTGTGCAAGGACGCCCATATAGCCGCCGAGACAGGGCCCGCAGGTCGGGGTGGACACCACACCGCCTGCTTCGATAAAGGTGCGGAGCAGCCCCTCTTCCATCGCCTGCAGATAGACGGACTGGGTCGCCGGGATGACGATCAGACGCACGCCTTTTGCCACCTTGCGTCCTTTCAGGATCTGTGCAGCCTCGCGGATGTCCTGAATCCGGCCGTTGGTGCACGATCCGATGACCACCTGGTCGATGGCGATGTCGCCCTGTGCGTGGATCTCGTCGATGGTATGGGTATTTTCCGGAAGGTGCGGGAAGGCGATCGTCGGCCGAAGCTCGCTTAAGTCGATGGTGATCTCCTCATCGTACTCCGCGTCCGGATCCGCCTCATAGACGGTATAGGGCCGCGTCGCATGCTCCTTCAGATATTCCCTGGTCAGGTCATCCACGGGGAAGATCCCGTTTTTGCCGCCCGCTTCAATGGCCATATTGGCGATGGTGAAGCGATCGTCCATCGTGAGATTGCGGATGCCCTCCCCGGTAAATTCCATCGAGCGGTAAAGCGCGCCGTCGACCCCGATCTTGCCGATGATATGCAGGATCAGATCCTTGCCGGTCACATGCTTTGCAGGCTTTCCGATGATGTTGAAACGAATGGCGGAAGGCACCTTGAACCAGGCCTGGCCCGTCGCCATGCCGGCCGCCATGTCGGTGCTTCCCACGCCCGTGGAAAAGGCTCCCAGCGCGCCGTAGGTGCAGGTGTGGGAATCCGCGCCGATGATCACATCCCCGGGCACGGTCAGTCCTTTCTCGGGCAGCAGCGCATGCTCGATGCCCATCTGACCGACCTCAAAATAGTTCGTGATCTCATTGCGCCTTGCAAATTCACGGACACATTTGCAGTGCTCGGCCGATTTGATATCCTTGTTCGGGACAAAGTGGTCGGGGACAAGCGCGATCTTGTCCTTATCAAACACGCCCTCCACCTTCATCTTCTCCAGCTCATGGATGGCGACGGGGCTGGTGATATCATTGCCCAGCACCAGGTCGAGATCCGCCATGATCAGCTGTCCCGCTTTCACCTCCGGCAGTCCGGCTGCATGCGCGAGGATTTTTTGCGTCATTGTCATTCCCATAACTTCGTTTCCTTTCTGTGTCTATATCAGCTTTGGAGCATTTTCAGGTGATAGAAGGCCCCCTTCATCTCCATCAGTTCCTTATAGGTTCCGATCTCTTCCAGTGCTCCTTCCGAGATCACGGCGATGCGATCCGCGTTCCGGATCGTGGAAAGACGGTGCGCGACGATAAAGGTCGTCCGTCCCCGGCACAGATTCTCAATGGCTTCCTGGATCAGCTTCTCGGAGACCGAATCGAGTGCAGAGGTTGCTTCATCGAGCACGATCACCCTGGGATCCCGGATCAGGGCCCGCGCGATCGAGACACGCTGCCGTTGTCCGCCGGAGAGCTTGCCGCCGTGCTCTCCCACCTGCGTATCAAGCCCCTGCGGCATGGATTCGATCAGCTCCCGCAGGTTGGCCGCATCGATCACCTGCCAGAGCTTTTCGTCGGATACATGCTCCTGACCGTAGATGATATTGTCCCTTATGCTCCCGGAAAAAAGGATGCTGGTCTGCGGAACCACCGCCAGGAATCTGCGGTAGGAGCGAAGATCCAGATCGTTCATATCCTGCCCGTCGAGCAGGACCTTTCCCGCGGTCGCACGGTAAAAACCGACCACCAGATTCAGAATGGTGGATTTTCCGGCCCCCGACTCTCCGACCAGCGCGATGGTCTCCCCGGGACGAACCTCCAGATCCAGCCCGTTCAGGACATCCTGCTCCGCATCGTGATAGCGGAAATGCACGCAGTCAAAAGAAAAGCCGCCCCGGACATCCTCCACCTGAAGCTTGCCCTCGTTGCGTTCCACATCATCGGAAAGCAATACCTCCCCGATGGAATGAACGCTCTCCACGCCCTTGGCGATGGTCGGCACGAGGCTGATGATGGCGGATACCTGATTGACGATCGTTGCGAAATAGCTCTGATAGAGCGTGATATCGCCGGCTGCGATGTACTTACGGTACGCGAGATACCCGGTAAAGCACAGGCAGAGCACCTGGAAGATCTGGAAGATCACCCATCCCACCGATCCGAACAACGTCTGCACCAGGTCCAGCTTGTAGCCTTTCTCTGCGACGGCGAAGAGCTGACCGCTCATCTTCTCCACTTCCTCGTCCTCGAGGGCATGCGCTCTCGTGACCGGGATCATCTCCACCATCTCCATGACGCGGGCGGAGGTCTCCTCCATCTCCTTGCGGAATTCCGAATTGCGCTTTTTCATTACATTGCGGAAAAACCACATGGTTCCGGCCGCAATGGGTGTGGTGACCAGGAAAAAGAAAAAAACCACCATGCTCTTCTGCACGGTCACCACCAGGGCCACCCCAATGTTGAGCGCGATGTTCAGAATGCTCAGAAACATCTGCGTACTGAGCGTCTCCACCGCTTCGACATCCCGCATGATCTTGGACTGAAGACGCCCGGACTGCGTGTCGATGTGATAAGAAATGGAAAGCTCCTGCAATTTGCGGATCAGAGCCTTGCGAAGGCCGGTTTCCGCGTAGCGCGTGGCCTGCGACTTGAAGGCGGTATAGGCATAATTGGTCGGAATGTTCAGCAGAAGCAGCGCGACCATCAAACATCCGCTCACCATCAGATGGCGCACCAGATTTTCATCTCCGGAGACCACATCGTTGATGATGGAAGCCGTGACGATCGGCAGGATCCAGACCGGGGAATGCTTGATAAAGAAAAAGAATACTGCCAGCAGGAACTTGTGATAATACCCTTTGTACAGAGAGGCGAGGATCAGAAGCGGATGTCCACGGTGGCGCTGATAGCACTCGGTGAACCAGATCTCCGGTGAGATCCCGCGCGGCGATTTGATTTTTTCTTCAAAGGATGCATGCATAAGGATTTGAAAAGAACGAGGGGGCTATCGGACAGCCCCCTCGCTTACTAACGGGATTAATTGTTGATCAGCTTGCTGTCCTCATTGTTCCAGCTGTAGAGTTTACGAACCTCCTCGCCGACCTTCTCTGCGGGATGCTCCGCTGCCAGCTTGCGCATCGCCTTGAAGTGAACCTGGCGTCCGGAAGAGCTCATCTCCTGCAGGAACTCGCTGGCAAAGGTGCCGTCCTGGATATCGGAGAGGATCTGCTTCATGGCCTTCTTGGTCTCAGCGGTCACAATCTTGGGACCGGTGATGTAATCACCGTACTCAGCGGTATTGGAGATGGAGTAACGCATTCCCGCGAAGCCGCTCTGATAGATCAGATCGACGATCAGCTTCATCTCATGGATGCACTCGAAATATGCATTTCTGGGATCGTATCCGGCTTCCACCAGCGTCTCGAAACCGGCCTGCATAAGTGCACAGACACCGCCGCACAGAACCGCCTGCTCACCGAACAGATCCGTCTCGGTCTCGGTACGGAAGGTGGTCTCAAGCAGACCTGCTCTCGCGCCGCCGATGCCCAGGCCGTAAGCCTTGGCGATCTCCCATGCCTTGCCGGTGGCATCCTGCTCGACTGCGATCAGGCAGGGCGTTCCCTTGCCTTCCTGGTACTCGCTGCGCACGGTATGTCCGGGCGCCTTGGGAGCGATCATGGCTCCATCGACATCAGCGGGAGGACCGATGCATCCGAAGTGGATGTTGAAGCCGTGCGCGAACATCAGCATATTGCCTGCCACCAGATTCGGCTCAATGTCTTTCTTGTACATATCCGCCTGCTTCTCGTCGTTGATCAGGATCATGATGATATCTGCCTTCTTCGCAGCCTCAGCGGTCGTAAACACCTCAAAGCCCTGCTTCTCGGCCTTCGCCCAGGACTTGGAGCCCTCGTACAGACCGATGATGACATTGCATCCGGACTCCTTCAGATTCAGCGCATGCGCATGTCCCTGGCTGCCGTAGCCGATAATGGCAATGGTCTTGCCCTCAAGCAGCGAAAGGTTGCAGTCTTCCTGATAAAAAATCTTAGCCATGTTCATTTCCTCCAAAATGTTTTAATTGAAACGACTGGGTCGTCTTATATGCTTCAGGGCATGCCCTGGAGTAATCGGTTACGGTAAGTAGACTACGCTCTCTACCCCTCTGCTGAGGCCTGCAATGCCGGTCCGGGCGAGCTCTAAGATCTCATGTCCGTCCAGCAGCTTTATGAAGGCGTCCACCTTGGACTGATTGCCGGTGATCTCGATGATCACACATTCCGGCTGCACGTCCACGATCTTGCCACGGAAAATCTCGGTCGTTGCCACGATGCTCTGGCGCTCCTCGGGAGAGATCCGGACCTTCACCATCGCCAGCTCACGGTAGACACTCTCCTCCGGGCAAAGCTCCTTGATATTCCGCACATCCACCAGCTTTGCGAGCTGCTTCTCGATCTGCTCGAGCACCTCATCGTCTCCGCTCGTGCAGATCGTGATCCGGGTGTACTTCGGATCCGCGGTTACACCGGCAGTTATGCTCTCAATGTTGTATCCTCTTCTGGAAAACAATCCGGAAATACGGCTCAGAACACCCGAATTATTGTCTACCAAAAGCTGAAAAACCTTCTTCTGCAAAATCCCACCTCCCGGTCCATACTTATTCGCGCACTTGATTTTTAATGCTGTTCATTACTTTAACAAGGTATATCCTGTCTGTCAACAGTCCTTTTTTATCGTATTTATCTATTGATTTATTTTAATTATTTGGACTGTGGAAAATTAGCATGTTTGCTTGATCATCCCTCGGAATCCATGCACTTCTGCAGAGCAAGCGTTCCGGTGCGCGCGACCTCCACGATGCTGATGGAGGCAAACATATGGATCAGCAGCTGGATCTTCTCGGGCGTGTCGCAGATCTGGATCATCATGTGATGCAGACTCATATCCACGATATTGGCATTCATGAGCTCGCACATCTCCATGATCTCCTGCCGGTTTCCCTTGTTGTACTTCACCTTCATCAGCATGAGCTCCCGGGAGATGCACTGCTGTTCGGTAAAGGTCTTGACCTTGATGACATCGAGCTTTTTGTTCAGCTGCTTCTCGATCTGCTCGAGGGTCCGCTCGTCCCCGCTGGATACGATCGTCATGTTGGAGACGGCGGAGTCGTTGGTCTCGCCCACGGCCAGGGAATCGATATTAAAGCATCTGCGCGCAAAAAGTCCGCTGACCTTACTCAGCACGCCGGAGCGGTTCTCCACCGTCACGGAATAGATTCTTTTCGTCTTCATACGTCCGCACCTCACTTCACGAGATCCAGAGGATCCACGATCACTTCCAGCAAAACGGATTTACGGTCCTTCAAAAAGGAACGGATCACCTTCTCCGCGTCCTTCATGTTCTCAAGCCGCATATAGTCAAAATCATAGGCGGATACCAGCTTCTCCAGATCGGGGCTGCCGCTCAGGTCGACCACGGAATAATGATCCTTATAGGTATAGTGCTGGTACTCCCGCACCATCCCGAGGGAATTGTTGCGGATCACTACGATCTTGGCCTGTACGCCATGCTGATTGCAGGTGGCCAGCTCCATCATGGACATCTGGAAGGAACCGTCCCCGCACACGGCCACGACCTGCCGCTTCGGACAGGCCAGCTTAGCCCCCATGGCAGCGGGAATGGAATATCCCATGGTTCCCATACCGCCGGAGGTGAGGAATTTTCCGGTGCGCATCACCACATTCGCACAGGACCAGATCTGGTTCTGTCCCACATCCGCCACGTAGACGCCGTCCTCCTCCATCGATTCGGAGAGGAGCTTTACAAAGGCTGCGGGATCCACGTACCCCTCGCGCCCGTACTTTTTGGGCTTGAATTCCTTCTTGTAGGAAGTCAGAGTCTCCACCCACTCGCTGTAATCCGCTTCGATGTCCAGCGCGTTCAGATCCTCGAGCACCTTGTCCGCGTCTCCGACCAGCGGGATGGAGGAAAGGGCGTTTTTGCCGATCTCCGCGGGATCGACATCGATGTGCACCAGCACCTTGCCGCGGGTGATGAGATCCGGCTGGCTGATGGCCCGGTCCGCCACGCGCGCGCCGACCATGATGATGAGATCCGCCTCGTTCATCGCACGGTTTGCATAGGGCTTGCCGTTATTGCCGACCATCCCGAAATAGTAAGGATCGTTCGTTGGCATGACACCGATGCCCATCATGGTGGAGACCACGGGGATCTTATGATTCTTTACAAAAGCCTGCAGCTCGTCGTCCGCCTGGGCGAGAAGCACGCCGCCGCCCGCACAGATGATGGGACGCTTTGCACGGTTCAGCTCCTTCCCCACCTTCTTGATCTGGACCGCATTGCCCTTGACGGTGGGCTTGTAGGTGCGAAGCGAAACCTCCTCGGGATAGCGGAAGGACTTGACCTGCGCATTCTGCACATCGATGGGGATATCGATCAGCACGGGGCCTTTCCGGCCCGAATTGGCAATGTAAAAAGCCTCCTTGAAGATCCGCGGGATCTCCTCCGGATCGCGCACCAGATAGCTGTATTTGACGAAGGATTCCACCGCGCCCGTAATGTCCGCCTCCTGGAAGACATCGCTGCCGAGGAGCTCACTGTTCACCTGACCGGTGATCACCACCAGCGGAATGCTGTCCGCGAAGGCGGTCGCGATCCCGGTGATGATATTGGTGGCCCCCGGGCCGGAGGTCACGGCACAGACGCCGGGGCGGTGCGTCATCCGCGCAACACCGCTCGCCGCATGCGCCGCGTTCTGTTCCGTGCGCACGAGGATCGTACGGATCTCCGAGGACAGGATACTGTTGTAAAAAGGACAGATGGCGACTCCCGGATAGCCGAATACATAGGACACCTTCTCCGCCTCCAGGCATTTCACGATTACATCCGCTGCTAACATAGTCTACCTTCCTTTATGGGTTTATTGGATGCCGGTCAGCTTCTTCGCGACCTTCACAGCTTCCGAAGCATCGCGGGAGTACCCGTCCGCTCCGATCTCATCCGCGTATTCCTGCGTTACCACCGCTCCTCCGACCATGATCTTGACCGGGAGCTTCCGCTCTCTGGCGGCAGCGATCACTTCCCGCATCCGCTGCATCGTGGTCGTCATCAGAGCGGACAGACAGATGATGGAGGCGTTCTTCTCCCGGGCGGTCTGCAGGATCACATCCTGCGGAACATCCTTGCCAAGATCGATCACCTCGAAGCCGTAATTTTTCAGCATCATGGCAACCAGATTTTTTCCGATGTCATGAATATCTCCCTCGACCGTAGCGATGACGACGACGGGCTTTTCTTCTCCGGTATCCTCGGTCGCAAGAAGGGGCTCTAAGACTTCAATGGAGCGCTTCATGGCCTCCGCACCCGCGATGAGCTGTGGCAGGAAATACTTCCCCTTGTCAAAAAGATCTCCCACCGCATTGATCGCCGGGATCAGCGCATCGTTCAAAAGGCTCTGGGGCTCGCAGCCTGCCTGGACCGCAGCGTTCGTAAGGTCTGCGATCCCTCCGCGGTTGCCCTTGAGGATGCCGTTGTAAAGCGCCTGGGCCGGTGCTGGCAGATGCTCCGGCACAGAGGACGAAGCAGCTCCGGCGGTCCCGGAAGCCTTCGCCGCGCCTTCACTCCCCGCTTTCCCGCCGGAAGGAGCGGATGCGCCGGCTGCGCTGACGGCAATGTCGCCGCCGAGGGACCGGGCTACGCTCTGCAGCGCGCGCAGGGCAGCCTGCTTCTCTTCTTCCTCCTTGCGTGCTTCCTTCTCTTCTTTAAAAACGGTCACCGTCTCCAGATAGGATTCGGATGCGCCTGACCGGTTTAACAGAAGGTCCGTTGCCTTCGCACTGCAGACCAGAAGCTCCTGGGACGGATTGGCAATGGCCATGGTGAGACCGTTTGCGATCGCCATGGTCAGAAAAGTCGAATTTACATAGCTTCGCTCCGGCATACCGAAGGAGATATTGGAGAGGCCGCAGATGGAGGCAAAGCCGTTGTCCCTGCTGTACCGGATCGTCTCTAAGGTCTCGATCCCGGCGGAGGGGTTCGCTCCGACGGTCTGCACCAGACCGTCCACAACGATATCCTCCTGCTGCATGCCGAGCTTTAAGCTTCTGCGGAAGATGGTATCGATGATCTCCTTCTTCTCCTCCAGATTCTTCGGAAGACCCGCATCCGAGAGAGGAAGCAGGATGAACATCGCGCCGTATTTCGCGGCGATGGGAAGCAGCTTTTCGTATTTTTCGGATTCCAGCGAGATGGAATTGATCAGGGCGCGGCCGGGATAGTACCGAAGCGCCGCCTCGAGCACCTCCACAAAGCTCGAATCCAGGGAAAGAGGCAGACTGCTGACCTGTGTCACCTCTTCGATGACCTTCAGCATCGTCTCCTTCTCGTCGATCCCGCCCATTCCGACATTGATGTCAAGTACCTTCGCGCCGCGCTTTTCCTGCTCTTCGGCAAACTGAAGGACCAGATCCATCCTGCCTTCCCGAAGCTGCGCCTGCAGCGCTTTTTTCCCGGTCGGATTGATCCGCTCGCCGACGATCAGGAAGGGATCCGAGAGACCGAAGGAAAGGGTCCGGCGCTCACTGGTCAGAAACCGCATGCCTTCCGGACGCCGGGGAACGGTGACGGTCTGCACATGTCCGTAGGTTTCGGAAAGCATCGCAAGAAATTCCGGCGTCGTGCCGCAGCACCCGCCGAGGATCACCGCGCCCGCATCCACGAGATGCTTCATCTCCTCCGCAAAGGAATCGGCATCCATGTCATAAACCGTAGCGCCCTGCTCATCCAGGGACGGCAGTCCCGCATTGGGCTTGGCGATGATCGGGATCTTGGTAACCGCTGCCATGTCCCGGACGATTTCCGCCATAGCCGCCGGTCCGGTGGAACAGTTTACTCCCACGGCCGCTGCGCCCAGACTCTCGCAGACGATCGCCGCCGTCTGTGCATCCGTTCCGTAGAGCGTCCGCCCGTCCTTCTCAAAGGTCATGGTCACCATCACGGGAAGGTCGCAGACTTCCTTGGCCGCGATCAGCGCACAGCGCACCTCGGCGAGACTCATCATCGTCTCCACCACCAGAAGGTCAACGCCCGCTTCCTCCAGCGCCAGGATCTGCTCCTTGTAGATGTCGATCAGATGCTCGGGCTCCATCGGACCGATGGGACGAAGCTGCTGACCGGTCATCGTAAGATCCCCCGCCACCAGGGCTGTCTGCTTTCCGGACTCCAGGATCGCCTGCTTTGAGATAGCGACCAGATCCCGCACCATCTCCTTCAGCTTTCCCTCCAGCCCGTATTCCGCCAGCTTGACGCGGTTGGCCGTAAAGGTCGGCGCATACAGGATATCGGTCCCCGACTCGAGGAAATCCTTCTGAAGCTTCTTCATAACCTCCGGATGTTCTAAAATCCACTGCTCCGGACAGACGCCGCCGGGCATTCCCGCTTTATTCAGATTGGTTCCCGTTGCGCCGTCCAGGTAGATGATCCTGCCACCCACATACTCGGAAAAAGCTTCTCGGTTCATAATTCTCCTCGCTATATGCCACAATACCCGGTAGGTGCAAGCCCTGCCGGGTAAAATGACAATACTTATTCAAATAAATCTCTGTGTCCGAAACAAACCTTCTTACTTCAGGATCTGGAATCCGCCGATGATGGGCAGCGGCTTTTCCTCTTCGTTGATCGCATGGATCAGTCCGATGATCCACAAAACGAACAGAGCGATATTACAGATCCAGATAATGATCCAGATAAAAGGAACCTTGGAAAGGATCCTTGCCGCCACGGTCAGGACCAGGTTTGCAACCACCAGCAGAAAACTCTGATTGAGATGGAACTTGGCTCCCTCTCTGTCGCCTACAAAATATGCGATCAGCCAGCCGATGAGCGTAAGATAGGAAACAATACCCGTTGCTTTTTTCGTCATGATAAAGCCCTCCCTTTTCTTGAGTCATTTACAGAGTAACATGGAAAAAAATCAGCAGCACATTCTTCAGGATCCAATTGGCAGCCGTGATCCCCACGGCAGCCCAGAGATACCAGTTCCGAAACCGAAGGCCCCGGATCTTCCCGATGTGCAAATGCTCCAAAAGATGCGATCCCATGAACAGCCCGAAGAGCACCGCCGTGTAAGGCACCAGCGGATGATACCATGCGGACTGCAGGGGATGTGCGTGCATCAGAGCCACGACCGCTCTGGTACCGCCGCAGCCCGGGCAGTACAGCCCAAAGAAGCGATGGAAATAACACGCAAAGTTCACGCCCGCACGAACCAGATACAGGTAGAGGACCGACAGCGGAACAATGATCCCCGCCGAAATCCATCCGATCTTATATAATTGTTCCTCCAGCGTTTCCTTTTTCATACTTTACGAGCGCGGATCATAAATTGTTCAGCATATTCTCAAGATCTTCCAGATTGCTGAAATTGCCAAGGCTTGCAAGACTGCTGCGGAATGCGATGCCGATGATGATACCGATGACGCTCACGCAGATTCCGATGATGGAGCAGACAAAGGCTCCCTTGCCGAGGCCGTTCTCCGGATTGGTCTTGTTGCCCGTCACGGCGCAAATGATGCCGATGATACCCAGGATCAGTCCAAGGTACGTGCAGCAGCAGCCGATCACGATCGAGCAGATACCGAGCACCAGACCGGCAATCTGAAGACCGTTGGCTTTGTTCTCCTCCGGAGCAGCGCCATTGTAATCAAACCCTGCATCGTAGGAGCCGAATGCATTGCCCGTCTGATCATTCTGGCTGGAATAATGGGTGGTCGTGCTTCCGGAGAATCCGTTCTGCGCCGTCTGATTCGCAGAAGCGCCGAAATCCTGCGCGGCCTGATAGGTTGCATTGTTCAGGTTCTGTGCGGCCTGATTCACGGCCTGCGCACCCTGATCGAAGGAACTCTGCAGATCCTGCGCTGCGTTCTGCGCATTCTGGGCCGCGCTGTCCGCAGCCTGCCCTGCATGGTTCACATTCTGATTGAAATTGTCAAAGTCACTCATTTCCGTTCCCCTTTCCTGTAAGAAAAATCCGTCCGGCCCGCAAAACAGGTCAGCTTTATTACTTTAATCATATAAAGCAATCGAAATCATTTTACCCCCTGGCCAGGGGTTCGTCAATGCCGGCTCAGCGTCCCCGGCCTTTTTTGTAGAAACCGCTGATATATTGGAACTGCGACTCCATCTGCGGGATATTGTTCACATTCTTGACGAAATTGGTCTTCTGTGTGACAAAGGCCTCCAGCTTCGTCATATATTCCTCCGGAGAGATGCTTCCCTCCGCCACCATCGCAAGGCCCTTCTCCCAGCTCGCCGTAAGAGACGGCTGAAGCATGGCCGGCATCGAGCCGCGCATGACATCATAGATCATCTCCCCGAGCAGGGTGGGCGTCAGAACCTGCGTTTTTTTGTTCAGCGCGATATATTCGATCTTCTGAAGCTTGGTCAGAATCTCCGCGCGGGTCGCGCTGGTGCCGATGCCGCTCCCCTTGATCTGGCTGCGCAGGTCTTCGTCCTCGATGAACTGACCGGCATTTTCCATCGTCAGGATCATGCTTCCGGAAGTATAGCGTCTCGGCGGGGAGGTCTCCCCCTCCTTGATCTCATACCCTCTGACGCTCACGGGAAGTCCCGCTCCGGCCGTCTTCAGAAGGGCCAGAAGCGCATCGGAATCCGTGATGGTCACTTCCTCCTCGGATTCCGTTTTACCCTCGCCGTCCTCCGCAGCATTCGCATTCGCGTCCGTCCGGGAATCTCCTGCCTCCTCCGGGGCAGCCTCCTGTCCTTTCTCCCTGCGATAGGGCGGCGCCACCTTCAGATACCCTTCCTCCTCCAGCACCTTGAAATTCGAGAAGAAGGATTCCTGTCCCACACCGATCACCAGAGAAAATTTCCGATAGACCGCGGGCGGATAGAAAATGCTCAGGAAACGGCGGACGATCCGGTCATACACCTTTACGGTCAGCTCGCTCAGGGATCTGAGCTCCCCGAGCCCCTGGCCGGTGGGAATGATGGCATAGTGATCCGTGATCAGCTTGTCATTGGTATATTTCGTCTTGCCGATGGATCTCCAGGATGTCCCCGCAAGGATCTCCGCGGCAAATGCGCTGCAGGGGCCGTAGCCCTTTAAACCGCCGATATTCTTGTCGATCTCCTTCGCCACGGCGCTCGAAAGCACGCGCGCATCCGTTCTGGGATAGGTCGTCAGCTTCTTCTCGTAGAGCTCCTGCACGATGGCCAGTGTCTGATCCGGCGAGATCTTGAAGAACTTGGAACAGTCATTTTGCAGTTCCGCCAGGTTGTAGAGAAGCGGCGGATTCTTCGTCTCCTTCTTGCGCGTGATCTCCTTCAGCGCAGCGGGAAGTCCGGCAAGCGAATCCATGAGCGCCTGAGCATCCTGCTTTTCCTTGAATCCGTTCTCCTTGTACAGCTTCGGGCTCTGATCATAGGCGGAAGTCTCCGTGACCTTCCATTCGCCCTCCACTTCGCTCCCCTCAATGGTAAACTGTCCGACCACGCGGTAAAACGGAGTCTTCACAAAGGAACGGATCTCCCGCTCGCGCCCTACCACGATCCCGAGGACACAGGTCATCACGCGGCCCACGGAGATCCCGCCCTTGTCGCGGTGCAGAAATCCGTTGACGCATTTTTTGTACTTAAGCGTGACGATCCGGGAGAAATTGATCCCCATCAGATAGTCTTCCTTCGCCCGCAGATAGGCGGAGTTGCTCAGATTATCGTAAGCGCTCCAGTCCTTCGCCTCGCGGATCCCGCGCAGGATCTCCTCCTCCGTCTGGGAATCGATCCAGACACGGCGCCTTTCCTTGTCGTGCACCCCGGCCATCTGGTCCACCAGGCGGTAGATGTATTCTCCCTCCCGCCCGGAGTCGGTGCAGATATAGATCGTCTCCACGTCCTCACGGTTGAGAAGCGTTCGCACGATCCCGAACTGCTTGGCCGCGCTCGGGATCACCTCATACCGGTATTCCTTCGGCAGGAAGGGAAGCGTGTCATAACGCCACATGCGGAGGCTTTCATCGTAGGCATCGGGGTAGCTCATCGTGATCAGATGCCCGACGCACCAGGTGACGATGCTTTCCGCGCTCTCCATGAATCCGTCCCCGTTGCGGAACGATTGCTTCAGAGCCTCACCGAACTGCTTGGCCACACTGGGTTTTTCGGCTATATAAAGGTTCTTGCCCACATTTACTCCTTACTGTCCATCCCGTCCACGGGCAGCTCCTCCTCCCTGGAAAAAGAAGACAGAAGCTTTTCAAAGTCGGAAGCGGGAAGCGGTCTTCCGAGATAATATCCCTGGATGATATCGCAGCCTGCACTGTGCAGGTACCGGTACTGGTTCTCCGTCTCAACGCCTTCCGCCACGGTCTCAAATCCGAGGGCACGCGACATGCTCAGGATCGATTCCGTGATCACCCGCGTGGAGGAATCGCTGAGTACGGTATCCACAAAGCTTTTGTCCACCTTCAGCGTGTCGATCGGGAACCTCTTCAGATATGCCAGCGAAGAATACCCGGTACCGAAATCATCCAGACTGATCCGGATGCCGTAATTGCGCAGGATATTCAGCTTCCGGGACACGGCATCGAAATCATCGATCAGGATCCCCTCGGTGATCTCAAGCTCGATATCGGCCGGATCCACGCCGAAACGGTGAATGGTTCCCATCACCAGATCCACGAATCCCTCCGCCTTGTACTGAAGCGGAGAAATATTGATCGACAGGACAAAGTGACAGCCGAAGGCCTCGCTCCAGATGGAATACTGCCGAATGGTCTCCTCGAGGACAAATTTTCCGATCTCGATGATGCTGCGATTCTTCTCTGCGATCGGGATAAATACATCCGGAGAGATCATCCCGTTTTTCCCGTCCCGCCAGCGGATCAGGGCTTCCGCCCCGCGTAGCGCCCGGTTTCCCGAGCGATACTGCGGCTGGTAATACATCTCGAACTGTCCTTCCGCGCAGGCGGTTTTCAGACGGTTCTCCAGCTCCACGGACTGCAGGAAGGTGTCAAGGATCGGCGCTTCAAAGATGAGCATGCGATCCTTTCCCTGCTGCTTGGCGCGGTAGGTGACGATCTCCGCACAGTTCAGAAGATCCAGCACATTGGAGGCCGCATCCGGATAGATGGCGACGCCGACGCTCGCAGTCATTTTGATGCTCTGCGAAGTGCTCAGCCGGAAGGGCTGCGAAAGCCGCTCGCGGATCCGCTCATAGATGCTCTCCGCCGCATGGAGTCCCACCGGCGAATACGCCGAGACCGCATATACATCATTCGTCATATGGCAGGCGATGACCTGCTCATCCTCCAGAGAGTGCAGAAAGGAACCAAACTGCTGCAGTACCTCATCCCCGACGATGAGTCCCATGGAGTCATTGAGCTTCTTGAAATCGTCCAGATCCACCATCAGGACCGCAACAGAGCACTTTTCCTCATCCGCCCTGCGCAGCTGCTGACCCAGGAGGGATACAAAATAGTTGCGGTTATAGAGGCCGGTGAGATTGTCGTAATAGGCCATGTAATAAAGCTCGGAATTCAGGGCCTTCTGCTTAGTGATATTCTGAAACGAAACCACCTTGTCCCTGGGCTTGCCGCGTTCCTCGCTCACGAGCTGTACCCGCATGAGATACCAGGACCTGTGATCCTCCGTCTCGAGCTCGAGCTCCGAGCGGTCCAGACCATCCCGCTCGGGATATAAGGTCTGAAGGAATTTCTCGCGGTACTCACTGCCGAAGGCTTCCTCCGCGCGGGGCAGATCCCGCTGCAGACGGATCGGATGCGGGAAAAGCGTGCTGCAGTTGCCGAGCATGACCACTTCCTCCCGGTCGGCCGGAATATAGAGAAAGGCGCGTTCGGAGGTACTGATCAGGGCGAGGTACATCCGTTCCTTCTGGTTCAGTTTTTGATTGATGGCCTTCAAAAGGTCCAGCTGATAACGGGCATCTTCCATGTTTGTCCTGGCATCCCTTGTTTTGACCGAAAAGAATTCAACCCCTTGCGGGGTTGAATTGCATTTCGTTTCTTGCACTCGTTTATTTTGAGTTGATATATCCCTGTGCCTTGAGAAGCTCCGCGCACAGAACGCCGCCGCCTGCGGCGCCGCGGATGGTATTGTGGCTCAGGCCGACAAATTTGTAATCAAAGATCGTATCCTCGCGAAGTCTGCCGAAGTTGATCCCCATGCCGTTTTCGAAATTGACATCGAGCAGCACCTGCGGACGGTTGTCCTCCTCGAGATACCGGATGAACTGCTTCGGAGCGCTCGGAAGGCCAAGTCTCTGCGGCTCACCGGAGAAGGAGGTGGCGACACGGATCAGGTCCTCCTTCGAAGGCTTCTCCTTGAAGTCGACAAATACAGCCGCCGTATGACCATTCAGCACCGGAACGCGGATGCACTGGCTGGTGATGATGGGCGAGGTAGCGGGAACGATCTCGTCTCCCTGAATGCTGCCCCAGATCCGCAGGGGCTCCTTCTCGCTCTTCTCCTCCTCACCGCCGATGTATGGAATGATATTCCCTATCATCTCCGGCCATTCCCGGAAGGTCTTGCCTGCGCCGGAGATCGCCTGATAGGTGGTGACCACGGCGCGGGTGATCTCAAATTCCTGCTTCCATGCGGAGAAGATGGGCGCATAGCTCTGAATGGAACAATTGGGCTTGACCGCCACAAATCCGCGTGTGGTTCCGAGTCTCTTTCTCTGCGAATCGATGATCGCCGTGTGCTGCGGGTTGACCTCGGGGATCACCATGGGCACATCCGGCGTCCAGCGGTGCGCGGAATTGTTGGAGACGACCGGCGTCTCGGTCCGTGCGTAAGCTTCCTCGATCGCCTTGATCTCTTCCTTGGTCATATCCACGGCACTGAAAACAAAGTCTACACCGGAAGCGACCTCTTCCACCTTGGAAACATCCTGCACAATGATCTTCTTTACTCCCTCCGGCATCGGAACATCCAGCTTCCAGCGCTCTCCGATGGCCTCCTCGTAGGTCTTGCCTGCGCTTCGCGGACTCGCTGCGATCGCAGTCACCTCAAACCAGGGGTGATTCTCCAGAAGGGAAATGAATCTCTGACCGACCATTCCCGTTCCGCCCAATATACCGACTCTCAGTTTTTCACTCATGACTAGCCTCCCGTTATCTGTTCCTGTCCAGTTCCAGTTGTTTCTCACATGCGGGCAAAGGATCCTGCAAAACCGGTGTTCCGGTCAGGTACCTCTCCGCTTCCTTCAGTTCCTCTTCCATCGCTCCCCTGCCGGGTGCGCCCTTGGTCAGACGCTTCTCGACGCAGGTTTCCAGCGAGATGGCCTCGTAAAAGTCGGGGCCGATCACCGGGCAGATCTGCTGCAGCCTGGGCAGCTCCATATCCTCGATGCTGATGCCGTCCGCGATGCAGGCGATCACGATCTCTCCGACATAGCGGTGCGCATCCCGGAACGGAATCCCCTTACCGACCATGTAATCCGCAGCGTC
>JAFYEE010000110.1 GCA_017544405.1 Lachnospiraceae bacterium
AAAAGCGAAGCAGAGATCAATGCCTCCCTGGAATGGGAGGAAGTGAGCCGCGAGCATATCGTGGAAGACCAGTGGATCGATTTCCGGCGCTCGGTCTACCGTATGCCCGACGGCTCGGTTTTTGAACCCTATTACAGCTACAGCCGCCGTGATTATGCGGTAGTTGTGCCTGTAGACGAGCACGGGCAGTACATCTGCGTACGCCAGTTCCGTCAGGGGATACGCCGCATCACGGTGGAATTTCCCGCCGGCGGAATCGAACGGACGGATGGACGCGAGTACCGTGCCGGACGCGGCTATGAGGATGCGGAAGGCGCTCTGGAAGCCGCCAAGCGTGAACTGGCCGAAGAGACCGGCTACGTTTCGGATGACTGGAAACATCTTCTGAGCATCCCTTCCAACGCCACCATTGCCGACAATACCGCTCATATCTTTCTGGCAAGAGACTGCCGGCACGTTACCGGGCAGGTTCTGGACGAGACCGAGTTCCTGAGCGTGGAGCTCCATCCCACCGGTGAGATCGAAGAAATGATAAAAAACGGACTGTTCGCACAGTCCGTTCACGTGATGGCCTGGCTCCTGGCCCGGCGCGAAAGACGCTGAAGCTTCAGCGTCTTTTTTTCTGTATAGGGAATTGCTGCGCAGGCATGTTGCGGACATATCACCCGCGACATGCCTGCTTATAATTCATGCAGTTCGCAGCGCGGCGCCTCTCCCTTTTTCAGGAATATGGTGCCGTATGTTTTTTTACGTCCGGCCTGTCTCGGAAAACACAATGATCCCGGATTCATGATGATCAGTCCGTCATCCTCATGGATCTCGGGCACGTGGGTATGGCCGTACAGGGCGATATCCGCTCCGGAGGCCAGCGCCTCATCCTTTAAGAGTTCCGTATCGAAATTCACTCCCAGCCGGTGGCCATGGCAGAAAAAGATCGTCACGCCCTCTTCTTCCACCAGCTCCGCTTTCGGCAGCCCCCAGGAAAAATCCATATTTCCCGCCACCATATAACAGGGGCATCCCGCCAGTTTCTGAAGTCTCTCTTCATCCCCGCAGATATCCCCGCAATGGATCACGGCATCCGGCTGTCCCTCGATGTCGAGCACCTCCGACAGAGCCTCGATATGTCCGTGGGTATCGCTGATCACCAGGATCTTCAAAGCAGGCCCTCCCGGAGCAGTTCCTCACGCATGGCCCGCAGGGCTTTTCCGCGGTGGCTGATCGCATTTTTCTGCTCCCTGCTCATCTCCGCCGTGGTGCAGCCGTATTCCGGCACGTAAAAGAAGGGGTCATAGCCGAAACCTCCCTCTCCTCGGATACTGCGGGCGACGATGCCTTCCACGGTCCTGCGCAATACCAGCTCCCTGCCTTCCTCCGCGTCCTCCGTGCGCGGCAGCACCGCAGCGATGGCACATACAAAACGTGTGCCCCTCTTTTCATCGGGCAGTCCGTCCAGCTTTGCGATGATGTCCTCCATCGCCTCCCGGTAGCTGCGCTCTCCCAGCCAGCGGTGGGAATGCACACCCGGCATCCCGTTCATCGCATCGATCTCCAGTCCCGAATCGTCCGCAAGCACCAGCGCATCCGAAAGATCCGGCCGCGCCTTGCGGATATAGTCCGCCACGGCTCTTGCCTTGATCAGCGCGTTATCCTCAAAACTCTGTCCGTTCTCCTCGATCTCCTCATGAAAACCGATGCCTCCCATGGTGAGAAGCTCCGCCTCCGGAAGGATCTCGCGTATCTCCTTCAGCTTGTCTTCATTGGATGTAGCAAATACAATGGTCCTCATTTTCCTCCTCCCGGAAGCTGCTCCGACCAGTAGCTGTTATTATAGATGTCCGTAAAGCGGTATGCCGCGATATAGCCTGCATCCACATAGGTATTGCTGATCTGCGGCGTTCCGCTCACCACCCACTGTTCGCCCAGCATATAGCTGTCCTGGTAAGCTCCTCCGTAGCTGTAATAGTCGCAGAGGAAATCCACCTTATCGCCGTCCTTCAGTTCAATAAGCCCCCGGGCGATGGTCTCGGTCACGCTCTCATCATAATCTGGCGTGTATCCCGCGATATAGCCGGCCGGCTGCGCATCCGTAAAGAGCAGGATCAGGTTCATGCGCTCCCCGTTCACCATGCAGGGAACACGGCCGCTGATCGTATAGCTGTCTCCGTCCTCCACGGTATCCAGATGGTAATAGGCCACAGGCTGACGGCCGATGGAAAGCCAGCTGCCGTCCACATCCGCCACCAGATCCCCCTGATCGCTGATCGAGAAAAGATTGTCGCGGCCCATATCCACATAGCCGCTGCCGTCATCCACAAAGAGACACAGATCCACGGAATGCACCAGCTTCCACTGCTCCTCGGGAAGATGGATGCAATAGTCCGTGCCTTCCTTCTTCCATGTCAGAAGCGAGGGATCCAGCTGATTCTTATAAATATAATCCGCCATCTCTTCGTCGCTTAAGCCTCTTCCGCCGCCCATGCCCGAAATGAGGTTTAAGATACTGTCCAGGCTCGGCATGGAATCGCCGCCGAGACCGCTCAGCATGGAGAAGGGCGAAGACTCCTGACCGCCTCCTGCCGCCTGTCCTGCCGACTGCAGGCCGGAGAAGGCCCGGATGCATTCGGAATACTCCGCATCCATTCCGATCTGCTGGTAGAGGTTTGTCGCGGTGTTTACCTTGGAATTCTTGCGGTACGGAAAATAAACCGAGATACCGTAAGCATTCGTCATATTTGAAGATGTGCGGTTATATTTGACTGCGCTCAAAAGCGTATCCGCCAGGGCCTCTGCCTCTTTGGTCCCGAGGTTCTTTGCGAAATGGACCAGGTCGATCTGATCGATGGCGGAAGACTGTGCAAATTCGCGGCTGGAGCTGCGGGCATCCGATACCTGCATGTACTGATCCGTGCGGATCAGCTCTGCGGTGCTCGTGGAAAAGGCCTTGAAATCGTCGGGGATGGTCTGGGAAAGCTCCGCAAGGTCCACCACCGAAAGGGTCGTCTTCTGGCCACGGCAGCTCCGCTCGCATTCCCGTACGAAATCATCGGCGATCATCTGCCCCAGCTCAATGGTCGGCATGGACGTGTTCTTTGAGAGCGCGTTCAGCCAGTCGGTATAATACCAGCCCACGCCGGGTTCCGTTTCTTCCGAAGCGATGAGGTAATCCGCATAATTGGCGATGCAGAGGTCCGTTTCCACCGTTGCCATCAGGCAGGCGTCAAAGCCCACGAAGTCATATTTGATCCCCGCATCCTTCAGTGCCGTATTGATGCCCGAAAGGGACATGGATCCGCTGCGGGAATAAAGCTCATCATAACCGTAACCCGAAAGGGAACCGCCGCCGTGATCCCAGAAGGTCAGCATATTGCGGTTGGCCGGGAAATTCTGCGTACA
>JAFYEE010000111.1 GCA_017544405.1 Lachnospiraceae bacterium
CTTCGCGCCGAAGATGAAGGTGTGCTTGGGGATATCCAGAGTCGGATCTTCCTTGAGCTTGTTGTAGAGGTACATCACGTGCAGAATGTTCAGGAGCTGGCGCTTGTACTCGTGCAGACGCTTGACCTGTACGTCAAAGATCGACCTGGGATCGACCTCGATGCCGTTGTGCTCGAGGATGTAGTCCGCCAGACGGACCTTGTTCTTGTACTTGATGTTCAGGAATTCCTTCCTGGACTTTTTGTCATCCACATAGACCATCAGCTCGTGCATGCGGGAGAGGTCTGTGATCCACTCATCGCCGATGTGGTCGGTGACCCAGTCCGCCAGCAGCGGGTTGCCGTGCAGAAGGAAACGGCGCTGGGTGATGCCGTTGGTCTTGTTGTTGAACTTCTCCGGGAACATCTCGTAGAAGTCCTTCAGCTCGCGGTTTTTGAGGATCTCCGTGTGGAGCCTTGCGACGCCGTTGACGGAGAAGCCGGCCACGATCGCCATGTTGGCCATGCGGACCTGGTGGTCATAGACGATACCCATGCTGCGGATCTTCTCGTGGACATCCGCGCCGGTGCCGTCGTAGATCTGGTGGATCTTCAGCTCAAAGCGGCGGTTGATCTCCTCCACGATGCTGTAGATGCGGGGCAGCAGCTGGGAGAAGAGGTCGATCGGCCATTTTTCCAGCGCTTCCGCCATGATCGTGTGGTTGGTGTAGGCGACGCACTTCGTTGTGACGTTCCATGCCTCATCCCAGGTCAGGTCGTGCTCGTCCATCAGGATCCGCATGAGCTCGGGAACTGTCAGCGTCGGGTGCGTGTCGTTCATCTGGAAGACGAGCTTTTCATGCAGCTTTTTGATGTCGTCATGATTCTGCAGATATTTCTGGATCGCGGCCTTCAGGGAGGCGGAGACAAAGAAATACTGCTGCTTCAGGCGCAGCTCTTTTCCCTGGTAGCTCTCGTCGTTGGGATACAGGACATCGCAGATGGTCTTGGCCAGATATTCCTGCTCCACAGCCTTCTGGTAGTCGCCCTTGTCAAAGGAGTCGAGCTTGAAGCTCTCGACCGGCTGCGCGTCCCAGATGCGGAGGGTGTCGACAAAACCATTGCCGTAACCGATCACGGGCATGTCATAGGGCACTGCCTTGACCGCACTGTAGCCCTCGTGGCGGTAGACGGTCCTGCCGAGCTTTTCATCGTGATAGGGCTTGACATAGCCCCCGAAATGTACCTCCTGGATATACTCGGGCCTGCGCAGCTCCAGAGGATTTCCATTCTCCAGCCAGTTGTCGGGGACCTCCTTCTGGTAACCGTTTTCGATCTTCTGCTTGAACATGCCGTAGTGGTAGCGGATGCCGCAGCCATAGGCAGGATAATTCAGGGTGGCAAGGGAATCTAGGAAACATGCCGCGAGACGGCCGAGACCGCCGTTGCCCAGAGCGGCATCCGGCTCCTGGTCTTCGATGGCATTCATCTTGAAGCCCAGATCCTTCAGCGCTTCGGAGATCGGCTCATAAGCCATCAGGTTGATGGCGTCGTTGCCGAAGGCGCGGCCCATCAGGAACTCCATGGACAGGTAGAGCAGCCTCTTGGGGTCCTGGTCGTCAAAGGCTTTCTGCGTGCGCATCCAGCAGTCGATGATCTGGTCCTTGAGCGCCAGTGCAGAGGCCTGAAAGACCTGCTGCTCCGTCGCTTCCTTCATGGTGCGGCGGTACATCGTACGTACGTTGTATTCCACGCTCCGCTTAAAAAGATCTTTGTCAAATTCAAAAGTGGGTCTTTTAATCATTCCTAAAAATCCTATTTCCTTTCCCTCTTATAATGCAAAGCTCGCGCGTCCGGCTTCTGCCGGGCGGCTGCGGCCTGGGTACCGGGGGTAAATCTCTGCGGGGCAGCGCACCAGGGGGTTCTGTCCCCCGGTGCAGTCCCGCACATTCTTCATCACTCGCAGCTATTCAGCACCCCCCTATTGCAGGTGCTGTGCACCTGCAATCCCTGTCTGACAGAGGCACTGCGGGGTGCTGAACAGATACCATCATACTTTATACCATCATACTTTCTCAACACCGATCACGGCCTTCTCGCCGTTGATGTCCCACTCCTTCTCGTGCGCGAGGGAAGCGCCCTCCAGCACTTCGACGGCGAGCACCTTGTCGGAGACAGCTTTTTCATTTTTGCGCAGGACGTCCATGAGCCTGTCGTTTCCGGAGAGGGCGACGCGAATGCGGTCCGTGACCTCGAATCCGGAATCCTTGCGCATGGTCTGGATCTTGCTGATGAGCTCGTAGACGAAGCCCTCTTCGACCAGCTCCGGCGTCAGGTTGGTGTCGAGGACGACCGTGTAGCCGCCGTCCTCCTGGGAGATGTAGCCCTCCTTCTGGCTCATCTCGATGAGGAGGTCCTCTTTTTCCAGGCTGACGGAAGTGCCGTTCACATCAAAGGTGAGCGATCCCTTCTCGTTCAGCTCATCCATCGCGGCATTGCCGTCCAGCTCCGCCAGGTAAGTGCGGATGCCGCCCAGCTGCTTGCCGTATTTGGGACCGACCGTGCGGAGCTGGGGCTTGAAGGTATAGCTTGTGAATTCGCGGACATCGTCCGTGAACTCCACGGACTTGATGTTCAGCTCGTTCTCGATGATCTCGATGAAATACGTATCCAGAACGGTCCCGTCCGCGGCTTCATCCGCAGCGGAGGCGGGCGCCTTGACGAACATCTTCGCGACCGGCTGGCGGTTCTTGATCCCGGACAGGTTCCTGCAGGCGCGGCCCATGACGACGATCTTGAGGACCTTCGCCATGGATCTCTCCAGAGCCGGGTCGATCATGGATTCATCGACAGAAGGATAATCGCACAGATGGATGCTCTCGGGCGCACTGCTGTCCACGCTCCGGACGATGTTCTGGTAGATCTCCTCGGTCATGAAGGGGATCATGGGGGCAGCCGCCTTACAGACGCCCACCAGTGCCGTGTACAGGGTCATGTAAGCGTTGATCTTGTCCTGCTCCATGCCCTTGGCCCAGAAGCGGTCGCGGCAGCGGCGGACATACCAGTTGGACATCTCGTCGACGAAATCGGACAGGGCATTCGCCGCCTCCGGGATCCGGTAGCGGTCGAGGTTGTCGTCCGTCTTCTTCACCATGGAGTTCATCCGGGAGAGGAGCCACTTGTCCATGACGGACAGGCTGGCATAGTCCAGCGTGTACTTCGTGGGGTCGAACTGGTCGATCTCGGCATA
>JAFYEE010000112.1 GCA_017544405.1 Lachnospiraceae bacterium
AGCTTTACGTCCTACCTCTCCCTTGCGGAGATCGATGTACATGTCAATGCCCGCGATGTGTTCGCCGTGGAGGAGCTCACCTGGATGGTCAATGCCATCATTTCCATCCTCGTCGGCCTGCTGTGCGGCGGAAGCGGCATCGCCCTGCTCTCCAGCGGCATTTCCGGCATTATTGCCGGGGCCATGCTCACCCTTCTCGTCCTCTTTCTGGGACGCGAACAGATGGAATCCGCCTTTATGAAGATGGATATTCCGGTCCTCATGCGGAAGATCGTGCCGCACGGATACTTTGAAGCCCGCATGGGAAAGATCAGCGGGGAGATCAAAAAGACCTGTTTTGAGACGATGGAGAAGGAAAAGAGCGAGGAAGTCGCCCGCAGGATGATCAGTGAGATCTCCGGACAGATCGAGGAATGCCTCATGCGGATGGCGGAGGTCGTGGAGATCCCGCTGGGAAAATAGAGCTATATTCTTCATAGCGCAATACCCGTGACTCCAGTCTGGAATACGCGCGCAAAAATCGTAAGCCAGTCTTAAAGATGCAGAAATCGCACGCGGGGCTCGTGCGATGAAGATTCTTTCCGGATCGCAACCGGTTCAATCGCCGTACGGAGTCTGGAATGGAGGATGGAAAATGAATACAGATCTGGAGCATATGCAGCTGCGGCTTTTCAGACGCTGCTGGATCAGGTGGAAAATAACTCTCGAGGAGTGTGCAGATTTATTTGATCGCTTTAAGAATATGATCTGGAATGTCAACGAAAGAAAGATATTTAGTATTTCTGCGAAAGTTTGTACTGTCATGTGAGCGCAAAGGAACACGCTATGTTCAGAGAAATGAGAAGAAAAGGCCAGCAGATCACGACACAGGAGTGTATGGAGATCCTGCTGCGCGCAAAGACCGGGGTGCTGGGCGTATACGGAGACGATGGCTATCCGTATACAGTTCCCCTGAATTTTGTATATACACCTCCGGAGGAGGCGGGAAAGGGCCTTGGGACCATCGGATTCCACTGCGCGACGACAGGCCACAAGATCGATGGCATCCGGCGCAATGAAAAGGTCTCCTTCACGGTCGTCGACCGCGATGAGATCATGCCGAAGGAGAGAACGACCAAGTACTGCAGTGTCATCGCTTTTGGCAGGGCCAGGTTTCTCGAAGGCGAGGAAACCCTGCGCAGGGCGGCCAACACCCTTGGAGCGAAATATTCCGCCGGATACGAGGAACTCTATATGGCGGAGACCGAGGATACGATCCGCCGCGGCACCCTGTGCTGCGTGGAGATCACGATCGACCACATGACCGGGAAGATCGGCAAGGAGCTTATGAAGGAGCGCAGGCAGCGATGACGGAAGGTGACAAAAAGAACCGTCCCTTCTGTCACCTTTGACACCTTTCGGACAGTCTTGTTATACTGGGAGAAGTTTATGATTCTGACACATATGGCAGAGAGGAAAGCATAGTTATGAAACAGATCAGAGTATATGACATCAATTATTCACCGGAGATGCAGCCCGAGGATTCGCAGATCGGTTCAGACTACCGGCGCGTGAGCACTATGCTGTATACGCTTGGCGCCCGCGGCGCCGATGCGCGGTATCTGAACCTGCACAAGGATTCGCTGGTCTTTATGGACAGTCCTGCAGTGCAGCAGATCATGCAGGGGGAGGGAATGGACGGATTTCCCTGTATGACGGCGGATGGAAAGATCGTGCTCAAGGGACGGTATCCGACGAATGAAGAGATCCTGCAGCAGCTGGACGCCGATATGATGCAGCTGCTGGCGCGTCCGAACAAGGCGTTTGCAGGCTGCAACGGCGTATGTTCAAGCTGCCGCTCGGCCTGCGGACCTGCGAACGGATAAAAGGGGACGATTCGATCTTTGACCGGCCGGAACGTGGGGATGTACGGCCGGGTCCCGCTCCGGATCATGGAGCGGAAGTGCAGCATGGCAATCATGCAAACGGCGGAAATTGATGCTGTACAGATACGGTATCCGCATATGGAGCGGAAGTGCAGCAAGGCAACCATGCAAACGGGGGATAGAGGAAAGGAACACACAAAAATGGATAATGCGGGAAACGGATTTGCAGGGAACACAAGAAGCGGCTCCTCGACAAATTATGCCGAGATGCATAAGCTCGGAAACATGCCGGTAGATGTGTCCGGACTGACCAGGTTCGGGAACGTATCGGAGGATTACTGGAAAATGCTGGGACTGCTGGCGCGGGAATTCCCGAACCGGCGGGCAGCCTTTGCGGAGATCATCAATCTGCAGGCGATCATGAACCTGCCCAAGGGGACGGAGCACTTCCTCAGCGATCCCCACGGGGAATATGAGGCGTTTGCCCACATCATCAACAACTGCTCGGGCGTGATCCGGGAGAAGGTCGAGGCGGTCTTCGGAGAGACCATGACCCGGCAGGAGCAGGATGCTTTCTGCACCCTGATCTACTATCCGGAGAAAGAACTGGAGCGCATGAAGAAGCAGGGCCAGCTTCACCGGGGCGTCTACAAGCAGCTTCTGGAGCGGCTGATCGAGCTGACCCGGTTCGTCTCCTCCAAGTATACGCGCAACAAGGTCCGCCGGGCCATGCCGGAGGAGTTCGCCTTCATCATCGACGAGCTCATGCACGCGCAGAAGGACGAGGACGACAACCGCACGCTCTATCACTCGAAGATCCTGGATTCGATCCTGGATACGGAGAGTGCGGATGATTTCATCACGGCCCTCTGCGAACTTACCAAGCGTCTGACTGTGGACCGTCTCCACATCATCGGAGACATTTTCGACCGCGGCGAGCATGCGGATAAGATCATGGACCTGTTGCGGAATTATAAGAACGAGCTCGATATCCAGTGGGGCAACCACGACGTGCTCTGGATGGGTGCGGCGGCCGGCAACATGTGCAGCATCCTCAACTGCATCAACAACAACGTCAAGTACGGCAACTATGAAGTCCTGGAAAACGGCTACGGCATCAGCATGCGCAGCCTCGTTCTTTTTGCAGAGAAGACCTATCTCGTGGACGACGGGATGGATCCCCTCAAAAAAGCGATCTCCACCCTGATGTTCAAGCTGGAAGGCCAGATGGTCCACCGCCATCCCGAATATCAGATGGATGACCGGTGCCTTTTTGAAAAAATCAACTGGGAAGAGGGCACGGTGGAGATCGAAGGAGTCGTCTATCCGCTCAAGACGAAGGATTTCCCGACAGTCGATCCGGCCGACCCGCTGCGTCTGACCCCGGAAGAAGAAGAGGTCATGCAGGAGCTGCAGCATGCCTTTATGAACTCCGTGCGCCTGCGCCACCACATCGATTTTCTGTATTCCCGCGGATCCATGTACCTGGTCTGCAATGAGAACCTTCTCTTCCACGGCTGCATCCCGCTCGACGGGGACGGCAATTTCGAACAGGTCCGGATCTGGGGCGAACCCGTCCACGGCAAAGCCCTCCTGGACCAGCTCGACACGGCAGCCCGCCGCGCCTGGAGCCGGAAGGATCCCGACAGCGTCGACCTCATGTGGTACCTGTGGGGCGGTTACTATTCGCCACTCTTCGGCAAGATCATCAAGACCTTCGAGCGCACCTATATCACGGACGAGTCCACCTGGAACGAGCCCAAAAACCCCTACTACCGCTTCAATCCGGAGCGGCGCACGGCCAAGATGATCCTGCATGAGTTCGGACTTTTCTCCGACCGCAGCCACATCATCAACGGGCATACACCCGTGAAAAAGGGCGAGTCCCCCATCCGCGCGGACGGCTGCCTCTACGTCATCGACGGCGGTTTCTGCCGCGCCTACCAGAAGACCACCGGCATTGCAGGCTATACGCTGATCTTCAACTCCCACGGGCTTAAGCTCAAGACCCACCAGCCCTTCCACAGCCTGCAGAAGGCCATCGAGGAGAACATCGACATCCACTCCGACACCGAAGTCGTCGAGATCGAGGAGCACCGCGTGATGATCGCGGACACTGACGACGGAAAGAGGACCCGCGAGCGGATCAAGGATCTCCAGGCCCTGCTCGACGCCTACCGCAGCGGCATCCTGAGAGAATCCTGACGGCTGCTCTCCTGCCGCAGGAGATGGATCGCCCCGGAGAGAGCGGGATCCGTCCCCGAACAGAAAAGACTCTGAACGGAATGGACTCTGAACGGAATGGACTCTGAACGGAATGGACTCTGAACGGAATGGACTCTGAACAGAAAAGGCTCTGAACGGAACGTTTCTGAGCAG
>JAFYEE010000113.1 GCA_017544405.1 Lachnospiraceae bacterium
CCTGCAGAAGATTTTAGGTCATTCCAACATCGGTATAACTATGAATCTATACGTTCATATTACAGAAGATGAAAAACATAGAGAGATTGATCTCGTGGCTGACGCGTTAAAAGTGGTATAAAACTTGATGCGAAATTCATCTCCGTGGTACTCGATGTGGTACTCGGTCGAATACACGAATCGCGGAAAGCCAGTAAAATAAAGGAAAATCAAAGGAGATGAATATATTATGAAACTAGGAATCGTGGGACTTCCGAATGTCGGGAAGAGTACCCTGTTCAATTCACTGACGAAGGCGGGCGCGGAATCCGCCAATTATCCCTTCTGCACCATCGATCCCAACATCGGTGTGGTGCCGGTGCCGGATGAACGGATCGAGAAGCTGGGAGAGCTGTATCACACGAAAAAGGTGACCCCGGCCGTGATCGAATTTGTCGATATCGCAGGACTGGTGAAGGGCGCCTCGAAGGGCGAGGGTCTGGGCAACCAGTTCCTTTCCAATATCCGTGAGGTGGATGCGGTGCTCCATGTCGTGCGCTGCTTTGAGGACCCGAATGTCATCCATGTAGAGGGGACCGTGGATCCGCTGCGGGATATCGAGACGATCAACCTGGAGCTGATCTTTGCGGACATGGAAGTGCTGGAGCGCCGTCTGTCCAAGGTGACGAAGGCCGCCCGCATGGACAAGAACGCGGCGAAGGAGGAAGTCTTCGCCAAAGCACTCTATGCGCATCTTGAGAGCGGAAAGCTCGCACGTACCTTTGTGACGGAGGATGAGGACGAACTCGCCTTCCGGAAGGAGTACAACCTGCTGACCGACAAGCCTGTCATCTATGCCGCGAATGTGGCGGAGGACGATCTGGCGGATGACGGCGCTTCGAATCCGATGGTCGCCAAAGTGCGTGAATTCGCAGCGGAGGAAGGGAGCGAGGTCTTCGTGATCTGCGCCCGGATCGAGGAGGAGATTGCAGAGCTCGACGAGGGCGAGAAGGCGGAATATCTCGAGGCCATGGGCCTTAAGGAATCGGGACTCGAGAAGCTGATCCGCGCCAGCTATCATCTGCTCGGCCTGATGAGCTTTCTGACGGCCGGAGAGGACGAGTGCCGCGCATGGACGATCAAGATCGGCACCAAGGCGCCCCAGGCAGCAGGCAAGATTCACAGCGATTTCGAACGCGGATTTATCAAGGCTGAGGTCGTAAATTACAAGGATCTGCTGGAACTGGGAAGTCTCGCGGCGGCGCGTGAGAAGGGCCTGGTCGGAATCGAGGGCAAGGACTATGTCGTACGTGACGGAGATGTCATTTTGTTCCGCTTCAATGTCTGACGGCTCTGCAGATGACGCTTCTTCCAAGCACGAAAAAAGTGAGGTAACAAGCCTTGAATTCCGGAGAAATCTTTTTCCCGCACCTCGGGATCTATCTGCACCATGTGCCCAAGGGCTTTTCGGTGGGCGGCATTTTCATCGCGCTCTACGGTGTGATCATCGCCATCGGCATGTTCACGGGGATTCTCGTGGCCTCCCATAACGCGAAGCGCACCGGACAGAAGAGCGAGGATTATTACGATTTTTCGATCTATGCCATCATCTTTTCCGTGATCGGCGCCAGGATCTATTATGTGATCTTTGCCTGGGATTATTACCGGGATAATCTGCTGAGCATATTCAATCTGCGGCAGGGCGGACTGGCCATCTACGGCGGTGTGATCACGGCCTTTATCGTGATCTTCGTCTTCTGTAAGGTGAAAAAGCTCAATCCTCTGGAACTCGGCGATACGGCGATGATCAGCCTGATCCTCGGGCAGGCCATCGGCCGCTGGGGGAACTTCACGAACCGGGAAGTGTTCGGCGAATACACGGACAATTTCCTGGCGATGCAGCTTCCGGTTGCGGATGTGCGCGCGCGGGACATCTCGGAGAGCATCCTGGCCCACATGGCGGAAGGACAGAATTACATTCAGGTGCATCCGACCTTCCTGTACGAGAGTCTTTGGAATCTGGCTCTGTTTATCCTGATGATGGTCTTTTTGAAAAAGAAGCATTTCCACGGGGAGTGGTGCCTTCTTTATCTCGGAGGGTACGGTCTGGGGCGTTTCATCATCGAAGGGATCCGCACGGACACGCTCTTTATCCCGGGGACGACGGTTCCGGTCTCCCAGGTGCTTGCTGCGGTGATGCTGGTCTTTGCCATAGTGACGGAAGCAATCGTGCTGGTGAAAAAGCGCGGGAATCTGCCGAGACCCTACGCGAACCTGTCCATTCAGGCAGGGAAGTCGGCCGGGAAGGCGGAAGAACCTGCAAAATCAGAGGCGAACGAGGCAGATAAAAAGTAATATCGCACAAAACACATGAATGGTTTTTGTGCAAAATGGTACACAAGCCCGACGCGGCCTCTTTTGTGAAAATCGGAGAAAAAAATCAGTGACACCTGCTATGTGCGCAAAACGCTTTACATGGCAGGTGTCTTTGTGTTATTTTGCAAGGCACATCCCGGAGAAAGGTCGTAAAGAAAGGATGTGCTATGAACAAAAGAATAAATGTTGCGGATCTGCTGCGATGGATTCCATGGACGGTCGCCTGTGTGGCGTTTTTGCTGGGATTTATCGCGGTCAGACCCATACACGTGCATGCGCAGGAGGAGCGGACCCGCAAGGCCGGGGAATATGATTCCACTGATCCCTTCGGCCGTATGGAGGACTGCGTGGTCACGGGCACGGTCCGGGGATCGCAGATCGAGCTCCATGCCGATTTCCGGCATCATTTTACCCGCGTCAGGCGGGGGACGGAAGTGATCGATTCCTTCGGGAGCGGAGGGACCGATCGGGAGGACGATGCCCAGCGGGCGGTCTATTATACCTGGTATGAACGAAGAGGCTCCGGCGCTCCGAGCGTCGTGGCAGAAGGCTACGGCCTTGATTCTTATTCCGTAAAGGATTCCGGTTTACATCTTGATTCTGTTTTTTTCTGTAAAGCTACCGTTTCCCATCATTTGGCAACCGATTATGTGCGTGATATCTATCAGGTCCTTTTTCACAGAGACGCAAGACAGGAGATGGGCGGAGAAGGACTTTTCGACAAGATCAGCAGGCTGTCCGCCGTCGAAACATCCGATGCCTGGGGGGATCCCTATCGCAGGACCAACCGGGGAACGGAGGAATTCCTGCAGTCGCTTCGGCAAAGCTCCGGCAATGATGCGGTTCTTCTGCCCCATCGGGTGGACTACAATATGATGATGCTGCATGCCTTTGCCACCTCGGAATACTTAAGAAGCCCGGTCGGAATCCGGGAACTGGGCTGGGCCAGCGGACAGAATGCGTCAGGGTATACCTATGCCATGTACGATGATGTGGATTACAACTATCTGATGCCGACCCTGGCGCATGAAGAGGGCGGTCACCTGACGCGTACGCAGGGGGCGCGGCAGATCTCCAATCCTTATTACCATCGGACGACGCCGGATACAAACTGGAATTCGGGCGCCTATCTGCATACGCCGGCGTCTTTTCTCACCTCCTGCTACAAGCTCTATCTCGGAAGAAGAGACGGGGACATTACCCCGTCCGATCTGTCCTCCTGGCTGTCGGTCTATCAGAGGGACAACGCAGGAGACGCCTTCTGCTATTACTTACAGAGGTACCGGCAGGATACCGTTTATCTGCAGATCCCGATCGGCGCCATGTCTGCCGCGGACGGGATCAGCCGCAGTGAGGAGGCGGTCCGGCATATGCGTGAGACCTATGGGCTTCGTCCGGTCCGCAGAGCCGATTACACCGGATGGCTGCAGGAATACGGCGAGAATCATGTGATCTCCAATGAGATCACCCTGTATACGTGTAAGATAACCATGGATGCGGGCATTCATTCGGTTCTCGTGAATGGAACGACCGTCTGCGGAAGCGGATCCGTCGCAGCCCTGTCCGGGCAGACGGTATCGCTCCGGTCCCCTTCCGCGGAAGCAGGCTTCGCCTTCCTTTCCTACACTTCGGAGCTAAGCGGGATCGGAAGCACGCAGGCCGACTATTCCTTTTCCATGCCCTCCCGGCAGGTCAGTATCCGGGTCAATTCCAGAAAGCTGACACACAAGGTCCGTCTGACCGGGGGAGACTTTATCCGCTCGGTCTCCGGCGACGGCGATTATCTTCCGGGAACCATGGTTACGATCACGGCGCAGGCGGAAAATGACAGCTCTCTCTGGGATTACGGGTATGTCTCATGGAGCGGTGGCCTGAGCGCGAAGCAGAGCAGCTGGGAGAATACCTTCCGCTATACCTTCCCCATGCCGGACCGGGATCTGTACCTTACGGCCGATGCCATCCGGCGGGATGTGGGGACGCCGCAGGTGACGCTCACCGTCTCCCCTGTGGAATGGACCAACGGGAGCGTGACCGTCACGGCCACTGCTTCCGATGCGGGGGGAAGAGAAGGCGCAGGGCTTGCGGCAGCTCCCTTCCGGTGGAGAAGGGGCGGCGTCTGGGGCGACTGGACGGGAAGTGCAAGGATCGAAGTGACACAGAATCAGACGGTCGGCTGCAGTGTCCGGGACCGGGCGTCGGAGCAGGCGCTGAATCTGTACGGGATCAGCGCTGCGGACAATGTGTCCCCCGTCTCCGAGGTGATTGTGCGCAATATCGACCGCACGCGGCCGGTGCTTTACGGCGCGGAGGAGCTGGTAAGCGCCATTCTTGCGGAGCGCGGCAGCTATGAGGACGCTTATATCGACCGTGATCTGGGGCGCAAGGTCTTCACGGTGAGCGCGGAGGATGACCTGAGCGGCATCCGGAGCATCTCCATTCATGTGACCAACTATGACAACGGAAAAACCGCGGATTATACGCTGACGGAAGGGCAGATCGGGAACGGAAGGGTCCCCACCGGAAGAGAGGTGCGCACGGCTTCCCTTCCCGCGGATATCACAGAGGATCTGCCGGTCTTCCTCGGCCATTTTGCGCTGGAGGTGCGCGCAAGCGACATGGCGGGCAATGAGGCTGTGCTATTCCTGGACTCGGTGGAGTTTTATCTGCGGGCGGAGCTTGCAAGGCTCCTCGGTGATTCCGCGGACGGCGCGGTGGGAGATCCATATGCGGAAGAAGAGACGCAGCTTTTCAAACGGGGCGAAAGTGGGAAGCTCACGGTGATCGCCGCCGGCTATGCGGACCGGATCGTACTGGAATTTGCGCCGGAGCTCGAGACGCAGGAGCCGTATTCCGGAGAGATCATCATCGATGAACCGGAGGCGGTGCACCGGGAAGCGATCGAATTCATGGTGCCGCTGGAGACCCCCGAGGGCGCGTACCGGATCCTGATCCATTCCTACCGGCGGGATGAGACGGGGCAGGAGCACCTGCTCAAGACGATCGGGAAGACTTTGGAGGTGCGCGGCTCCGTCCTCGACGAGCTGCGGAGCATTCTGAGGTAGGGGCGGACTTTTTCGTGGGATTTTATCCCACGACCCCCGACCACCCATCTGCGTGGGATTTTGTCCCACGATACTAAATATGGTGGGGCCGGTGGAAAACCAAGCAAAATATTGTGTATAACTTTGTGAGACCTGCAAGAAAATCAAGAATTTTTCTTGCAGGTTTTTTGTGCAATATGCACCAAACAAATTCTTAAGATTCCTTCATTTTTTCGTAAGAAATTCCTTGCTTTTCGGCCTCCGATAGGGTAATATTTTGCTTGTAAGTGGTACAAAGTGGGATAAAAATACTATAAAGTGGGATGAAGGAAGGAGGATGCCTGTCTTGTACACGGAGGGCCTGGTTGGCGAATTCAGCCACACCATAGACAACAAGAACAGATTGAGCATTCCTTCGAAGTTCCGCGCGGTATTGGGTGACCACTTTGTAATCTCCAAAGGTGTGGAGCGGTGTCTGATCATCTACACGCTGGAGGAATGGGACGCATTTCAGTCCCGTCTGGCGGAACTGAACAATTTCGATCAGGATGCCAGAGCCATCAAGCGTTTCTTCGGTTCCGGCTCCGCCTATGTGGACATCGATCCCCACGGACGGATCCTGATTCCGGCTCCCCTCAAGGAGTACGCGGGACTGACCAGAGATGTCACGATCGTCGGCGACACCGGCGGAAGAGGCGAGATCTGGGACAGCGACGCCTGGAACGCAGCGGCCTCGGAAGAGGATGCATCGGTTCTGACGAAGAATCTGATGGCGAAGGGATTTAAGGGATAACCGAAAGGATACGCAATGGATTTTTCGCACATCTCGGTGATGCTGCCGGAGACAATCGAGAATCTGAACATCCGGCCGGACGGGATCTACCTGGACGGAACCCTCGGCGGAGGCGGTCATTCCTATGAGATCTGTAAGAGACTTACCACCGGACATCACTACGGTGTCGACCAGGACGAGGAAGCCATAGAGGCCGCCACGGCAAGGCTTTCGGAGTTCTCCGGGGTCACCACGATCCTGCGGGGCAATTACCGGAACGCCGTGGAGATGTTAAAGGAAAAGGGAGTCACCGGCGTGGACGGAATCCTCCTGGACCTCGGGGTCAGCTCCCATCAGTTCGATACCGCGGAGCGGGGATTTTCCTACCGCTTTGACGGACCGCTGGACATGCGGATGGATACCAGACAGACCCTGACGGCAGGCGATATCGTCAACACCTACCCGGTGCAGAAACTGGCCGGGATCATCCGGGACTACGGGGAGGAGCGTTTCGCACAGAACATCGCGAAGCACATCGCGGTGGCGCGGGAGCGCAAGAGGATCGAGACCACTTTTGAACTCAATGAGATCATCAAGGCGGCCATCCCGGCGAAGATGCGACAGAACGGACATCCTTCGAAGCAGACCTTCCAGGCACTGCGGATCGAGTGCAATCACGAGCTGGAGGTCCTGGAGCAGTCGCTGGACGAGATGATCGATTTCTTAAATCCCGGCGGAAGGTTCTGCATCATCACCTTCCATTCGCTGGAGGATCGTATCGTCAAGAATGCCTTTCGTAAAAATGAAAATCCCTGCATCTGCCCGCCGGAATTCCCGGTATGCACCTGCGGGAGAGTAAGCAAGGGCAGGGTCATCACGAAAAAGCCCATCCTTCCGTCTCAGGAGGAGACAGAAGTCAATACGCGCTCAAAGAGTGCGAAATTGAGAGTTTTTGAAGCAATAAAACAGTAAGGAGAGCAGGAAAGCATGGAAGCAAGAGGTTTCAGTACGGAGGGGATGAACATGAGAAGGAGCAGCGTTTCCGCGCGTGAAAGTTACGTGCAGGGCAGCGCGGCAAGGAATCTTCGCCAGCCGCATTCGGTGGAGCGTTCCTATCGTCAGCAGATCCAGCGTCCTGTCAGAAGGATCCGTATCGGAGACGTGATCGGCACCATGATCGTTGCCGCGGCATTTGCCATTTGTGCCATGATGATGGTAAACTATGTGAGAATGCAATCCGATCTGACGGCGGCCCGCAAGTCCGTGGCCCGCATGGAAGTAAACCTGACGGATCTGAAGTCCCGGAACGACGCCCGTTACAGCGAAGTGATGGCTTCCGTCAATCTGGAAGAAATTGAGACGATTGCAAGGGATGAGCTGGGTATGGGTTATGCACAGGAAGGCCAGATCATCCACTATAGTACGGACAGCACCGACTATATGCGCAAGGTGACGGGAACGAACTGATATGGCCAGAGATACACAGAAAAACGATTTCTCCAATAATGAAGGAAAGCGCCCGACGAGACGGTCAAGGCCGGTCAGAGCCGGGCGCGACGCGCGTAATACAAAGCTACTGGTGATGACGATTGTCTTGCTGGTAGCTTTGATTGGTTTAGCTGCACGCCTGATCTACATTGACCGGGTGCACGGCGCGGAGTACCAGAAAATGGTGCTCACCAACCAGCAATATGACACGACCATCATTCCCTTCCGCAGAGGGGACATCTACGATGCCAAGGGCTCCGTTCTGGCTTCCTCCGAGCGTGTCTACAATATCATCATCGATCCTTCCGTCATGCTTTCCTATGATGATGACCGCTATCTGGAGCCGACGCTGCGCGAGCTGGGGAACTGCTTCCCGGAGCTCGACATGGATTCCGTACGGACCTATATCGCGATGAATCCGAATTCCAAGTACTATGTACCCTCCGAGGGAAAGCGGCTTCCTTTTTCCAGGATCAGTCCCTTCCAGGAGATCCAGAAGAACAACGACTTTGTGCGCGGCGTCTATTTTGAGGAGGAATTCCGCAGGATCTATCCCAACGGAAGCCTTGCATCGACGGTCCTGGGCTATACCAAGGCATCCGGCAGCTCCGGCGGAGAGTACGGCCTGGAGGGATATTACGAGAACATGCTGGTCGGCACGGACGGACGCGTCTACGGCTACCAGAACGAGGATGCCTCTCTGGAGCGCAGCGTCCGCGAGGCAGTGGACGGTTACAATCTTCACACGACCATCGACGCGAATGTACAGTCCGTCGTGGAAAAATACCTTAAGGACTTCAATGACAGCTACAAGGACAACGCGCATCCGGGCAACGGTGCGGAGAACATCGGCTGCATCATCATGGAGGTGAATACCGGCAATATCCTCGCCATGGCGCAGTATCCGGACTTTGACCCCTCCGATTACAAGAACACGGACCCCCTGATCGGCACGAAGCTGATCGAGGAAGTGACGAACCCGAAGGGATACTTTGAATACAAAAAGACGGATACCATCATCACCCCGGAGGTGCTTGAGGGCTTAAGCTCCCGTCAGACGGAGATCAATCTGGCTTCCCTCTGGAAGAATTTCTGCATTGCCAACACCTACGAGCCGGGATCCGTCTCCAAGCCCTTTACCGTGGCAGCTGCGCTGGAGGATGGCAGCATCACGGGCAATGAAGTCTATACCTGCAACGGCTCCCTGGAAGTCGGAGACCACACGATCAAGTGCCATACCTACCTGTCCGGCGGGGACGGCGCCGTATCCGTGCAGAATGCCATCGCCTGGTCCTGCAATGTGGCACTGATGAAGATCGGACAGACCATGGGCCGGGACGAATTCTGCAAATTCCAGCAGATGTTCAATTTCGGGCTCAAGACCAATGTGGACCTCGCGGGGGAGGCACGGACCGCAAGCCTTGTCTATACGGCATCCACGATGAATCCCACCGATCTTGCGACCAACACCTTCGGTCAGAACTTCAACTGCACCATGATCCAGATGATTACCGGATTCTGCAGTCTGATCAACGGCGGCTACTATTACGAGCCGCATGTGGTGGACAAGATCACCAATTCCGCCGGAGCGGTCATTGAAAATATCGAGCCCCGGCTGCTCAAGCAGACCATCTCGGAGAGCACCTCCGAGAAGATCCGGACCTACTGCCGCGCGACGGTCATGCCCGAGGGCGGCGACCGCAGAACCGGCAAGACGGCCAGACCGGCCGGCTATGCGATCGGCGGCAAGACGGGAACGGCCCAGACGCTTCCGAGAGGCAACGGAGAGTACGTTGTCTCCTTCATGGGTTACGCGCCCGCGGATGATCCGCAGATTGCGATCTATGTCGTTGTGGACCGTCCGAATGTCTCGAAGCAGGATGACGCAAAATATGCTACCGTGATCGTGCGAAACATTCTGACCGAGGTCCTGCCCTACCTGAATATCTATATGACGGAGGAGCTATCCGATGCGGAGCTCCGGGAACTCGAAGAGAAGAATCTGAAGAATACCTTACGTTTCTCGGACGGTCAGCAGAAGGAAGAGGAAGTGGCGCAGACCCCCGAGACGATCACGGAGGGAGACATCATTGACTCCACCGGAGAGCAGGCTCCGATCTATCCGATCTGGATGACCTATCCGATCGATGAGGCCACGGGCTATCGTGTCAGCCCGGAGGGCATCTTTTTTGACGCGCTGACCGGACACCCCATCTCGGGCGATAACGGACCGCTCGATGACACGATCCCGACCAACGACAATCTGACGGAAGGACAGACGTCAGAGGAGAATGATTCGAAGCAGTAAAGGCGTTAAGATGCAGTTCAGAGGATTCAGCAGAAGAGACAATTCCAGACAGAAAAGTGGCCGGGCAGACGAGGACAGACGCGCCGGAACCGCTTCCGCAAGCGGAAGAGCGGGCGAGGGGCAGGCCAGAAGAAGCTATGAGACCCGTGGCAAGGTCGCCGAAACCGCGAGAGGGGACGGAGGATACCGCAGGCAGGAGTCTGCGCCTTCCGCCAGGGAAGCTGCCGGGCGCACGCGCGAGCAGCAGCCGGACAACATCCGCCGCATGCCGGGCAAAAAAAAGCATGCTTCGATCGCGGAAAAACTTCACATTCCGTTTCTGGATACGATCAACGTGTCGCTTCTTTTAAATCTCCTGATCATCCTGGGCTTCGGACTCCTGATGGTCTATTCGTCGAGCTCCTATGTGGCGGCCCGGGATTACCAGGGGGATCAGAGGCACTTTTTTGACAAGCAGCTGCGCTGGGATCTCATCGGACTGGCAGGGATGATCCTGGCCACGGTGATTCCCTATCAGATCTGGAAGAAACTCTGCAACGCGTTCTATCTGGTGGCTTTGGGCGCGATGCTCCTGGTCATCCCCTGGGGCATTGAATCGCACGAGGCAACGCGCTGGGTCGCTATCCCCGGGACCGGGATCCAGTTCCAGCCCTCCGAGATCGCAAAGGTGGCGGTGATCATGTTCGTCGCCTACACGATCAACCGGCTCGGAAAGGATTTCAATTCCATAAAAGGAGCCCTTCGCGTGGCCGTTCCGATCCTTCCGCTTCTCGCGGAGATCCTGGGGCTCACGTCCCATCTGAGCTCCACGCTGATCGTGGCCGGCATCACCTTTTTCATGATGTTTATCGCCAGCCGTAATTATGCGGCCTACCTCGGAGCAGCGGCCTGCGGCGTCCTGGCGGCCTGCGGGATCACTGCCTATGTCGTCCAAAACTACGCATCCAGGACGGCCATTGAAGAGGGGAATTACCGCTTCGGCCGTATCGTAGCCTGGCTGTATCCGGAGCTTTCGACGGATGATGCGGCGCATCAGACGCTGAATTCCCTCTATGCCATCGGCAACGGCGGTTTTCTCGGAAAGGGACTCGGACAGAGTGTCCAGAAGATCAGTGCGCTCCCCGAGCCGCACAATGACTTTATTTTTGCGATCATCTGCGAAGAGCTCGGCATCGTGGGCGCTATAGCGCTGATGATGCTCTATGCGCTTCTGATCCTTCAGATGTACCGTGTGGCGAAGCAGACCAGTGACCGGTTCGGTTTCCTGATCGTCGTCGGCGTGATGTCGCATATCGCGATCCAGATGATCCTGCATATCGCGGTCAATACCGCGTCCATGCCCAACACCGGTGTCAGCCTTCCCTTCGTCAGCTACGGCGGATCTTCCGCGGTGCTGCTCCTGGCGGAGATGGGTCTGGTGCTGAGTGTGCACAGACAGAGCGTTCTGCGCGGAGAGGCGGAAGTATGAGACGAAGCAGGATCATTCTCCGGGTCGTCATTCTGCTGGCTCTGATCGCCGCTGTTATGTACGGGATCTACTATTTTCTGTACACCTACCGCATTGATCCCGAGCAGACCTACGTGGACGGAAATACGCACTATACGGACCAGGAGATCATCGATCTCGTGATGACGGGCCCTCTGGGGGACAATTCCCTCTATCTGTCCTTCCGCTACAAGGACAAGAAGATCGAGGATGTTCCCTTCGTGGATTCCATCACGGTGACCGTCCTTTCGAAGGACTCCATCCGCATCTCGGTCTATGAGAAGGCGCTGGCCGGTTATGTGGTCTATCTCGACCACTATATGTATTTTGACAAGGACGGCTATATCGTGGAAAGCTCCAATGTCCTGACGGACGGGATCCCGCAGGTGTCAGGGCTGGATTTTTCCGGCGCTGCGCTGGGCCGGCGTCTCATCGAGGACGATACGGATGTCTTCAACCGCACGCTGGAAGTTACGAAGCTCATGGAAAAATATAAGCTGAAGGTGGATCGGATCCATTTTCACGAAGGTGGGAAGATCACCCTGTACTTCGGAAAGGTGCGCGTCGATCTGGGCAACCAGGCAACCTATCTGGAGGACAAGGTGATGTGCATGAAGGAGATCCTGAAGCGTCTGGGAGACCGCGAAGGGGTTCTGGATATGGAGGAGTACAGCTTCGAGGGCATCTATGTATTTTCCCCCGACACCTGATGCGTGAAACGCGTGAAACTATCATGAATTGTGAAAAACGGTTGAAAATTTCATGAAATAATACTATGATTTATTGTGATTGTAAATAATCGAGTCTGAAGAATCGGGAGGAGACTGCGGTGATAGATATCATTCAAGAGGATGTGAACCTTGGCGCCAGAATTGTGGTGATCGGCATCGGCGGTGCCGGTAATAACGCGCTGAACAGAATGATTGATGAGGGCATAGACGGTGTAGAGTTTATTGCCATGAATACAGACCAGCAGGCGCTGAACAACTGCAAGGCACTGAAGAAGATAAAGCTCGGCAAGGGCGTCAGAGGCGCCGGAGCCAATCCGGAAGTGGCCGAGAAGGCTGCGGAGGAGAACGCGGAACAGATCAAGGAAGCTCTGGCGGGTGTGGAGATGGCCTTCATCACCTGTGGTATGGGAAAGGGAACCGGTACCGGCGCATCTCCCGTGGTGGCCCGGATCTCCAAGGAGCTCGGCATCCTGACCGTCGGCATCGTGACGAAGCCTTTCGAGTGGGAGGCAGGTCCCTGCGAAGAGCGTGCAAAGCAGGGCATCGAGAAGATCTCCGAGTATCTTGACACACTTGTCGTTATTCCGAATGACAAGCTGACCGATCTGGTGGACCGCAAGGATGATATGAACGAACAGCTGAAGATGGCCGACAGCGTGCTTCACATGGCCGTGCAGGGCGTCATCAGCATCATCAATACCAACCAGACCGTGAATGTGGACTTTGCGGATATCCGCACCGTCATGGAGGACAAGGGCGTCGGCCATATCGGCATCGGTATCGGCAAGGGCGACAACAAGGCGGCGGATGCGGTCGAGCAGGCGGTGAACAGCCCGCTGCTCGAGACGACGATCAATACCGCAACGGATCTGATCATCAATGTCACCGGCGACTTCAATCTGAACGACGTCAAGGTGATCAATACCTACATTACCAATCTGACCGGTCGTGACGCGAATGTGATCACCGGTATGAATCAGGACAAGTCCGAGCCGGATACCTGCAAGGTGACGCTGATCGCCACCGGCATGGATGCACCCAGCGAGACGGTCGGCGCGCCTTCCTATCAGACGGCGATGCATGGTCAATCGGTCTTTGCGCAGCCCGGACAGGGACGTCCGCAGGCATCCCTTCGTTTCTCCGCGGGTTCCGCGCAGACGCAGCAGGGGGCAGGCCGCGCGCAGCAGCCGCTTCATTTTGATACCGGCTTCGGTTCGCAGCAGACGGCATCCAGACAGGGCACCCGTCAGGGAACGAGCACGGTGAGCCCGGACTTCGGCGCACAGGCCCCTGTGCAGCAGCAGCGCCCTTCCAAGGGAGATTTTAAGTTTGCTCCCTTCATGAAGAAGAGCGAGGATGAATAACAGACAGGATGTGTGAATATGGTTTCGGCAGATGATATCCTTTCGATGGAATTTTTGAAAAAATCGCCTTTTACCGGCTCGGATTCCGGCATGCGTTACCGGATGGAGATGCAGGTGCGTGAGCACCCCGATCCCGAGACCGGTGAGGTCGTAAAGGATACCTCGCTTCTGTGCACCATCTGGCCGGAGCCTTACAATTTCCATACCACCCCGGAAGAGAGCCGGGAGAGCCGGGAGTTCTCCTTTGACCGGGACGGTGTGACGGATGCGGTGGCCTGGATGAATGACCGTCTGTTTGAGACGCCCGACAAATGGGAAGGCGCGTCGGAAAATTGGGACGGATGACCTGCGTCCGATAGAGGAGGAGGGGCTCAATGAAATGTCCGTATTGCGGGAATGACAATTCCAGAGTAATCGATTCGAGACCGGCGGATGACAATGCTTCGATCCGCAGGAGACGTATCTGCGATGACTGCGGCAAGCGTTTTACCACGTATGAGAAGGTGGAGACGATACCGCTCATCGTCATCAAGAAGGACAACAACCGCGAGGCCTTCGACCGGAACAAGATCCGTTCCGGCGTCCTGCGCGCCTGCCATAAGCGTCCCGTCAGCGCCGACCAGATCGATATGCTGGTCGACGAGGTGGAGAATGAGATCTCCACGCTCGAGGAGAAGGAGATCTCCAGCGATGTGATCGGAGAGCTTGTGATGAACAAGATCAAGGATCTGGACGAAGTGGCCTATGTACGTTTTGCGTCCGTCTATCGGGAATTCAAGGATGTGAACACCTTCATGGATGAATTGAAGGGAATGCTGAATAAATAATAAACAATTCGTAAAATATGGTTTTTTGTACTTCAGTTTTTTTCCCGAATATCCGATAATGTGAATGGTATGGGAAAGGATTCCCATAATCACGGAAAGGAGGAAGGGAATGAGACTGAATGCAATAAATGATTACAGTTCGTATTTGCAGAACTATCGTGTTCCCGAAATCCCCTCCGTCAGTCTCGAGGAAGTGCGCAGACAGGATCAGCAGGCAGCGGAGGTTCAGAGCCGTCCTGCAGCCGTCCCGCAGCCGTCCGCAGAGACGACCGGTCCACGGAGGGACGCAGCACTAGAGGATATTTCCCTTGGATTTCAGAAGGATTTCGGCTACATCGGCAAAGACAGCGATATCCTCGCTCTCGATCAGGAGGCGAATGCATCGGATACCCAGAAGGATCAGATCCTGCAGCAGTATCGTTTCTTTGTAGGTTCGCAGAGCAGCAGTACTCTGGTGGATAATGCGGATGGTCTCGTCGTGGCGAAAGCCTTTTAAGAAAAAGAGAAATATGCTATCATGAGGTCCGGGTGAGATCACCCGGATCTTTTTTGTCGAAAAGGTCCATCGGAGGTTTTTTGGATGATCTATATGGACTGTGCGGCAACGACTCCGACCGATCCACTGGTATTGGAGGAGATGTTGCCTTATTTTAGCGAAAAATTCGGAAATGCGAGTTCGGCGACCCGCCTTGGAAGTGCCGGAAAGCAGGCGATCCGCACGGCGAGAGAGCGGGCGGCGGCGCTGATCGGTGCGCTCCCGGAAGAGATCTTTTTTACGTCCGGAGGGACCGAGAGCGATAATTGGGCGCTCCGGCTGGGCGTTCGCGCGGGCAAAAGCGGACGCCATATCATCGTCTCCGCGGTCGAGCATCCGGCGGTTCTGCGGACGGCCGAGGATCTCGCGCGGGAGGGCTACCGCCTGACGGTCCTGCCGGTGGACGCGGAAGGAACCGTCCTGCCCGAGACGCTGCGCAGCGCCATGTGTGAGGACACGGTTCTGGTATCGGTCATGACGGCCAACAATGAGGTCGGAACCATCGAACCGATCCGGGAGCTGGCACAGATCGCCCACGAAGGCGGAGCGCTCTTTCACACGGATGCGGTGCAGGCCTTCGGTCAGATCCCGCTGATTGCCTCGGAGCTCGGCGCGGACCTTCTCTCCGCCAGCGCACACAAGATCTTCGGACCCAAGGGCACAGGGCTTCTCTATGTGAAAAAGGGAGTCCGGCTGGACGCATTTTTGACCGGCGGCGGACAGGAGCGGGGGAGACGTTCCGGCACGGAGAATGTCCCCGGGATCGTCGGCTTCGGAAAAGCCTGTGCGCTTGCGGCGCAGCGGATGGAAGAGGCGATCCGCGTCAAGCGCTCGCTCCGGGAGCTGTTCTGGGAGCATCTTCTTACCGAGAATCCCCATGTGCTCGTATCGGGCAGCCGGGAGAATCGCCTTCCCGGCAATGTACATATATGTCTCCCCGGAATCGAGGGCGAGACCTTGCTTATTTTGCTGGATCAGAAGGGGATCTGCGCATCCTCCGGCTCTGCCTGCTCTGCGGGCGCGCTGGAGCCCTCCCATGTGCTGACGGCCATGGGCAGGAAGGCGATCGAGGCAAAGGGGTCGCTGCGGCTGACCTTTTCGGAGCACAATACGGCAGAGGAAGTGCTGGAGGTATGCGAGCTGATCCGTGTACAGACGGCGCGGCTGCGGGAGCTTTCCCTCCCGTATGAGGAGTATTGCAAACATGTCTGAGAAAGTTGTGGTAGGCATGTCCGGAGGCGTGGATTCCTCCGTGGCAGCTTATCTTTTACAAAAACAGGGCTATGATGTGATTGGGGTCACCATGCAGATCTGGCAGGACGAGGATCCGCACGCGGCGGCATGCGCGGGCGGATGCTGCGGGCTGTCTGCGGTCGAGGATGCGCGCGCGGTGGCGGATGCGCTCGGGATCCCGCACTATGTAATGAATTTCCGCGAGGAATTTCGCAGGGACGTGATCGACTATTTTACGGCGGAGTATCTGCGCGGCCGGACACCGAATCCCTGCATCGCCTGCAACCGCTATGTGAAATGGGAGAGCCTTCTGCGGCGCAGCATGGACATTGGGGCGGATTACATAGCCACCGGGCACTATGCGCGGATCGACCGGCTGCCCAACGGGCGCTATGCGCTGCGCACCTCGGTGACGGCGAAAAAGGATCAGACCTACGCCCTGTACAGCCTGACCCAGGAGCAGCTCCGGCACACGCTTTTGCCGGTGGGCGCGTATGAGAAGGAGGAGATCCGCAGGATCGCGGAGGAGTTAAAGCTCCCCGTGGCGCACAAGCCGGACAGTCAGGAGATCTGCTTCGTGCCGGACGGAGATTACGCTTCCTTCATCGACCGTGAGGCAGGGGAGCGGGTTCCCGGACCGGGAGATTTTGTGCGCGCGGACGGCTCAGTAGTCGGAAGACACAAGGGGATCACGCATTACACCATCGGACAGAGGCGCGGACTGCAGATCGCGGCCGGGCACCGCATTTTCGTGACCGGGATCCGGCCGGAGACCAATGAGGTTGTTCTCGGGGAAAATGAAGATCTGATGACCGATACGGTCACCTGTGAGAAGGTCAGCTGGATGGCGCGGGACCGGGTCACGGAGCCGCTTCGCGTGACGGCCAGGATCCGCTACAACCACACGGGGACGCCGGGCGTGATCTGTCCGGAGGAGGATGGCCGTGTCACCTGCCGCTTTGATGCGCCGGTACGCGCTGCGACGCCGGGACAGGCGCTTGTTTTTTACGAGGGAGAATATGTGCTCGGAGGCGGATGCATTCTTTGAGGCGAAAAAAGAAGAATTCTTAAGAGAATCCTCGGGAGAGGCACAGGATTTCCCGGGGGAAGCGTTCCGGGAGGCACTTGGGCGTTTTACCGGGGAGGTGGCCTATGCCGGGGCGGTGCGAAAGCTCCATGCGCAGGGGTATACCCCGGAGGAGATCCGAAAGCAGCTGCATTATCCTGCGACGCCGGAGCAGATCCGGGCCGTGATCGAGGCGCAGGAGGCAGCAAAAAGCACCGAAGCGCCGGCAGATGCGGCAAGCGGATCTGCGGATGCTCCGGTGCATTATGAGATCGTGCGGGAATTCGATGCGCTGGGACGCCCGAGTTTTCGCAGGCGCCCGGTAAAAGGGGACTGAGCAGGAGCCGGAGGCGGATCAGAGCCTTCGGTACTCGGGGGTTCGCTTCTCGAAGACGGTATAGTACGTGAAGCCGATGTCCTTCAAAAGATCGGCAGCCTTGTCAAACTGCGCGGCCACATGTTCCGGGCTGTGGGCGTCGGATCCGATCGTCAGGATCTCTCCGCCGAGCGCCCGGTACCGCTCCAGGATCTGCCGGCAGGGGTGGAAATCCCTTAGGCCGGACCGGAGACCGGCGGTGTTCAGCTCGATGCCCTTTCCCTTCTCGATCAGGGTCTTCAGGAGTTCTTCCACGATGTCGGTATAGTCGGAGACATGGTATCCGTCCTTCCCGAAGGGCGCGTAGCGGACGATGTAGTCCAGATGCCCGTAGACATCAAAATTCGAATGTTTCTTTGCATTTTCCAGTTCGGTCTCGAAATATCTCCGTATGACTTCCTTTTCGTCCTTGCCCTGCCAGTATTCCGGATAGTAGGGATCCGCGCCGTCCAGCACATGGGAGGATCCGATGATGAAGTCAAAATCATGGGATTTGGCCAGAACGGCATTGGGCCGCATGCAGGAGGTCTGAAAGCCGATCTCGATGCCGAAGAGGAGCCGGATCCGTCCTTCGTACGCTTCCCGGAGCTTCAACAGCTCGTACAGGTAGGAATCCACGTTCAGGATCCATTTTTCCGGCGCGATGTCCGGGCATTCGGGATAGTCGAAATCGTTGTGTTCGGTAAAGCACAGCGTGTCGAGACCCGCGGCGATCCCCGCTTCGATCATGGATTCCATGGAGGCTTCGGAGTCTCCGGAGTGGTGAGAGTGCATGTGCTGGTCGGCTTTGATGGACATGGGTTTCTCCTTCCGTTGGGCGTGTATGCAGTGGGAAAACAAAGGCTTTCCGTAGTCATCATAGCATATCTTTGAACGAATTTTGAATTTTTTGCGACGGGCGCAATTCTTACTTGAATTATATCCGGAAACCTTGTAAAATAAACCTGCTGACAAAAATTTGACAATCCGAAGGTCAGAAGCTTTGTCGCTGCGGGATTTCCGGCGGCGCCGGGGGGAGGGCTGCGGATTGGAAAAAAGAAATCTAGGAGGATTAGAAACATGGCAGTAAGAGTTGCAATTAATGGTTTCGGTCGTATCGGTCGTCTTGCTTTCAGACAGATGTTCGGCGCAGAAGGGTATGAGGTTGTTGCTATCAACGACCTGACCAAGCCCTCCATGCTGGCTCACCTGCTCAAGTATGATACCGCTCAGGGCGGATATCAGGGCAAGATCGGAGAAAATCTCCACACCGTTACATCCGATGATGAGGCTAACACCATCACGGTTGACGGCAAGACCCTTCAGATCTATGCCGAGAAGGATGCAAAGGATTGCCCTTGGGGAAAGCTTGGTGTCGATGTTGTTCTTGAGTGCACCGGTTTCTATACTTCCAAGGAGAAGTCCCAGGCTCACATCGATGCAGGTGCCAAGAAGGTTGTCATCTCCGCACCCGCCGGCAATGATCTGAAGACCATCGTTTTCAATGTCAACAACGATACCCTTACCAAGGACGATCAGATCATCTCCGCTGCATCCTGCACCACGAACTGCCTGGCTCCCATGGCAAAGGCTCTCAATGATTATGCTCCCATCCAGAGCGGTATCATGAGCACGATCCATGCATATACCGGCGACCAGATGATCCTGGACGGCCCTCATCGCAAGGGTGATCTTCGCCGTGCACGTGCAGGCGCTGCGAACATCGTTCCCAACAGCACCGGCGCTGCAAAGGCAATCGGCCTTGTTATCCCTGAGCTGAACGGCAAGCTGATCGGCTCCGCACAGCGTGTTCCCGTTCCCACCGGTTCCACCACCATTCTTACCGCTGTGGTTAAGAAGGCTGGCGTTACCAAGGAAGGCATCAACGCTGCAATGAAGGCTGCTGCCAACGAGTCCTTCGGCTACAACGAGGATCCCATCGTCTCCTCCGATGTTATCGGCATGAGATTCGGTTCCCTGTTCGATGCTACCCAGACCATGGTTTCCAAGATCGACGAGGATACCTATCAGGTTCAGGTAGTTTCCTGGTATGACAATGAGAACAGCTACACCTCTCAGATGGTTCGTACCATCAAGTACTTCTCCGAGCTGGTATAAGCTGCGGACGTAGGAAGCAGACCTGAAGGGTCCGGTCTTAGGACCGGACCCTTTTACTATTTGAGATGATAAAGGAGTGGAATTATGGGATTGAATAAGAAAACCGTAGATGATATCAATGCGAAGGGGAAGAGAGTCCTCGTGAGATGTGACTTTAACGTACCGCTCAAGAACGGTGAGATTACCGACGAGACCAGAATCGTTGCGGCACTGCCCACCATCAAGAAGCTGATCAATGACGGCGGCAAGGTGATCCTTTGCTCCCACCTCGGCAAGGTGAAGGACGGCCCCAATGAGGGCGAGTCCCTGGCGCCCGTTGCAAAGCGTCTCTCCGAGAAGCTGGGCAAGGAAGTCGTCTTTGTCTCCGATTACAATGTCACCGGCGAAGCAGCTACCAAGGCCGTTGAGGCGATGAAGGAAGGCGATGTGGTCCTGCTTCAGAATACCCGTTTCCGCGGCAAGGAAGAGACCAAGCCCGGCAAGGCAGGAACAAAGTTCGCAGAAGAGCTTGCTGACCTGTGCGATGATTATGTATGTGATGCATTCGGTTCGTCACACCGTGCTCATGCTTCCGTATCGGTAGTTACAGAGTTCGTTCGCAAGAAGGGCGGAAACTGTGCAGTCGGATACCTTATGCAGAAGGAGATCAATTTCCTCGGCAACGCCGTTGAGAATCCGGTCCGTCCTTTTGTTGCCATCCTCGGCGGTGCCAAGGTTGCGGATAAGCTTAACGTGATCAACAACCTTCTTGAGAAGTGCGATACTCTCATTATCGGCGGCGGCATGGCCTATACCTTCGTCAAGGCCCAGGGCTACGAGATCGGAACCTCCCTTTGCGACAATGAGAAGCTCGACTACTGCAAGGAGATGATGGATAAGGCACAGAAGCTCGGCAAGAAGCTCCTGCTTCCCATCGATTCCGTGACCATCAAGGAGTTTCCGAATCCCATCGATGCTCCGGTTGAGACCGAGGTATATGATGCC
>JAFYEE010000114.1 GCA_017544405.1 Lachnospiraceae bacterium
AAAAAGTCCGCACATCGCATCCTACGATGTGCGGGCTTTTCTATTGCGTTTCGGATCTGCCGGAGCGCTCTGCCCGGCGGCCTCAGATCTTGAAGCGGTACCCGACGCCCCAGATCGTCTCGATGTACTGCGGCTTCGCGGTGTCCTCTTCCACCTTCTCGCGGATCTTCTTGATATGGACGGTGACCGTGGCAATATCGCCGATCGACTCCATGCCCCAGATCTCACGGAAGAGCTCATCCTTGGTAAAGACGCGGTTCGGATGCTCCGCCAGGAAGGTCAGCAGATCGAATTCCTTCGTCGTAAACGCCCGCTCCTCACCATTTATGAAGACTCTGCGGGCCGTCTTGTCGATGCGGATGCCACGGATCTCCACAATATCATTCTCCTGTTTCGCCACGCCGGCGCCGACCAGACGCTCATAGCGGGTCAGATGCGCCTTCACACGGGCCACCAGCTCGTTCGGGCTGAAGGGCTTGGTCATGTAATCGTCCGCGCCCAGACCCAGGCCGCGCACCTTATCGATGTCGTCCTTTTTCGCAGACACCATCAGAATCGGAATGTTCTTCTCCTCGCGGATCCGCTTGCATACCTCGAAGCCGTCCAGTCCGGGAAGCATCAGGTCCAGGACGATCAGGTCGTAATTCCCCTTCATTGCCTCCTCGAGTCCGCTCACACCATCGTTGCGGATCGTCACACTGAACTCGTTCATCTCCAGATAGTCGCGCTCCAGATCGGCAATGGCCTCCTCGTCCTCAACGATCAGAATTTTGCTCATGCTGTTCCTCCTTTTCCCCCTTGGGTTTATCGCTCCTTAACCTCTCAGGAAGGCGTCCCGCCCATCTCCTGATATTTTCTCAGGACGAAATGCATGCAGGTTCCCTCCCCCTCACGGCTCGTCGCCCAGATATATCCGCCATGGTCCTCGATGATCTTCTTGACGATCGAGAGGCCGATGCCGCTTCCGCCCTGGGCGGAATTACGCGACGCGTCCGTACGGTAAAACCGTTCAAATATCTTGTCCAGATCCTTCTGCGCGATGCCTTTTCCGTTGTCCTCGATCTCCATGCGCACCGAATCCACTTCGTCCAGGATCCGCATCTCGATCACACCACGCGGCTTATCCATATATTTTACACTATTACTGATGATATTGTTAATCACCTTTTTCATTTGTTCCGGATCCGCGATGATCACGGTGTCGGGCGGAGCAAAATTCGAATAGTGGAAATCGATCCCGCGCGCCTCGAGGTCCATTCCGACCTCTTCCTTGCAGTCCCCGAAATAATCGGCCACATTGATCCGCAGGAACTTGTACGGGATCCGGTCATTCTCCACGGAGGAATAGGTCGTCAGCTCATTGATCAGATTGTCCATGTCGGACGCCTTGTTGTAGATGGTGCGGATGTAGCGGTCCATCTTCTCCGGCGTATCCGCGACCCCGTCCATGATGCCCTCGACATACCCCTTGATGGAGGTGATGGGCGTCTTGAGATCATGGGAAATATTGCTGATGAGCTCGCGATTTTTCTGCTCCTGCTCGGACTTCTCACGCGCCGATTCCTTCAGCTGCATGCGCATGTCCTCGTAATTGCGGAAGAGATCTCCGATCTCGCCCTCCTCATCGCTGTCGAGCACGTAGTCATAATCCCCGTTGCGGATGGATTTCATCGCTTCGTTCAGCTTCTTGACCGGCTCGTAGATCCCGCGGTTGATCCAGGCGGTAAGCGCGATACTGGTCACCACCAGGATGACGATGATCGCCACGAGCATATCGATGACCAGACGGCGCGAGATGATATTGTTGCCCTTGGCCGCGACAAAGAGACTGCAGGGATTCCCGGCCCGATCCGCGAAATCGATCTGCCGGATGTATACCTCCTCCGCGTCGAACCAGATCCCGGTGTCGATGGTCAGACTCATCTGCCCGTATTTGGGCAGCATCGGAAGGAGCCGTTCCGAAAGCGCTTCATTGCCGGAATAGAGGATCGTTTCGCCCCGGCGGACGAAGAGAAAGGTAGTCCCCTTGCCCATCTCCTCCTGGATCCCCTGAAGGAAATCCGCATCTCCCAGCAGCGTCTCATTCTGCTTTTTCTGCGCAAGGAGCTCGCTGTATATCCCATCCGCGTTCTGGATCACATCCTGCATGCTCTGACCATCCGAAAAGGACAGATCTCCGGAATTCAGAAAGGCCCGGATCACGGTGAAGGACATGATCGTGAGGATCAGCGGAATGGCAATGATCAATATGAAAGTGAGCGCTATTCGAGTCCTTAATTTCATGAAAAAACCTCATCTCCGACACAGATGACATCCACTTCTTTAATATATCATACTCCTCTGCTCTCTGCCGAACCCCCCGGTATAAAATCTTTGTAAAAAAATACGCCGGGGCGCAGTCAAAATGCGCCTCGGCGTGTCTTATAAAAATCTTACTCGACGGTGATATCCAGCCAGTACTCCGCAGGTACGATCGCGATGTAGGTCTTGCCCACATTCATCACGATCTGCTGATCGGTATCCCAGTAGTAGAACTTGGTCAGAGCGGTCTCACCGGGCTTGTTCCAGGTGATGGGGATCGCCTTGCCCTTCGTGAGGAAGTAACCGTTCTTCACCGCATCCGTCATGACATTGTAGATCAGATAGCCATGGTCATCGAGCTGGTTGAAGTCGCAGCACTGAAGGATGACATTTTCAAACTTCAGCTGCTCTCCGTTCAGAGCGTCGGTGTAGGTTCCGGTATAGCCGTACTTGCTGGTGCTTCCGGGGTACTCGTTGTAGATATAGACCCCTTCCTCCGCATCGTAGGTCAGCTGGGTGCGATTGTGCTTGAACGCGCCGGTCAGATCCACCTTCGTAGCGTCAAATACGTCCGCGATGTCATCGAGCACCACGCCCTTGCTGGAGAAGCGGAAATGATCTCCCCAGTAATCGTCATAGGTGCGGGAAATGCTGCCCGTGCCGATATTGGCCGTCAGCTTCTCGCCGGTGACATACTCCGTGAACTCTCTCGGCTTGCCGTTGTCGATCCGCTTGAAGATACCGTTCAGATGATCCGGAGCCCAGTCTCTCGCCCAGTATGCGTCATTGTGATAAGGGCCGCCGTCATGGCAGAGGACTGCATTGTACTCCGGCGCCAGGATGATGTTGGTCGGTCTCGTACTGCGGACGCTTCCGAAGCGCTCCAGATTCTCCCAGTCCTTCACCAGGCACATGAAACGGGTCACGCGGTCATTCTGCGTGCTGTTCATCATCTCGAAGATGATGTCCGCCTGGGACGTTCCGTAATGCGGCAGAGCGGTGATCTCATTGTCCACCATCACGGCGATGGGGCGCTGATCCTTCAGCTCTTCCACGGTCCACTCACCGGTCAGCTCGCTGCGGTAATACCCTTCGCGCACCTCCTCGGGCTCTTCCTCGGGCTCTGCAGCAGCCGTGCTGCTCTCTGCTTCGGGCTCCTGCACAGGGTCAGGCTCCGCGGAATCATCGATCACGATCGGCTCGGGAACCACGGTAGGGGGAGCCGCTTCTTCTTCACTGCCGCATCCGATCAGCATCACTGCGGCGATCAGTGCCGGTATCAGTCTAAATGCTTTCTTCTTCATAGTTCTCTCCTGTCATTCTTTTTGCATAAAAAAGGATCCCTGAAACACGATCCAAAGCACATTGTAGCAGAAAAGAACAGCATTGTAAAAGGGATTCTCCTTAAGAATCCTTAAGAATGCTTAAGAATTACCCCAAAAAAGACCGCCACCCTTCCGGGCAGCGGTCCCCTTATCTCTCATCCCAAGCGGATCAGCCGAAATATCTCTTCAGCAGGCCTTCAACTGCCTTGCCGTGGCGGGCCTCGTCACGAGCGATCTCATGAACGGTGTCATGGATGGCATCGAGATTCTCAGCCTTCGCACGCTTTGCGATATCCACGCGGCCCTGGGTAGCGCCGTACTCCGCTTCCGCGCGAAGCTCCAGGTTCTTCTTCGTGGAACCTGTCACCACCTCGCCGAGCAGCTCGGCAAATTTTGCGGCATG
>JAFYEE010000115.1 GCA_017544405.1 Lachnospiraceae bacterium
TCTGTCCCACCACCTGTCTGTATTGCTCCTTTACTTCCTTTCCCATTGCCGGATACCGGAATCAGGTGGACGCTTACATAGATGCCTTGATTCGGGAGATCCGCGCGACCGCGGAGATGATGCACGGCCGCGGCCCCGACAGTGTTTACATCGGTGGTGGTACGCCCACGACGCTGGAGCCGGCGCAGTCCGAGCGGCTGATCCGCGCGCTGGAGGAGGAGATGGATCTGTCCGGGTGCAAAGAGTTTACCGTCGAGGCGGGCCGCGCGGATTCCATCACGCAGGAAAAGCTGGAGGTGTTTCGCAGGCATGGCGTAACCCGCATCTCGATCAACGCGCAGACCATGAAGCAGGAGACGCTGGATTTCATCGGGCGCAGGGCCAGTGTGGAACAGGTGCGGGAAGCGTACCGGATCGCACGTCGGCTCGGCTTTGACAATATCAACATGGATCTGATCCTGGGACTGCCCGGAGAGGGTGCGGGAAACGTTCGCGAGACCATGCGGCAGGTGCGGGAGCTTGCGCCGGAGTCCCTCACGGTGCATTCTCTGGCGATCAAGCGTGCCTCACGCTTGGCCCGCTGGATCGAGGAGAACGGGATGCCCGCCGCGGGCAATACCGACGAGACCATGGCGATCGCGGCCGAAGGGGCGGCGGCCATGGGACTGTATCCTTACTATCTGTACCGCCAGAAGAATATGTCCGGCAATTTTGAGAATGTCGGTTACGCAGCGCCCGGAAAATACGGCCTGTACAATGTGCTGATGATGGAGGAGATCCAGAGCGTGATCGCGCTCGGCGCCGGAACCATCACCAAGCGCGTGGATGCGCGGAAGGGCGCGGACGGAGAGACGGCCTATGAGATCCGAAGAAGCGAGAATGTAAAGGATGTAAAGCTCTATCTGGAACAGACGGAAGAGATGATCGATCGGAAACGGGAGCTGTTCCGGTAGGACGAAGGCTGAAACGGCTCGTACAGGCATGAAAAAAGAGGACACCGCGGTGTCCTCTTTTAACGTCTTTATATCCGACGAAGCGGAAAGGATCGGAATCCGGATCAGATCTTGAAATCGTCCACGATCGCAACCAGATCCTCTGCGGAATTGCCGACACTGTCGACGGATTCCCTGAGCTCCTGAACGCTTCCGTTGACGGACTGGGTCGTAGCGGAGAGCTCCTGAGCGGTAGCTGCATTCTCCTCGGAAGCAGCGGAGAGGGAATCCAGCAGATCGCGGATGGAAGAGACGCCATGCTCGAGCTGCGCATTGGCTTCGTCGAGGGTCTGCACCCCTTTGCCGACCTTGCCGATGCTTGCCACGATGGCTTCGAACTGCTCTCTGGTATCATGTACGGCCTGCTTCTGCTGGTCGACATACTGGCGGACAAGCGCGCTCTGGTCCGTAGCGAACTTCGCGCTGTTCTCGAGCTCTTCGAGCATCTTGTTGATGCTGTCTGCGGACTGTGCACTCTGATCGGCAAGCTGTCCGATCTCACCTGCGACGACTGCGAAGCCTCTGCCGGCTTCTCCGGCTCTGGCTGCTTCAATGGAAGCATTCAGGGACAGGAGATTGGTCTGGCTTGCGATGGAGGTGATCAGCTCACTTGCGGTGCTGATGGCCTTGGTGCGCTCGTCGATGCCGTTGATCGCATCGAAGATGCCATTGAAGGCCTTGACGTTCTGCTCGGTGATCTTGGTCAGGCCATCGACGGTCTGCATACCGTGATCGGTAACCTCACGCATGCCGTTGCATTCCTCGGAGAGCATCTTGGTGCTCTCGACACTCTGATCCATCATATTGCCGATATCCATCATTTCCTATAGTATTCGTCCTTCA
>JAFYEE010000116.1 GCA_017544405.1 Lachnospiraceae bacterium
AGGAAGGTATCGATCCCGAGGGCCTGAAGCTCAGCGGCAGCGGCGTCCACATCGTCCACGTAGACTGCGAAGTGGGCCACCACACCGTCCTCCTCCTTTTTCGGCTCCGCGGGACAGATGAGTTCCAGGACGAAACCTGCGAGGCTCAGGAGCGCCAGCTGCTTCCGCCCGTTACCGTCCGGCAGGGATTCCAGCTGCAGAAGCTTTCCTCCTATTTTTGTGTAGAATGCGATGCTTTCTTCCATATTGCAGGTCTTGACGGCGATATGCCCGCCTCCGACATAATGCTGTTTCATAAGCGACGCACCTCCTTTGAAACGAATGGTCATATTCGGGTCCTTAATTTCAATAATAAAACAAATAATTAAGAGGTGCAAGGAAGCTGTTACGTGCTATAATGGGTCTCAAATGATCATACGGGCGGTACGGTCGTATGCCCGGAAAAGGAGAGTCTGTTATGAGGATCAGGATCGACCTTGTCAGGAAAGACGACAATGGAAAAGAATTGAGCCGCAGCACCGTCGGCGAGTACGGATCGGATATTGAGGCACTGGCAGCGCTGAAGAAGCAGGAGGAAATGCTCCGGACTGTAGGAAACGATAATACCTGCGTGGAGATGATCAATCTTCACTGATAGTCCGGTGCCCGGGTATCAGCAGAACGCCGCTCCGGCTGGGGGACTTCGGCCGGGACGGCATCTTTTTATCTTAGTGGGAGAAGACTCCCGCTTTTTAAGTTCAGAGAAGAATTATAGGAGAATCCGCAATTATGGACAACAAGTCGTCACCACTTATGAAAATATGCTCGTTTATCGTAGACAAGAGGAACCTGTTCTTCCTGATCTACATTATCCTGATCATCTTTTCGATCTTTTCGTCCAACTGGGTATCGGTGGAGAACGATCTTTCCGAATACCTCAGCGATGACACGGAGACCAGGCAGACCATGGATATGATGGAAAAGGAATACACTACTTTCGGATCTGCGAAAGTAATGATATCCAATATCTCCCTTTCCGAGGCTTTCGAGGTCTATGAAAAGATCAAGGAGTCCCCGGGCGTGTTCGAGACATCCTTCCTTCCGGATTATCTGAAGCCGGGATCCACAGAAGTGCCGGACGAGGACGAGGAGCTTACGCTCGAAGAGATCCGGGATCACTACAACGATTCCTCCGCGCTGTACAACGTGGTCTTCCGGTATGCCGATGACGACGACCGGGCCCTGGAATCCCTGGACACGCTGAAAGCGTCTCTTGCTTCCTATGACCTTCATGTTTCCTCAGAGCTTGGGGATGTGCAGGCGGACGCCATCGCGGAAGAGATGAAACTGATCATCGCCGTGGTGGGGATCGTGGTCGTCACGGTGCTGATCCTGACCTCCCAGACCTTCGGCGAAGTGCCGGTCCTCCTTCTTACCTTCTGCGCTGCGGCGCTCATCAACAATGGCACGAATTTCCTCATGGGGACCATTTCCTTTGTCTCCAATTCTGTCGCCATCGTGCTCCAGCTCGCGCTGTCCATCGACTACGCGATCATTTTCTGCAACCATTTCAAGGAAGAGCGGGAACATTATGACACGAGAGACGCTGTCATCGTATCCCTGGCCCATTCGATCCCCGAGATCTCTTCGAGTTCCCTTACCACGATCTCAGGCCTCCTGGCGCTTCTGTTTATGGGATACGGGCTGGGCGCCGATCTTGGCACTACGCTCACGAAATCGATCCTTATCAGCCTGGTGGCAGTGTTTACACTGATGCCGGGGCTTCTGGTGCTTTTCTCCGATCTGATGATGAAGACAAAGCACAAGAACCTGGTCCCGAAGATCCCCTTTGTGGGAAGATTCGCCTATGCCACGAAGCGGGTGATCCCGCCGCTGTTCCTGCTGGTGGCCGCGGCAGGGTTTTACTTCTCCAACAAGTGCCCCTATGTGTACGGGTACTCGACGCTGATGACTCCGGTCAGAAACGAGGCGCAGATCACGGAGGATATGATCGAGGCGACCTTCGGATCCGACAATATCATCGCGATCAATCTCCCCAGCCATGATTACTACAAGATCTCAAAGATTGCGGAGACCCTCGAAGCGATGCCGGAGGTGAAGAGCGTGACCTCGCTTTCCAATACGGAAGCGAAAAAGGGTTATATGGTCTCCCAGCCCCTGACGCCCCGGCAGTTTTCCGAGATGGCCGATCTGGATTACGATGTCTCCACCATGCTGTACAGCATGTATGCTTCGGACAAGGAAGAATACGGCCGGATCATCGGCGGAGTGGGAAACTACCGGATCCCCTTCATCGATATTTATATGTTCCTTCACGACAAGATCGACGAAGGATATATCGATCCCGACGAGGAAGACAGGAAGGATCTGGACGATACTTACGACAAGCTCTCCCTGGCGAGAAAGCAGCTGCAGGGAAAAACCTACGAGCGGATGCTCGTGTCCCTGGAGCTCCCGGAGGAAAGCCCGGAGACATTTGCCTTCCTTGGCGGGCTTCACCGGATCATAGATCCTGTGTTTGAAGCCGAAATGGATGAGGATCCTTCCCTTCGTGTCTATATCGCGGGTGAATCCACCTCCGAGATGGACCTGAAGGGCCAGTTCGAAACGGATAATATCGTCGTTTCGGTGGTCTCGGTCCTCTTCGTGCTGGTGATCCTGCTCTTTACCTTCCAGTCTGCGGGCATGCCGCTGCTGCTGATCGCGGTCATCGAAGGCGCGATCTTCATCAATTTCTCCTTCCCGACCCTGATGCAGGCGAACCTGTTCTTCATAAGTTACCTGATCGTCTCCTCCATTCAGATGGGTGCGAACATCGACTACGCCATCGTGATCGGTTCCAGGTACCAGGAGTGCAGGAAGACCATGGGGCGGAGAGATTCTATTATCGAAACAGTGAATTTTGCATTCCCGACGATCATCACCTCCGGGTCGATCCTTGCGATCGCCGGAACTGTCATCGGATTCCTGACTTCCGACGGCGCCATCGCCGGCATCGGTCAGTGTCTCGGAAGAGGCACCCTGATCTCCATGTTCCTGGTCCTCTTTGTGCTGCCGCAGATCCTGCTGCTCGGAGACAAGTTCATCGCTAAGACAGCATTCTCCGTTTCCAGACCCATCAAGGCCAGGGATGAGAGCGGCATCATCCGTGTCGACGGAATGATCCGGGGCCGTATTTCCGGACAGATCATCGGAACGGTCCACGGCATTGTCCGCGGCGACGTGCAGGCGTCCATCGTATCGGGTGACATCACAAAACTTGCAGATAACGAAGGTCAGGATATCGAGGAGTATATTGATGAAAAGGATAAAAAGGATAGGTAAGCTGATCGCGGCACTGCTGCTTCCGGTCTGCATGAGCTTTACGGGCAGTCCGGACACCTTTGCCGCCGAAACGGAAGAAGCGGTATTCAGGATCAGTTCCATCGAGGATCTTGTCCGCCTTTCAGAAAAATGCAGAGTCAACAGCTGGTCCGACGGGCTGACGGTGGAGCTGGAAGCGGACCTGGATCTGAACGGCAAAGAAGAGATCGGAAGCATTGCCTGCTTTAATGGGACGTTTCACGGGAATTCCCACACCATCGGAAATCTCTCGTCCCAGAGCCCTCTGTTCCAGACCATCGGGGCGGACGGCTGCGTCAGCGATCTGACGCTTACCGGAGCCATCACGTCTTCCCGGGACAACACGGCGGCCCTGGTCTCCCAGAACAGCGGCCGGCTTGAGAATATCAAGGTTGAAGCCCAGGTCTCGGGAAAATCCACCGCGGGCATCCTTGCCGCGGTCAATACGGAGACCGGACAGATCAATGGCTGTGAAGTGTCCGGCTTCCTTGCGGCAGACAATTCTGTCGGCGGTATCGCGGGAAAAAACAAAGGCGTCATTTCCTACTGCGTCAACCGGGCCAGTATCAACACAAACGTTGACGATTCCAGTATGAGCGCGGAAGACGTAAAGGACATCCTTGAAAATATCCTGCTCACCAAATCCATCAACAATACGGAGAACCTGCGGACCAGGATCGACACCGGCGGCATAGCGGGATACAACATGAACGGCGGCGTCATCACCGGATGCACAAACGAAGGGATCGTCGGATATCCGCACAACGGCTTCAACACCGGCGGAATCTGCGGCAGGACCGGCGGTGAGATCTCAAACTGTGTGAACAATGGAAGGATCTACGGCCGCAGGGGGACCGGCGGCATCACGGGAAAGCAGCAGCCGGAGATCACCCTGGATTTCTCCCAGGACGTGCTTTCCGCCATGTCTGATGAAATGGACGGCATCAACAGCCTGATCACGGACACGCTGAACACTTCGGAAAGGATCACGGAGAGTACCTATGACCGGCTCTCCGGCCTTTCGAAGTCCATGACGGACGTAAAAAACTCCACGAACGTGGTCTACAATGCGTCCCTGGAGCGCTTTGATGAGGCGGCTGACACCATCAATTCCACTGCAGACACGATCACCAGTTCCATGGATGATATTGCGGCCGATACAGAAGGGCTGGAAGACAGCTTTGATACTCTTGGCAGCATGACAAGGAAGATCGATAACGCGATGGACGATATGACGGAGGGCCTGAGTCTGACGGACGGGGAGCGCGGCCGCATCGTCTCGCTGAACGATCAGCTGAGGCAGGATCTGAACACGACCCTTCCCTTAGTAGAGGAGATCCGGGAAAACCGCCTGCCTGAGCTTCCCGAAGAGCGGAGAGCCAGGATCAACCAGGCGCTGTCCGCAGCGAACCGTACCGCAGGCGATATCAGGGCGATGAGGACCATCCTCATTGATCTCCGGAGCAAGCGCGACCGGATCGCGGACGGCTCCATCCAGACAGACGCGGTCCGGAGAGACCGGGCGCTGAGCGGTGCTGTCAGTGAGGTGTTTGACTCTATCGGCGACCTGGATAATGCCCTCTCCGAGCTTTCCTCTTTCAGCTCAAGTCTCGGCGGTTCCATTTCCAACATGGCAGGCGGCATCAATATCGATCTCCAGGCAAACGAGGATGTGCGTGCGGCGGGCTACGATTTCTAAGCAGGGCTGGAGAGCA
>JAFYEE010000117.1 GCA_017544405.1 Lachnospiraceae bacterium
AAACGGAATACAGATGGAATAAGGCGACGGCACGGACGGGTGCGGTCGCCTTTTGTGTGCCGCCTCTGCAGGCGTGCGCCCGCAGAGGTGAAAGAAAAGGAGTGATCTTCATCGAAAAACGCTTGACTTTCCGGAAATTCAGATTATAATTTGAAAATGATTTGCAAATGCTATAAATTTGCAAAAGCAAAGAATTGCAAATGTATAAATCTGCAAAAGAGAAGGAGCGGCCATGGCCAGAGAGTATCAGACACAGGCAAAAAACGATATTCTGAAGTACTTTGAGGAACATGAGAATCAGAAGCTCCATCCGGCAGAGATCTGCAAGGGTTTGAATGAGCGCGGCATCGTGGTCAATCTGACGACGGTGTACCGGAATCTTTCCAGGCTGGTAGAGGCCGGAACCATAGTCAAGGTGCGCGATGCGGACAGTGAAGGAGCTGCCTATACCTATTCCTCCGGGCACTGTCATTGCAACAGCCATCTCCATGCGCAGTGCAAGGGCTGCGGGAAGATGTTTCATCTCGAATCCGAGGCGGCGAAGGTCTTCTGCGAGGCGCTTTTGAAGGATTACGGGTTTGTTTTGAATCTGCGCAGCTCCACGCTGATCGGATACTGCGCGGAATGTAAGGAGAAGATGCATGCGTAAGATAGCGTTCCTAATGATTTTTTGCATGATCGCCGGGCTGGTGACCGGCTGCGGGCAGGCGCGGACGGCCTCTGCTTCCGCGGGGGAAGGTGACAAGGTATCCGTCGTCTGCACGATCTATCCCGCTTATGACTGGGCGCGGGAAGTCCTCGGGGAGCAGGCGGAAAATGTGCGCCTGGTCTGCCTGCTGGACAATGGCGTGGATCTCCACAGCTATCAGCCCACGGCGATGGATATCGCCACCATCGCAGCCAGTGATGTATTTATCTATGTTGGCGGGGAATCCGATGCGTGGGTCGATGATGCGCTTGCGGAAGCGGTCAATCCGGATATGCAGGTGCTGAATCTGATGGAACTGCTCGGCGATGCCGTGAAGGAAGAGGAAGTCAAGGAAGGCATGGAAGACCATGACCACGAGGACGGCGAGGAACACGACCACGAGGATGGTGAGGAGCCGGAGTATGACGAGCACGTCTGGCTCTCTCTGAAGAATGCGCAGGTGCTGGTAGCGGCCATCACGGATGCATTAAAGAATGCACTTCCCGCATCCGCGGAGGAGATACAGGCCTCCGGTGACGCCTATCTTGCAAAACTGAAGTCTCTGGATGCGGAATACGAGAGCGCTGTGGCGGCTGGTGCGCGGAAGACCATCGTCTTCGGTGACCGGTTCCCGTTCCGCTATCTGGTCGACGATTACGGGCTGGATTATTTCGCGGCCTTCGTCGGATGCAGCGCAGAGACGGAAGCAAGCTTCGAGACGGTCGTATTTCTGGCCGGCAAGATCGACGAGATCGGCGCCGGAACGATCAGCGTCATCGAAAGCTCCGATCAGAAGATTGCGCAGACCATCGTCAGCAATACCGGCAGCAAGGATCAGAAGATCCTGGTCTGGGATTCCATGCAATCCTCCACCACGGCGGGCAGTGACTCCTATCTGCAGATCATGCAGTCCAACCTGGAGATGCTCCGCCAGGCACTTCAATAAATATCAAAAGTTATTAAAAGGAAAGACTATGGCATACATCACGGTAAAGGATCTGGAACCCGGATATGAAGGGCAGCCGGTAACGGACAAGATCAATTTTCAGGTGAATAAAGGGGATTACCTTTGCATCGTCGGAGAAAACGGGGCGGGTAAGAGTACGCTCATGAAGACGATCCTGCATCTGATCAAACCCCTGTCCGGGACCATTTCCTACGGGGATGGGCTGGAGGAGTACGAGATCGGCTACCTTCCGCAGCAGAGCTTTGTCCAGAAGGATTTCCCCGCTTCCGTCTGGGAAGTGGCCCTTTCCGGCAATCTGGCCAAGCTCGGAAGGCGCCCCTTTTACTCGGCGGCCGAGAAGAAAAATACCAGGGAACGCCTGGAGGAACTCGGCATCTGGGAGTTGCGTAACAAGTGTTATAGAGATCTGTCCGGCGGTCAGCAACAGAGGGTTCTGCTTGCGCGGGCGCTGTGTGCCACGACCAAGCTTCTTCTGCTGGACGAGCCGGTGAGCGGTCTGGATCCGAAGGTGACGACGGAGCTGTACCGTCTGATCCGCAAGCTGAACCAAAGCGGCGTGACCATCCTCATGGTGACGCATGATGTACATGTGGCGATCGAGGAGGCGACGCATATCCTGCACATCGGGGATAATCGCGAGCTCTTCTTCGGCACGAAGGAAAAATACCTGGAGAGCAGCGCCTGGAAGAGTTTTGGAGGGAAGGAGGAGAAATAAATGAAACAGCTGTTATTCTATCTGTCCTTCCCGTTTGTCCGCTATGCGCTCGTGGTCGGCATCCTGGTCGCCCTGTGCTCGAGTCTGCTCGGTGTCACGCTGGTCCTGAAGCGTTTTTCCTTCATCGGGGACGGTCTGTCCCATGTGGCTTTCGGAGCGATGGCGGTAGCCTCGGTACTGCACCTGGCGAGTGACACGATCCTGATCATGCCGGTGACGATCCTGACCGCGATTTTGCTGCTTCGCACCGGACAGAATACCAGGATTAAGGGAGACGCCATGATCGCGGTGATGTCCGTCGGGGCTCTGGCGGTCGGCTACATGCTGATGAATGTGTTCTCCACGTCCGCGAATGTGTCCGGGGATGTCTGTACCACACTGTTCGGATCGACCTCCATTCTGACGCTGAAGCAGTCCGAGGTTTGGATCTGCGTGGTCTTTTCCTTGCTGGTGATCATCACGTTTCTGCTTTTTTACCATCGGATCTTTGCCGTGACCTTCGATGAGAATTTTGCCCGTGCAACCGGGGTTGGGGCCCAGAAATACAACCTGATGATCGCGGTCCTGATCGCGGTGGTGATCGTGCTCGGAATGAATCTGGTCGGATCGCTTCTGATCTCGGCGCTGATCATCTTTCCGGCGCTGTCCGCCATGAGTCTGATCCGCAATTTTAAAGGCGTGGTGGTGGCTTCGGCCATCCTTTCCGTGTCCTGTGCGCTGGTCGGAATGCTGGTTTCCATTCTGGCATCGACGCCGGTCGGTTCCACCATCGTGGTGGCGGATCTTCTGGTTTTTGTGGTATGTACCGTGCTGTCGCGGGTTCTGAAGAGAGGATGAGCCCGGGAAGCGGATATCGCTAAAGAAGGCAAAAAAGAGGCAGATGAGAAGCTATTTTCTCATCTGCCTTTCTTTACGGATGGATCCGCTCCGGAAGGTGCAGCGCATTGATCAGCAAAAGCCAGCACATACCGTAGTAGGTGACCACAGCCACGAGGTCGTTGAAGGTGGTGATCAGGGGACCGGACGCCACGGCCGGATCCACCTTTAATTTGTGGAAGATCATGGGGACCACGGTGCCGACGAGACTGGAGATCGTCATGGCCACCATCATGGAAAAGCCGACGCAGGCCGAGATCATGAAGGCGAAATGGAGAGGTACGCCCTTGGCCAGATGCACATAGACGCCGACAAAGGCGGCGGTGAGGGAGCCGAGGATCAGGCCGTTGCTGAAGCCGACGCGCATCTCCTTGAACATCAGGAAGAATCTCGTTCCGCGTTCCAGGTCTTCCTCCATCAGCACGCGGATGGTGACGGCGAGACTCTGTGTGCCGACATTGCCGGCCATGGAGAGGATCAGGGACTGGAAGGCCATGGCGATCGGAAGCGCCGCGATCACGGTTTCAAAGCCGCCGACCACCGAGGAGATGCCCATTCCGAGAAAGAGCAGGATCACCAGCCAGGGAAGGCGCTTTCGCATACTGCGAAAGAGGGATTCGTGGAGATCTTCCTCCTCGGTCAGACCTGCCAGCTTTGCATAGTCTTCGGCCAGCTCATCATCGACGACTTCGACGATGTCCTGCGCGGTGATGATCCCGAGGATCCGGCCGTCCTCATCCAGTACGGGGAGGGAGTCCTCCGCGTAGTCGCGGATGCGCTCGATGCATTCCGCGGTTTTTTCATGGGCATCGAGGGTCGGGTACGAGGTGGAGATCAGAGAGTCGAGGTCCGTGTAGTCGCGGGCGATGATCAGATCCTTCAGATCCATCGCTCCGTAGAAGGTGCCATCCTCTTTACTTACGTAGATGGTGGAGATATTGTCATTTTTCCCGGCCTGTTCGATCAGGGAGCGCATGGCCTGACGGACGGAGAGGGTATTCTGGATCTCCACGAAATTCGTTGTCATCAGACTTCCGATCTCATCCTCGTCATAGGACTGAATGATACGGATGTCATTGGCCGCTTCCTCATCCATCATGCGGACGATCTGCTCCTGCGTGGAGTCATCCAGGTCCTCGAGGACATCGATCGCATCGTCGGAGTCCATGTTTTCGATGACCCGTGCGGCCTTCTCTAGATCGAGCTCTTTGAGGTATTCATTGGGGTCATCGATGTAGGAGAAGATCTCGGAGACGCGTTCCGCGCCCAGGATCGGATAGAGGGTGCGCCGCTCCTCCGGAGTCAGCTCCTCGAAGGCGGTCGCGATATCATTTTCATGGTAGTCGGACAGCTTTTCGACCAGCTCATCCTGTGGGAGGTTCCTTCGGATGGCATCGAGTATTTCCTGTACAAAGTCTTCCTGCTGGTCTCTTACCTGATTCTCATCCATAGAGGTACCTCCGTTTCTTTAAAATGTGCGCCTGAAATGCAACGCCTGTTTCATTATACTTGGCAGTTCGCGATTTTGAAAGCGGAAAAAGGAAAAAGCAAAGGGAATTTGCGCAAGAAGAAATGGATATTTTCGCACAGGTCTGCTACTATTAATCTTGTGTGCGAATGCTCCCGGAAGGAATTTTTGAACTCATGAAAACACAGGATCTGATTCATAATATCGAAGAACATATCATCGGCAAGAGAGAGGTCGTGGAACTGGCGCTGACGGCGCTTCTCGCGGGGGGACATCTGCTCCTTGAGGATGTGCCCGGTGTGGGCAAGACCAAGCTGGCGGCCGCTATGGCCGGCTCCTGCGGCGGATCCTTTCAGCGGATCCAGATGACGCCGGACGTCATGCCCTCGGATGTCCTCGGCTACACCTTCTGGAATCAGAGGGAGGGCCGGATGGAATTCCATCCCGGTGCGGTCTTCTGTAATTTTCTCCTCGTCGATGAGATCAACCGCTGCTCGCCCAAGACGCAGTCTGCGCTGCTCGAAGCCATGGAGGAGCGTCAGGTATCGGTCGAGGGGCATGTGACGCCGCTGGAGTCTCCCTTTATGGTGATCGCCACGCAGAATCCGGTCGAAACCTACGGAACCTATCCGTTGCCGGAAGCGCAGCTGGACCGCTTTCTGATGAAGCTCTCGGTGGGCTATCCCTCCCGGGAGGATTCCGTGCGGATCCTGGAGCTGGAGGAGAAGCTGGAAAATGAGAGGGCCGAGGAAGTGATCACGCGCGAGGAACTGGTCGAACTGCAGGCGCAGGCGGCCGGTGTGCGGCTGTCCGACGCGGTGCGGGAATACATTGTATCGCTGGCGGAGCACACCCGGGATCTCGAAGGGATCCGGCTCGGCATCAGCCCCCGCGGATGTCTGGCGCTCCAGAAAGCGGCGCGCGCGTACGCCCTGTTGAATGCGAGGGACTATGTCCTTCCGGAGGATATCAAGGCTCTGGCGCCTTCCGTATGGGGACATCGCCTGATCCTTACGCCCGGCGGCAAATCAAACTGGGGAGACGGAAGAGGCGCGATCGCGGAGCTCCTGGAGAAGGTGGAGGTAATCGTATAGAAGCACATGCGAAAAAAAGGTGGTTCACCCTGCATATGGCCGTGATCATGTCCTGGACACTGGTTCTCATTTATTGCCTGATCTGCAACGCGCGGGTCGGGCTCTTTTGCATGCTTGCCTTTGTGCTTCTGGTCTTCTGGTCGCTGGTGAAACAGCGCCTGATCCGGCGTTTTCTGAAGGCGGACTTTCGGGTGGATGCGCCCATGGGAGAGCGGGGGAAGACGCTTCGCGCACAGCTCTTGCTCGAAAATCCCCTTCCCTTTTATACCCTGCCGCTGATGATCCGTCCGGCCCCGGATAATCCATGGAAGCCGGACATGGACGCACAGCTCCTCGCGCTCCCGCCCTTCGGCAAGCGAACGGTCGAACTGCGCTTTACGGTCCCTGCCGCCGGCGCCTTTCCCTGCGGGCCGGAAAAGATCGAGATCTGCGGGCTGTACGGCTATCTGATCAGCAGTCTCTCCCTGCCGATGGACGAGGGGGAGATTCCGCAGCATTGCCTGGGCATCCTGCCGGAGTATGAGCTGCACGGCGGCGCCGATCCGGAGCTTGAGGAGATGATGTCGATCGCCGCGGGAGCGGCGAACGGAGCGCAGGAAAAGGAAATGCAGGGACGCGCGTTCTCCGGCGGCTATCCGGGGTATGATACCCGCAAATATGAGCCGGGGGATTCCCTGAAAAAGATCCACAGCAAGCTGTCTGCCCGTCAGGGCGAGCTTCTGGTGCGGCTGGATGAGCCGCTGGTGCGACCGGGTATGGACCTTCTGATCTGGGGGGAGAAAAAGCATCTGACCTTCACTGTTCCGAAGGACGCCCGTACGGGGAAAAAGCCGGATTCCTTCCTGGAACTTCTGAAAATGCTGGATCAGGAGGCACCGGAGGATGCGCAGGACTGTCTTGCCTCGGGGCGGATCGTGGACCGTACCATGCAGATGGCGGCGATGCTGCTTTCCCGCGAGATCGGGTGCACCGTGTATTATCCGAAATGGAGTCCGGGAAAGGTTACCTGGAAGGCAGATGAGATCTCGCAGCCGGGCGATCTGGAGGAGCTGTCACGGAATCTGGCTTTTTACCGCTGGTTTCCCCGGGGAAAGGAATGCAGGATACCCGCGCAGCTTCAGGAAAAAAGAGGGACGCAGCTGCTGGTCTTCGCACGGCATCTGTCGGAGGAGTCCCGGAAAATGTTCGAGGACTGGGAGGCAAAGGGAGAAAATTCCGTGCAGTTCCTGCTCCCGGAGGAGACGGAAAGGAGGGCGCAGGCATGACGATTTACGCCTTTTTCCTGGCTTTTTTCTCCTCACTGACCGTGCTTCAGATGTTCCTGCCGGGGCCCTTTCACTGGACGACGCCGGTGGCGGCCCTCGGGATCCTCGTGGTCTTTGCGGTCTGTTCCTTTGCCGATCGGCACCATGTGCTCGGTACCTTTGCGATCTTGCTTGTGCTCTTTCTGACCCTGGCGGCGGGCGGTGCTCTTGGCATGGCCGGGCGCGCCCAGACGGAGGTCTATTTCTGGCAGTGGCTGGTCTCCGCCGGAACGGATCTGCCCGAAAGTCCGGCCTTTTATCTGGAGCTTGAGCTGTACATCAGCCTGCTCTTCGGGATCGCAGTGTATTATTTTTCGGTGATAAGATGCCGGATTTTCATGTTGTTTCTTGTCTGGGTCATGCCTTATGTTTTATATGCGAAGGCGATTCAGGAGCCGCGGATGATCTGGCCGGTGCTCTCGCTGGGAAGCCTGATGCTTCTGCTGCAGAAGGCGGCGGAGAAAGAACTGATCCGTGAGGAGCAGGAAGGATCCGTGGAGGAGGAGCCGCCTTTGATCCGGCGCGATCCGCGCTCGCTCCTGCTTTCCGGGATCTTCACCTTTGGCGCGGTGCTTCTGCTCGCGGCCGTGGTTCCGAAGCCCGATACGGCGCCGGTGTATTCGCTGTTTCAGCGGCTCTTTCTGAACGGCGATACCAGTTCCGCGGTCCCCGGGGATTATTCCGGCCTGAGCGATTTTTCCGGGAATGCGGATTTTTACCGCGAGGCTGGGAGCCGCAGACTTTTCTCCGTGATGGGATCGCAGATGGTGTATTTTAAGCGCCAGACCTTTGACCGGTACGACACGCAGCGGAATCGCTGGGCTCCGATTCCGGAGCTGCAGGCCGCGGTGGACGTTTCGGAGCTGCTGGAACGAAACGCGCTGACCACGTCCACCAATCTGAAAGCGGTTCTGCGGCGCATGGAGGAGCTCGATCCGGAGGGATTAAAGAGCAGAGGCCTGGACCGCTTTGCAAAATCTACCCCGGGATTGCCGCCGGCAAAGCTATCCGTCACCGCGCTTAATTTTGCACCGGCTTATTATCTGTCCGCCTCCCATCCCCTCGATCTGTCCGTCTCGGGCGAGGATGGGTTTACCGCTACCCGGGCGGATACCTTCTATGTCGAAGGCGGTCAGAAGGAGAAAAATCTGTCCTACACGCTCTCGGTGGAGGACCGGGAGGATGTGACCGAGCTCCTTGCCAGCGGGATCTGCCGGACCTCCTATGAAGCGGAGGCGGAAACGTACCGGTGGATGCGGGATACCCTGCTTAGGGAAGGGGAGGGAGCGACTCCGGAATCGCACGACGCGGAGCTTTTGAAGGTGGTGGAAGCCTTTGCCGAAAACCGGGATCTGGCCGCAGAATACGGGCAGGTAAGCACGCGGGGAGAGGAGATCTCCGAACAGATCACCGCTCTGGCCGAAGAGCTTACCGTGGGCCTGGAGGATCCGCTGCAGAAGACAGCGACACTTCAGGACTATTTCGGCGTGGAGGATTTCGTCTATGATCTGAGCTACCGCGCCCCGGATGACAGCCCGGAGTATCTGCTTTTTGAAGGGAAAACCGGCACCTGTTCGGATTTTGCGTCGGCCTATGTGCTGCTTGCCAGAAGCGTCGGGGTGATCGTTCGCTATACGGAAGGATACGTGCCGGATCCGAGCGGATACGATTCCATGTATTTTATCTCCACGGATGATTCGCATGCCTATGCCGAGGTCTACCTGCCCTATGCCGGGTGGACCTCGATCGATCCGACCGCCGAAGTTCCCATCGTCCGGCAGGATAACTGGCGCTCCTTCCTGCGCAGCTGGCGGCTGAACCGGAGCGATGTGGCGATGGCGATGCGCGTGCTGGTGCTGCTCCTTTTGCTGCGCGGGCTGTGGCCCGGCGGTGTGTTCCTGTACCGCCTTGCACAGGCCGAGATCGGCGGACGAAAAATAAGCCCCGCGTACCGAAGCGGGTATTATTTCCGACAGCTACGCAGTCTGGCGGCCGAGCAGGGAGCGGGCGGAGCGGTCGGCATGACGCCCGGAGAGCTGGGAGATTTCCTGGCCGGATTCGGATGCGATATCCGGGATCTGACAGACGCCGTGGCCGAGCAGTCCTATGCCGAAAAAGAAAGCTCCCTCTCCGCACGCGGGCAGAGAAAGAGCTTTCTGAAAGGGTTCGCATTTTTGCTGCTCCGGTTCAAAGCAGCCGATCGTAAAAGGCGTAGAGCTGCTGAACGCCGTTCTCGAGAATATAATAATGCCGGATGTAAGGAACCAGAAGCACCAGAAGCACCAGCACCAGAAGACTCAGGGACAGCTGACCGCTGAGAATGGTTCCGAGGACGCTCATCAGCGTCATCAGGGCAAAGAGAACGGTAACGATCAGGTGGATCAGGCGCTCGTGCTGGAAGAAGGAGATCTGGACCAGCGCTTCCGCGCGCTGATGAGCCAGCTGCTCCGGGGTATATTCCCCGCGCTGGGCTTTTTCGCTGATCTCGCGCAAAGTGACAAGATAGTTTTTCAGTCGTTTTTCCATTTGCTTTTGTCCTTTCACGGTCCGGAGGAGGGATCCTTCGCCGGGCGTTGTACGTTCCTTCGAGGGAAAGTGTAGCACGAATCGGGACAAATAGAAAGAAGCAACAACCGGCGCAAAGCAGCCGGCCGCAGAGAGGAAGATAACATGCGTTACGATTATAAGGCACAGAAAAAATACCTGGACCTGGTGGAGCAGGGGATCGCCGAGGGTCCCTACCGCGCCGACTGGGCGTCCCTGTCGGAGGCCGGGATGCCGGAATGGTTCGGGCAGGAGAAGTTCGGGATCTTCATGCACTGGGGACTCTATTCGGTTCCGGCGAGCCAGAATGAATGGTATTCCCGCAATATGTACATCCAGGGCGATCCTGCCTTTGAGCATCATGTGAAGACCTATGGGCCGCAGAAGGAGTTCGGATACAAGGATTTCATCCCGCTCTTTCGGGCGGAGCATTTTGATCCGAAGGAGTGGATCCGTCTGTTTCGGGAAGCCGGCGCGGGATATATTTTCCCTGTAGCGGAGCACCATGACGGATTCCAGATGTACGACAGTGAATTGTCCGAGTGGAACGCGAAGCAAAAAGGGCCGAAGCGGGACATTTTAGGGGACCTCAAAGCGGCTGCGGAGGAGGAGGGCCTTCAGTTCTGCTGTTCCTCGCACCGCGCGGAGCACTGGTTCTTCATGTGCCACGGGAAGGAATTTGACAGCGATATCCGGGAGCCGCTGGAAATCGGGGATTTCTACTGGCCCGCGATGCCGGAGCGCGGTCCCGAGGACCTCTTCAGCGAGCCGGCTCCGACAAAGGAGTATCTGGACGACTGGCTGGCGCGAACCGCGGAGATCATCGTAAAATACCGCCCTTCGCTTCTGTATTTTGACTGGTGGATCCAGCACGAAGCATTCAAGCCGTACCTGAAGAAGCTTGCGGCCTTCTATTACAACTGCGGCGTCAAATGGGGCAGGAAGGTACAGATCTGCTACAAGCATGACGCCTTCGCTTTCGGAACCGGGATCGTGGAGGTGGAGCGCGGCGGTTTCGCAGAGGCCAAGCCCTACAAGTGGCAGACGGATACCGCTGTGGCACGCAATTCCTGGTGCTATACCGACACCCTCGACTACAAGAACAGTTACGATATCGTGTGTAATTTAATAGACGTGGTCAGTAAAAACGGCAACCTGCTGCTGAATATCGGACCGAAGGCGGACGGTACGATCCCCGAGGGAGACCGCAGGATCCTGGAGGATCTGGCGGCCTGGATGAAGGTCAACCATGAGGCCATCAAAGGGACCGGCGTCTGGAGAAAGTCCATGGAGGGCGAGGTCCGCAACAAGGAGGGCCAGTTCCAGGACGCCGTCTCGCTGGACTATACCTCCTCCGACTACCGATTTACGGCCGGACACGGGAATATCTACGCGATCTGCATGCGCTGCCCGAAGGACGGGCAGTTTCTGGTGCGCTCCCTCGCGGACAGCGCGGACCAGAACGTTCCGGAATTCCACGGGATCATAGGTTCTGTGGAGGTCCTGGGATATGACGGCGCCGTGAACTGGTCGGTGGACAAAAGCGCCCTGAAGGTCAGCGCGCCGGGCGTATCCTCCGATTTCCCGGTCACGCTGCGGATCCGGGTAAAATAATCGCTGCGGCGCACTTTAGGTAAGTGGGAAGTATGAAGAAAATCGGGTGGAAAATTAAATTAAGAGAGCGGCTCCTTCTCGTCTATCTGCTCGGCGGCGTGCTTCCCATGCTGTTTCTGGAGATCTACGGGTATGCTTCAACGCGCGCCACGCTCCTGGAGCAGACCCGCACGGCAGAGCTCGAGGAGCTGTCCCTGATCGGCGAATCCATCGCAGATACCATGGCCGTGGTGGAAAATGTCTCCAGACAGCTGTACTTCGACCCGAATCTGGAGGAGCTGGCCTTTACCAAATTTGACAATTACCGGGAGATCCTCGAGAGCTACCGGAAGAAGGATTCCATTGCGGAGTACGCGGAGATCTATTACCGTGAGATCTCGGCGATCACGCTGTATACCTTCAATCCGACGATCCATGAGACCGAGTATTACGGCTATGCTGACGCTGGGATCAAGTCCCAGCGCTGGTACATCGGAAGCATGAATCTGAGCGGCGCGCCCTACTGGTATTACGATTTTGATCCGATCACCGGGAAATCCGAGCTGACCATGTCCCGCCTGATCCAGACCCGGGATATGGAGAAGGTCGGGGTCGTGCGGCTCTGCCTGCAGAATCTCCGGACGGAGCTTCCGATCCTCGCGCGCAGTGCCGATACCCTTCTTCTGTATGACGATGTGATGGTCCTGCATTCCAATTTTGACGTGAATACGGATGCGGTGCTCAGTCTCATGATGGGAAAAAGTGACGAGGAGAATTCGTTTCTTGTCACTTATGACGGAGAGTCCTATCTGATGACCTATGTGCGCATCCATCCCGATTATGCGCGGGATTACTACACGCTCATGAGCCTTCGTCCCTACCGGGAGATCCTGTCGAGCGTGCGGAGCGCATCCCTGCGGAATCTCTTTCCTTCCATTCTGTTCATGATCTTCGCGCTGGTGCTGATCTCTATCTTCAGCAACGCCTTCAGCCGGCGCATGCTGAAGTTCAAGGACCGCATGCACCGCGCGGCCGGCGGGGATTTTTCCAGGGAGGACCCCATCGGCGGACAGGATGAGATCGCGGAGCTCTACCAGGATCTGCAGTCCATGATCGAGGACATGCAGGAACTGATGAACCGGCTGGTGCAGGAGAATGTGCAGAGAGAACAGCTCAACACCCGCCAGCGGGAAGTGGAATTCAAGATGCTGGCCAGCCAGATCAACCCGCATTTTCTCTACAATACCCTCGAGACGATCCGCATGCAGGCGCGTGTGGCGGGGCAGAGCGATATCGAGGAGCTGACCAAGATGCTGGCAAGGCTGCTAAGGCATAACATCCAGGCAGGAGAGAGCCTGCAGACGGTGGAGCAGGAGCTGCGCTTTATAGAGTATTATCTCCGGATCCAGGATTACCGGTTCCACGACCGCATTACGTATGAGATCCGGGTCGATCAGGAGGAACGCATTCTTCCGATGATGATCCTGCCGCTTCTGATCCAGCCCTTTGTGGAAAATGCGTACGCGCATGCGCTCGAGGGAATGGAGCAGGGAGGAAGGATCCGCATCCATCTGTACCTGGAGGATGCGCTTTACATCGACATCGAGGACAACGGGAGCGGGATGAGCGAAGAGAAGCTTTCGGAAGTGCGTCATCTCCTGAATGATTTCGAACATCTCGACCGCACGCACATCGGGATCACCAATGTCAATCAGAGGATCCATCTGCGCTACGGTGACCCGTACGGCGTCTTCCTGTACAGCGAGGAAGGGAAGGGCACGACCGCAAGGATCAAATTGCCGAGTGAAAATTTCTAGGGTAAATGTGTCCGATTTTTTCGGTACCGATTTTCGCGGCAGACCATTAGACTTAAGACAGTGGGCAACTTGGTGCCCCAAACGGCTATGACCGAAAAGGAGGAATAGTATGAAAAAGATGTGGAAAGCGCTTGGCTCCGCTACACTTGCCGCTCTGCTCGCTTTCTCCGGAATGTCCGGAATGAAGGCGCAGGCTGCAGTCGATGTGGATTCCCTTGCAGATGGCACAGCTTACCTGTCCATCAACAATGCGGACTGGTCAGATTTCGACGCGGAGTACACCAATGCCGAGATCACCGGAGACGGTGAGTACACGGTGTCCATGGTGGCTTCCGAAGCACAGGATCTGGCACAGTTCAATGCACTTCAGGTCAAGAACGGCGAGTCCGTTCTGGGCAACGGTTCGATCCTGACCGTCACCGAGATCAAGCTGAACGGTGAAGCGATCGAGCTTCAGGGCGACAGCTACACCTGCTCTGCGGACGGTGCGGGCATCGATACCAGAGTCAATCTGTACAACGAGTGGAATTCTCCTGTGGACGATGCAGGTGTGGTCGCAGAGGATGTGCGCGCAGCTGTAGATCCCGCGACGACCACCGCTATGCTCTGGACGTCCGAGCAGCTGACCGGCGTATCTTCCGTCGAGGTAACCTTCACGGTATCCAATTTCGGTGCTGTCAAGGAAGCGGCAGCCGGAGCGGCCGGCGACTATGTGCTGGCTGAGGATGCGGGACGCGCTTATCTGAATATCAACAATGCGGACTGGGCGGAATTCGAGAAGGAGACCGTGGAAGCACAGGTGACCGGCGACGGTACCTACACGGTATCCATGACCATGAAGGAAGCACAGAATCTGGCGCAGTTCAACGCGCTGGAGATCGCGGACGGCGAGCATTACATGGGCAATGCCTGTGTGGTGACCATCGATGAGATCAAGCTGAACGGCGAAGCCATCGAGCTGCAGGGCGACAGCTATACCTGCTCCGCGGACGGCGCCGGCATCATCACCAGAGTCAATCTGTACAATGAATGGAACGCACCCGTAGACGCGGACGGCGTGGTTGCAGCGGATGTCCGCGCAGCCGGCGATCCCGCGGCAGCTACCGCAATGCTCTGGACGGCAGAGCAGCTGGAGGGTGTATCTTCCGTAGAAGTCACCTTCACCGTATCCGGATTCGGCACCTTCAAGGAAGCAACTGCAGAGGAAGAGGCAGCTCCTGCACCCCAGGTGGATCTGGACGGCTCTTATCACGGATACATCGGTCTGCAGGGCCCCAAGTTCACCTTCCGTGACGCTTATGAGAACGAGACGACCGGCTTTGGCACGGATTTCTTTGGTCAGATGACCTTCCAGGGCGATACGGCGGAAAAATCCTCCGTTCCCGCAACCTTTATCGATGTGGATATCGACGGCAACGGCACTTACACCGTCGGTGCTTCCGGCATCGAGTGGCCTGCGGATGAGTTCGCGGATCAGGATTACATGAATCTGATCTTCCTGTCCACCGATATCCCGAATACCGGTGCGATCACCATCAGCGATGTATCGCTGCTGGTTGATGGACGCCAGGTCGAGATCAATCCTGTCGTTGAGGAAGAAACCAAGTATGTACAGGTGATGGTTCAGAACGTCTGGAAGGATGAGATCAAGACCATCGGCTATTACGGAGTGCCTTTCTCCGAGATTTCCCTGACCTTCAAGGTAAGCGGATTTAACTATGACAACCCCGCAGTGGAATCTGTCATCAACGCCGAGACCACCACGGCAGAACCTGCCGAGACCCCCGCTGAGCCCGCACCTGCTGAGCCCGCGGTGGAAGAGAAGTCTTCCAATACCGGTCTGATTGTCGGCATCTGCGCTGCAGTCGTTGCGATCGGCGCAGGCTGCGGTATCTTCGTAGCGAAAAAGAAGAAGAAGTAATCCTCTTTCTCTAAAAGATCCGAAAAATCCCCACAGATTCGTTCTGTGGGGATTTTTTTGGGTAAGGAATGTGGAATTTTTTGTGTATTCCTTTCGCCGGGGCTTTTTTATAATGACAGCATAAGGAAACGAATGTCCTGCCGGTACGCAGGGCAAGGAGGAAGCATGAAAGAAGAGATCACAGTCAGAGAGCGCAGCGCCGAAAAATTCTATTATGTGCAGAGACTTTCGGCACTGCTCGCTTTGTTTTTTGTGTTTTTTCCGGGGGTCAGTCCTTCGAGGATCTGCGGCCTGATCGGCAAGAACGTATCCCTTTTTACCTCCGGCATCTCCTACGGCACCATGACCTCCGCCATGGGTAGAGCCTTTGACAAGGGCTGGATCTCGGAAGGCTCCATGATCCTGCTGTTTGTCGGATCGCTTTTTCTGCTGCTCGGGATTGCGGCCAATGCCGCGAACGGATGTATGAGCCTGGGCAATCTGAAGACGAAGCGGCTTGGGATTCCGTTCGGACTCGGCGGAAGCGCCGCCATGGTCCTCGGGATGGTACTGGTCTATGTCAGCTACGCGCAGGTGCTGCAGACGAGCCGTCCGGAGAAGGTGGAGCCCATGTTCCCGGGCGGGTATATGCTGTACCTCGTTCTCACCGCGCTGCTTCTGATCGTCAACCTTCTGCTGCTTTTCGTGCTGCCGAAGGCATCTGCGGACAGCCGGTATGAGATCGAACCGAAATACAAGCTCTTTCTCATGTTCCTTCCGTTTGCGCTGCTCTGCTTTGTATTCGCCTATCTGCCGCTGTACGGGTGGCGATATGCGTTCTTTAACTACTCGGCCGGCCAGACCCTCTCCATGGAGAATTTTGTCGGTTTCAAGTGGTTTACCTCCCTTTTTTCCAGTCAGGCAACCAGATCCGATGTGGTGCGTGTGCTTCGCAACACGCTGGCCATGTCGGGACTGGGGATCCTGACCAGCTGGCTGCCGATGGCATTCGCCATCTTCCTCAACGAGATCAAGACCTCCTGGTTCCGGCGCATGGTGCAGACCTTTACCACGATCCCGAACTTCATCAGCTGGGTCCTGGTCTATGCCGTAGCCCTGGCGATCTTCTCCACCGATGGCTTTATCAATACCATGTTCGGCGGGGATACGAACTATCTGATGGATGCTTCCCATATGTGGCTGAAGATGCTGCTGTGGGGGACCTGGAAGGGCATCGGCTGGAGCGCGATCATCTACATTGCCGGAATCTCCGGCATCGACCAGCAGCTCTATGAGGCGGCCACGGTGGACGGCGCGGGGCGCTTCCAGAAGATGTGGCACATCACGGTTCCCGGACTGCTCCCGACCTATTTTGTCATGCTGCTGATGTCCGTGGCCAATATCCTGAGCAACGGCATGGATCAGTATTTTGTCTTCAAGAATGCACAGAATGTGAAAACCATTGAGGTTCTGGACCTGTACGTCTACACCCTGGGTATCCAGAATGGTAATATACCGCTGTCCACGGTCATCGGTATGGTGAAATCCGTCGTAAGTGTGGTCCTGTTGTTCGGTGCGAACCGCATTTCCAAGGCGATCCGCGGCGAGAGCATCGTGTAAGGAGGAGGCATCATGGCGAAGACAATGCAGGAACGCCTGGATGAAAAGGCGGAAAAGAAATATTATAGGACCCATAAGAAAAAGCTGGATGTATCTCCGGGAAACGTGACCTTCCATCTGCTGAATTACCTCTTTTTCGGGGTATTCACACTGCTCTGCATCTTCCCATTTTACTATCTGTTCATCAACACGATCTCCGACAATGATTTCGTGCGGAAAGGACAGATCACGCTCATCCCGCGCGGCATCAATATCAACAATTACCTGGCGATGGCCAACGTCAATGATCTGGGGAACGCATTTCTCGTATCCCTGGCGCGGACGCTGCTCGGCACGGCCCTGATGGTCGCGGCCTCCGCTCTGGTGGGCTATCTGGTGACGAAGCAGGAGATGTGGCATCGGAAGTTCTGGTACCGGTTCCTGGTGATCACGATGTATTTCAACGCCGGAACGATCCCCTGGTATCTGAACATGTCGATGCTGGGCCTTACCAACAATTTCCTGGCATATATCATCCCGGGCATTGTGGCGCCCTACAATATCATCCTGGTCAAGACCTACATCGAGTCGATCCCCTCGGAACTCGAGGAGAGCGCGCTGATCGACGGAGCCGGATTTTTCACGGTATTCCGTAAGATCATCTGGCCGCTGTGCAAGCCGATCCTGGCGACCATCGCCATCTTCGGCTCGGTGGGCCACTGGAATGCCTTCACGGATTCCCTGATCCTGATGCAGAATGCGCCGGAGCTCTTCACGCTGCAGCACAGACTCTACATCTACCTGAACACGACATCGAATCTCGGCTCTCTCATGAGCACCGGCGGATCGGCCGCGGCGGCCGCTGCGCAGGCAGCCATGAGCACCAAGGTGCTGAAGTATACCATCTCCATGGTGACCGTGATTCCGATCCTGGTGGTCTATCCGTTCATGAACCGGTATTTTGAAAAGGGGATCATGCTCGGTGCGGTCAAGGGATAACACGATTTAAGAATCTGAGACATCCGGAGCGGATGTCTGGGATACGGCGATGCAGGAAGCGCCGATTTTATGCGAAGAGAACAGACCTGCACTGCTTCTCACAGGAGGGAAAAGTATGAAAAAGCTTAAGAGATTTGCCGCACTGGCCCTGACCGGTGTCATGACGGCGTCCCTGCTGGCAGGGTGTGGTTCTTCCGGATCCGGATCGTCTTCCGGATCGAAGAATGAGCCGATCACCCTGACGGTCTTCAGTCAGCTGGCTAATTATTCCGGAGAACAGACCGGATGGTCCGCGGATATTCTGCTGGACAAGTTCAATGTGGTCCTGAACATCGTGCCGGATCTCAACGGTACCTACCAGACCCGCATGGAAGCAGGAGATCTCGGTGATATCGTGGTCTTCGGAAGCGACGGCACCGACTATACCAATGCCATCAAGGCGGGACTGCTCTATGATTGGAACGAGGATGACCTGCTCGCGGAGCACGGCACCTATATCCGTGACCATATGAGCAAGGCGCTGGAGCACAACGCAAAAGTAAAGCCGGACGGCGATACCTCCGATACGGTCTACGGCTTCGGCCACAATGTGGCGACGAGCTCCGAGAACCATGAAGCCTTCTTCTATACCTGGGATATCCGCTGGGATCTGTACAAGCAGCTGGGATATCCGGAGGTAAATGAGCTGGAGGATCTCATTGATATCTTCGCGGATATGAAGGAGATCAATCCGATCGACGACAACGGCAATCCGACCTACGCCGTATCCCTCTGGCCCGACTGGGACGGCAGCATGGTCATGTATGTGAAGGCCACCGCAACCACCTATTACGGCTATGATGAGCTTGGCGTCGGTCTCTACGATTCCAACACCGGCACCTTCCACGGATGCCTGGAGGAGAACGGTCCCTACCTCAGATCGCTGCGCTTCTACAACCAGCTGTATCAGAGAGGTCTGCTGGATCCCGACTCCATGACCAATACCTATGACAAGATGAGTGAGAAGCTGAATGCTTCCGGCACTTTCTTCTCGATCTTCAACTATGCGGGCAGCTCAGCCTACAATACCGATGAGCACATGTCCCAGGGCAAGATGATGCTCTCCCTGACTCCGACCAATGCATCCCCCATTGCTTACGGTATGAGCGTCACCGGCGGCAACCGGATCTGGTCCATCGGGGCCAAGACCGAGTATCCTGAGCTTTGCATGGATATCATCAACTATCTGTGCACGCCCGAGGGCAGACTGACCATGGAATACGGTCCGCAGGGCATCTGCTGGGACTATGATGATCAGGGCTACACCTACTTCACCGAGCTCGGCAAAAAGTGCCACAATGATGTCAACACCTCCATGGAAGAGGCAGGCTTTACCGGCACCTTCCACGACGGACAGCTGCAGATCAACAATACGACCTGGAGCCTTTCCGCTGTCAATCCCGATTCCAACGGCGAGCGCTTTGACGCGAACTTCTGGCTCAGCGAGCAGACGGAGCCCGCGTGCGAGACCGAGGCCGACTGGAGAAATTACTTCGGCGTAAGCTCTGTGGAAGAGTACATGGAGAAGTGCAACCATACGGTGGCTCCTTCCAGTGAATACACCGAGGGCAGCAAGGACGATGAATTCTAGACCAAGTGGGATCAGACGACCAACTGCATCGTCACTTATTCCTGGAATGCGATCTATGCCCAGAGCGACGCGGAATTTGATCAGATCGTCGCGGACATGATCGAAGAGGCCAACAATTACTACTATGAGGAGTGCGTGGCCTGGTCCGAGCAGGAAGCAGCAAGGAGAAAGGCGGCAGAGGACGCAGTCCGCTAAAGGGCGCTTTTACGGATCGGATGCCGTAAGGCTTTGATCCGGCCAAATGAAACACAGGGCGGGAGGGTTGTTTACAAACAGCCCTCCCGCGTTTTATGATAAGGAGCGTAAGGAGCGGAACATGAAATTTTTCAGTGTCGACAGCCCGCTTTACCGGTTTCTGTCGCGGCTTTGGGATGTGGTACAACTGAATTTTCTCTGGCTGATCTGTGCGCTGCCGGTGGTGACCTTCGGAGCTTCCACCGCGGCCGCTTTTTCCGTGACGCTGAAGATGACGCAGGATCGGGAAGGGTATATCGCGCGGGATTTTTTCCGTGCCTTCCGGGAGAACTTAAGGCGCGGCATTCCGCTGGGACTTCTGTTCCTGGCGGCGCTCTATGCCCTGTATCTGGATGTGCAGATCCTCGGGGCAGCCGAGGCACACGAAGGGCTGCTTCTCGCGATGCTGATCCTCTTTGTGTTTGTATTTGTCATGGCCTTTCTCTACGCATTTGCGCTGCTTGCAAGGTATGACAATTCTCTGACGGCGACGCTTCGCAATTCCTACCGGATCGGGATTCGCTTTTTCCCGCGGACCATCGCCTGTGTGCTGCTCTGCGCGGTGGAGACGGGACTTTTTCTGTGGAACCGCATTTTGATCTTTGTGGGATTTCTGATTGCGCCGGTCTGTATCATGCTCACGATCAGCGGATTTGCCATGGCGATCTTCCGGAGGCTCGAGCAGGAGCCGGGGGCCGTGAGCAATCCGGAAAAGCTTCGGGAGGAAGAGGGAGAATGAAGCACCATTCCGGGAAAAACGGAAAAGTGCATATGCTGACGATCGGGTTTTTGGTACTGCTTCTCGCCCAGGCTGTGCTTGTCGGCTGTGCGGCGAGCGCGAGGCCCACGCAGGAGACGACGCCCGAGCCGATCACCTTTACCTTCTACAACGAGATCGGGTCGGAGGATCCCTGGACCGATCCGGTGGCGCGTGCGATCACGGAGGCCACCGGCGTGACGCTGGAGACCCTCTATCCTTCGTCCGGAGGAGCGGACAACATCGAGCTTATGATCGCCACCGCCGAGTATCCGGATCTGATTTTCTCCAGAGAGGATGCGGGTCTTTTGATCGACCGCGGCGCGCTGACGGATCTGGCGCCGCTGATCGAGGCGTACGGGCCCCATATCCGGGAGCTCTACGGGGAGGATTACGAGCGCCTGCGGAGCGATTCCGGGGCAGTCTACATCCTGTCGGCGGATCCGGTGCAGAACGGTACGGAGGGTACCTCCGGAAGCTTTCAGATGCAGTGGGCGGTGCTCAAGTATTTTGACTACCGGATCCCGCAATCGGTCGATGCCTGCACCCGCATGCTCCGCAAATACATGGGACTGCATCAGAAGATCAACGGATATCCGACGATCGGCATCACGATCTCGTGCTCCGACTGGCACTGGTACAACACCCTCTCAGAGCCTTCCGGCAGCATCGGATGCGGCAGTGAAGGGGACGGCCAGTGGATCGTGGACGAGGACGGAACGGTCACCTATAAGCATCTCGCGCAGGGACAGAAGGAGTTCTTTTTCTGGCTGAACCAGATGTACCGGGAGGGGATCCTCGATCCGGAATTTGCCACGCAGTCCCACGAGGAATATCTGAAAAAAATCTCTACCGGTCAGGTTCTGGCGCTGATGGATCAGAGATGGGATTACGAGGGGGCCGAGAAGGCGCTTGTGGCCGCAGGACAGCTGCAGCATACCTACGCCTGCCTCCCGGTCACCATGGAAGAGGGAATGGTCTGCAGGAGTCTTCAGCCGCAGCCGATCGCGTCCGGATGGGGGATCGGGATCACCAAAGCCTGCAAGGATCCGGTCCGCGCGGTTCAGTTTCTGGACTGGCTGTGCAGCGAGGAAGGGCAGATCATGCTGCACTGGGGCCTGGAGGAGGTCAATTACGAGAAGACGGAAGAAGGGGTGCGCTACCGCACGCCGGAGGAGATCAGCGCCTCCCTGTCCGATGCCAATTATGCCGCCGCGACCGGTGTGGGAAGGCATGTATTTCCGTTCCCGACCTACGGAAGCAGGGCTTTGGACGCGGAAGGCCAGCCCATTGCGGTTCCGGGAGAAAAAAATGCTTCCCTCTACTACAATCTGCAGCAGAAGGAAGCGCTGGAACAATGGAAGGTATCGCGTCTTACGGATATTTTCCCGCAGCCGGAGGATCTTCCGGCTAAGACCTACACGCCGCTCTATGCCAGGATCCTTCCGGCAGAGCTTGGGAAGAAGAAAAAGGAGCTGGATGCCATCGCCCGGGACGGTCTGATCGACTGCATCGTCTGTCCCGAGGAGGAATTCGAAGCGCGCTGGGAAGCGTTGCAAAAGGCGCTTCTGGATGCGGGCGCGGAGGAAGCGGGCGCACAGATGACGGAGCTTCTCCGGCAGGAACTGGGCCGGTAAAAAAACGGACAGGGTAGCATACAAAATATGTACCTCTGTCCGTTTTTTGCGTTATACGGTCCGGTTGGCCTTCCGGTATTCCGCCGGGCTCATGCCGACGTATTTTTTGAACTTGATATGGAAATAGTCCACGTTCCGGTATCCCACGGCTTCCGCGATCGCATAGACCTTCAGATCCTCCTGCAGGAGCATCTCCCGGGCGCGGCTGATCCGCAGCTTGTCCACGTAGGTATTGAAATTTTCCCCCATTTTCCGGCTGAAGATCTTGCCCAGATAGGAGCTGTTGTAGCCGAAGAGCGGAGCGATATTTTCCAGTGTGATATTGCCGGCGTAGTTGTGATCGATGTAATGCAGTACGTCACCGAGGATGGAATCCCGCGAGGAATTGCCAATCGAGGACATCATGATCTCAAACTGTTCGGAGAAAAAGAGGATGATCTCGTACAGGTAATTCTTCTCGTGGATCGTGCGGATGATCTCCGCGTTGCCCGGCAGGGTCAGACCGCTGTCCCGATACCGCCGGCTCATTTCCTCCTTGATGCAGAGGAAGAGATCCGACAGAAAGAGCCGGATATCCTCAAGCGAATCGGAGGAGGGATAGAGGCTCCTCTGAAGCTGGTGGAGCGTCTGCGCCATCTCGTTGCGGTTGAAGGCCTGGATGTATTGCAGGAGCGCTTCGGCCGTGCTCTCAAGCAGGGACTTGCTCAGCACGGGAACGGTCGGATTGTAGGCCTCCGGTGAGTCGTATCCTACGGTATGCTGTCCCTGGTCGCAGAAAAAGCGGCGGCTGAGCAGCAATCTGGCATCCCGGTAGGAATCGGGAATCTCCTGCGGACGGTGAACCACCGGCCCGTAGGCGAAGAAGAGGGAATCGAGCGGCGATCCGCTCTGCGGAGGTTCCTCCAGTTCGAAACGATCCAGAAAAGAGCGGAACTTGGCCTGTGCACTGGCGGTCTTAAGCAGAATGCAGTCCTTCTCCTCGATGAGGAGCGTTTCAAAATCGCGGTTTTCCTGGTTGGTCACGCGCAGAAGCTCCGCAAAATCATAGGAGGACTCGGTATCTCCGCCGCCGAATTTCTCGGTGAGTACGATCTGGAAGGGACCGGTAAAGCCGCCGAGCTCCTCGAGTACCTCAGGGTCGCTTTCCGTCTCTCCGAGGATCAGATCGCGCAGGATCGCATCCCGCGCCTTCTCGCGGAAGAGCGCATTCTGGGTGCGGGAAGCCTCCTGTTCATCCAGCCGGGTCCGAATCATGGCGAGCAGCTCGCCGAGCTCCTCCTCGTCCACGGGCTTGGTCAGGTAATCGACCGCTTCGAGCCGGATGGCTTCCTGCGCATATTTGAAATCGGAATAACCGCTCAGAAAGATCACATTGCCGGTAAACCCTTTTTCCTTTGCCCTTTTGAGGACCTCGAGACCGGAGAGACCGGGCATGTTGATATCCATGAGTACCACGTCCGGATGGCAGCGCAGCATGAAGTCGAGGGTCTGCTCCCCGCCGGCCGCTTCTCCGGCGATATGAAAGCCAAGCTCTTCCCAGGACAGCAGGCTCTTTAAACCTTCCCGGATGATGGATTCATCGTCCGCAATCAATAATTCATACATGTTTTCAAACCTCGTAAATTGGATTATAATAAGTAGGATTTTCTTTGTCAACGCGAGCAAAATGGAGAAAGCATGGGGTTTTTAAGTCAGTTTTATCCGGATGCGGAGGCTCCTTCCGCATACGGTCTGCCCTATCGGAGCATGTATGAGAGAGGCTACCGGGGCATTATTTTTGATATCGACAATACGCTGGTTCCCCACGGGGCGCCGGCCGATGAGCAGGCGATCCTTCTATTTGCAAAGCTCCATACGCTGGGCTTTGCGACGCTTCTGCTCTCGAACAATAAGGATCCGCGGGTAAAGCCCTTTGCGGAAGCTGTCGGCGCGCTCTACATCTGTAAGGCCGGCAAGCCTGCGCGGAAGGGCTATGAGGAGGCCATGCGGATCATGCACACGGATCCCGGGACCACGCTCCTGGTCGGAGATCAGCTCTTTACGGATGTCTGGGGAGCACGCCGCGCGGGGATCTTCAGTATTCTGACCAAACCCATCCATCCGCGCGAGGAGATCCAGATCGTCCTGAAGCGCCGGCTCGAGGCGATCGTACTTTTCTTTTATCACAGACAGGAAGAGAAAGCGCATCTGCGCGGGAGGTAGAAGATGCCGGTAAACGGGAAAACAAGGCTCTGCGGGCTGATCGGTCATCCGGTGGAGCATACCATGTCCCCGGTGCTGCAGAATTACCTCGCGGAGCGGACCGGACACAACCTGATCTATGTCCCGTTCCATGTGCAGGAAGGAGACCTGGAGGACGCGGTCCGGGGCGCACACGCCCTGAATGCCATCGGGCTCAACGTTACGGTCCCCTACAAGACGGAAGTCTGCTCTCTGCTGGAGGAGATCGATCCGCTGGCGGAACGGATCGGCGCCGTCAATACGCTGGTGCGTACGGAGCGTGGATTTAAAGGCTACAATACGGACATGCCCGGTCTCTACCGCGCGCTTTTGTACGACGGTGTGCGGATCGAGGGAGAGCATGTCATGGTGCTCGGTGCCGGCGGTGTGGCCCGTGCGGTCTGCCTCCTGCTGCAGCAAAAGGGAGCGGCCGATCTGGTGCTCCTAAACCGCAGCACGGACAAGGCGCAGAAGATCGCGGAGGAGGTCAACCGGATCGCTGGCAGGGAATTTGCGAAGGTTCTGCCGCTGGACGGCTACCGGGAGCTGCCGGAGGATGCGCGCTATCTGTGCATCCAGGCGACCAGTGTCGGAATGCATCCGAACACGCAGGAGGCGGTGATCGAGGATCCGCAGTTTTACCGGCATCTGTCCGCTGCCTACGATCTGATCTTCAATCCGCTCGAGACCCGTTTCATGCAGCTTGCCGCCGCGCAGGGGATCCCTGCTTTCAACGGCTACCGGATGCTGCTGTTCCAGGGCGTCATCGCTTTCGAGCTCTGGACCGGATGCAGGATCCCGGATGATCTCGCGCAGGAAACCTATGAGCAGATGCTGCTCGCCATGCGGGGAGAGTGACCATGCACCGGAAAAATAAAGAGATACCAAAGAAGGACAACCTGATCCTGATCGGGTTTATGGGGAGCGGCAAGACGAGCCTGGGGCTGCGGCTTTCCTACCGTCTGCAGATGACGGTGGAGGATACGGACAAGCGGATCGAGGCAGAGCAGGGCAGGAGCATCAGCGAGATCTTCGCCCGTGAGGGGGAAGGAGCCTTCCGGCAGATGGAGACCGAGCTGCTTCGCAGGATCCGGGATGAGAAGACCTGCCGGATCTATTCCCTCGGCGGCGGTACCCCGGTACAGCTGCAGAATCAGCCGCTGATCTGTCGCAGCGGGATCGTTGTATATCTGCGCATCCGCCCGGAGAGTGTTTACGAGCGCCTGAAGGGAGATACGCGCCGGCCGCTTCTGCAGTGCGCGGACCCGCTTTCGCGGATCCGGGAACTCATCCGCCAGAGAGGCCCGGCCTACGAGCGCTGCGCCGACCTCATCGTGGATGTCGATGAGAGCAATCAGGCGCAGATCACCGAGCAGATAGCGCAGTATTATCTGGAGCGGACCGGACGGGCGGATCCGCAGCTTCTGAAGGAAGCAAGGGAACAGAAAACGGAGGAAAAAGATGAAAATACTGGTGATCAACGGACCGAATCTGAACTTCCTGGGGATCCGGGAGAAGGCGGTCTACGGGACACAGGACTACAGCTTCCTCATCCGGATGATTGCGGATAAGGCAAAGGAGACCGGAAGCGACATCGAATGCTTTCAGAGCAATCATGAGGGGGAGATCATTGATCGCATCCAGAAGTCCTATTTTGACGGAACCGAAGGGATCGTGATCAATCCCGGCGCCTACACCCATTACAGCTATGCCATCCGCGACGCGCTCGCGAGCATCACCGTTCCCAAGGTGGAGATCCACATCTCCGACATCGATGCGCGCGAAGAGTTCCGCAAGGTATCGGTCACGGCTCCTGTATGTGATCTCCAGATCAAGGGGGAGGGCCTTGCAGGATACCTTCATGCGATTGATTTCGTACTGGGTGCCTCAAAGTGAGAAATCCTTTTGTATAGACAGACAGTACTTGAATAGACAAATCGTAAGGGAAACTTTTAGGCGACTTCGAACGGGAATTTGCCCAATCCGAACCTCTGCCGAGCCGTCGGTGCTTAGCGAAGCAAGGCAGCAAAGCCGCAGCTGAGCTTAGCATCCGCTACGTGTCTCGGCACGAAGCGGGAGCGGGGTTCGGATGGGCAATTCCCGGTCGGAGTCGCTTCTTGTCCGACCTTTCCCTATATCTTTGTCAAACTGCAGAAAAAACAGTTGAAAAGTATCATCACTTAGTATAAAATACCTGTGGATTGTGACTTGCAAATTTAGGAGGAAATAAAGATGATTTCTGCAGGAGACTTCAGAAATGGTGTGACCATTGAGCTGGATAATAATGTATACCAGATCATTGAGTTCCAGCATGTGAAACCCGGCAAGGGCGCTGCTTTTGTGCGTACCAAGCTGAAGGATATCAAGAACGGCGGCGTCGTCGAGCGGACCTTCCGTCCGACCGAGAAATGCCCCCAGGCACGCATCGACAGAAAGGATATGCAGTATCTGTACAACGATGGTGACCTTTACTACTTTATGGATACTGAGAGCTATGAGCAGATCGCACTTAGTTCCGATCTGGTAGGAGATTCCCTGAAGTTTGTCAAGGAGAACGAGATGTGTAAGATCTGTTCTCACAACGGCAATGCATTCTCCATTGAGCCCCCTCTCTTTGTGGAGCTGGTGATCACCGATACCGAGCCCGGATTCAAGGGCGATACCGCTACCGGCGCTTCCAAGCCTGCTACCGTTGAGACCGGTGCTACCGTAGCCGTTCCTCTCTTCGTGGACAACGGGGATAAGATCCAGATCGACACCCGTACCGGAGAGTATCTCAAGAGAGTCTGATTTCGATGTAAGAAGCTTACAAAGCAATGCTGCATGTCAGCATTGCTTTTTCTTTGCCCATTTTTTCTGACCTGTCCATGCCGGTCGGCCCGGTCATTGCCGGTTCTGCCGCATTCGATGGCATGGATTTCGTTCGCCGGACCCTTCGATCCGGAATACGCCAAACAAAGAGATCTTAAATACAAATAAAGAGATCATAGATACAAACAAAGGAGATTTATATGAATATTACGGAATTTACGGAAAAAGTAGTTAAGGCAGCGCGGGAAGTGCTGGGAGAGGAGTACCGGGTCGAATCGCAGGAGATCCTCAAAAATAATGGCACCAGGCTCCACGGGGTCATCATTCGCTCCGGGAGTGTGAACATAGCCCCCACGCTCTATGTGGATCCTTATCTGAGAGCTTATGAGGAGGGAATGCCCTTCGGGGATATCATGAACGAGCTGCTCGGGAGCTACCGCAGAGGCCTTCCCGGAGGGGACGTGGACATGGATTTTTTCAGAGATTACGAGAAGGTAAAGGATCGGATCTGCTTTAAGCTGATCAGCGCGGAGAAGAATGAAAAGCTTCTTGAGGACATCCCCTACCTGCCTTTTCTCGATCTGGCCATCGTATTCTACTATGCGTATGTTGGAGAGACGATCGGAGAGGGCTCCATTCTGATCCATAAAAATCACATGGAGCTCTGGAACGTGAAGGTATCCGATCTCATGCGCGTTGCCACTGCCAATTCCCCGCGCCTTTTTCCCGCGTCCTGCAGGCCCATCGCCGAGATCCTGGAGGAGCTTATGCATACGGGGGCCGATGAGGATATGCAGCAGGCGCTTCCGATGCTGGTGGCAAGCAATGACCACAGAGTGCAGGGGGCAGGCGTGATCCTGTATCCGGAGATGCTCGCGCATGTGGCGGAGGAGACGCAGCAGAGTCTGTATATCCTGCCGAGCTCGGTCCATGAGGTCATCCTCCTCCCGGACAGCGGCGATCTGGATCCTGCGATGCTGAAGGAACTGATCGTATCGATCAACCGGACCCAGGTGGAGGAGCCGGAGGTGCTCTCGGATTCCCTTTACTACTATGATCTGGGACAGAAGGAGATCCGCATCGCAGCCTGATCCGAAAAGAGATGCGCATCGCGGCCTGATCGCGCCCCATTAAGCCGCCAAGGAAAGCCGGGAGAGGACTCTGCTCTTAATACCAGCAGGGTTTCTCCGGGCACTTTTCCGAGGAGGCGGTCCGTTTTGCTTTTTCCCCGGAGAAAGGCGCGCGGACAGGAAGGAAAATAAGACAGAAATTAATGGTTTACATGAGGCATCTTTTATGCTAATATAGGAAAGGTTTTGTAACAAAGTTGTAACATATTTCGCAACCGTAGTCTAATGGATAGAACGAAGGCCTCCGACGCCTTTAATGCAGGTTCGATTCCTGTCGGTTGCACTCTCAACACCTCGCGAGGCCCTAGCAGGCCTCCGTTTTGTAGTATAAGACTTACAGGATTTTGTCAGGGGAATGTGATGAAGATTAATTATCAGGAAATCTGGGAGAAGGCCAAACGCTTTTTCCTGTCCAATATTAAGATAGTGGTTCCGGTCGCAGTCATTGCGCTTGTCGCTCTGATCGTCGTACTGGCCCTCGGCGCGGGGGCTTCCGACGAGGAGGACCCGGCGGCAGCCCCGCTTCCCGGGGAACCGATCGTGACGACTGCGGATCCGCAGCCCGAGGAGGAGTCGATCGAGGCTCCGCTGGTATCCAATACCGACGAGAAGGTGGATGCGCTGTTCCGCAGCTATTATGAATGCCTCTCCAACGGGGATACCGAGACGCTGCTTTCGCTCTGTGATGTAATGGAAGATAAGGATCTGCTCCGTCTGAAGGAGTATTCCAATTATCTGAGTTATGAGATCCGTGAGATTTACACGCAGCCCGGCCCGGTGGAAGATTCCTATATCGCCTATGTCTATACCATGGTGGTATTTGATTCCTATCCGGATACTCCCATGCCGGCATACAACGGATTTTTTATCCGCACGCGGGAGGACGGTTCCCTCTATATCTACCAGAGTGAGCTGACCGAGGAGGAGAACGCTTATATTTCTTCCGTGGCCTCCTTCGATGAGGTGGTGCAGCTGAACAATGTGGTGAATGTGGAATACAATGAGCTCGTGGTAGCACATCCCGAGATTCTGTCCTATATCTCCGAACTCGATACCCTGGTGAATACCACGGTCGGTGAGCAGCTGGCCGCTGCCAATTCGCAGACGCAGGAGCCGGATGACACGGTTCCGGAAGGGGCGGAGACAGACGATACCCAGACCGGAGACGGCGCCGCACAGGAAGGTCCCGAATATGTGACCGCCACCACGAAGGTGAATGTGCGTGCCTCCGACAGTGAGAATGCCGACAAACTCGGTCAGGTTACGGCAGGAACGAAGCTGGAACTGATCGAGAAGCTGAGTAACGGCTGGTCCAAGGTCGTATACGGCGGCGTAGAAGGATATATCAAGTCGGAATATCTGAGCAAGATCGAGAGTGCCGAGGGCATTTCGATCATCGGTACCGTCACCACGACGGATACCGTGAACGTCCGTGCCACTCCGAGCAAGGACGGAGAGAAGGTAGGCGTACTTGCGGCAGGCGAGAATGTGAGCCTGGTGGAGCGCAAGGACGGCTGGTGCAAAATTGTTTACGGAAACAGACTTGCGTACATCATCGAAGATTATGTACAATAAGCTTTGGTTCTGACCGACAGTCTGCGCAGAGGCGGCCGGTAGGGATATAGATTTCAAAAAAAGGAGGACATGTGAAATGTCATATGTTGATGAGGTCTATGACCTTGTAGTCGCCAAGAATCCCGCGCAGCCGGAATTCCATCAGGCTGTCAGGGAAGTTCTGGAGTCGCTTCGCGTGGTGATCGAGGCGAACGAGGAGGAGTATCGCAAGAGCGCTCTGCTGGAGCGTCTGGTGACTCCCGAGAGACAGATTCTGTTCAGAGTCCCCTGGGTGGATGACAAGGGACAGGTGCAGGTGAACAACGGATTCCGTATCCAGTTCAATTCCGCGATCGGACCTTACAAGGGGGGTCTTCGCTTCCATCCCAGCGTAAATCTCGGTATCATCAAGTTCCTGGGATTTGAGCAGATCTTCAAGAACAGTCTGACCGGCCTGCCGATCGGCGGAGGCAAGGGTGGCTCCGATTTCGATCCCAAGGGCAAGAGCGATCGTGAGATCATGGCATTCTGCCAGAGCTTCATGACCGAGCTGTACCGCCATATCGGCGCAGATACCGATGTTCCTGCCGGAGATATCGGCGTGGGTGGAAGAGAGATCGGTTATCTCTACGGCCAGTACAAGCGGATCAAGGATGTCTACGAGGGCGTTCTCACCGGTAAGGGTCTTACCTACGGCGGTTCCCTCGCGAGAACCGAAGCTACCGGCTACGGTCTGGTATATATCACCAATGAGCTGGTGAAGGATCACGGCGATACCCTTCAGGGCAAGACGGTTGTGGTATCCGGTGCCGGCAACGTGGCCATCTATGCGATTCAGAAGGCAGAACAGCTCGGTGCCAAGGTGGTCAGCTGCTCCGATTCCACCGGCTGGATCTATGATCCCGAAGGCATTGATGTGGAGCTGCTTCGCCAGGTGAAGGAAGTAAAGCGCGCGCGTCTGACCGAGTATGCAGCAGCACGCAGCAGCGCTGAATATCATGAGAAGAAGAACGGCGAGCATGGCGTATGGAACATCAAGTGTGATGTTGCACTTCCCTGCGCTACGCAGAACGAGCTGGATCTGGACGATGCAAAGGCACTTGTGGCGAATGGCTGCAAGTATGTCTGCGAGGGTGCGAATATGCCTTCCACCATCGAGGCTACCCAGTATCTGCAGCAGAACGGTGTCTACTTCATCTGCGGCAAGGCTTCCAACGCAGGCGGCGTCGCTACCTCCGCTCTGGAGATGAGCCAGAACTCCGAGCGTCTGAGCTGGACCTTTGAGGAAGTGGATGCAAAGCTTCAGGGGATCATGGTTAACATCTACAAGAACATTTCCGCAGCAGCCAAGAAATACGGCAAGGAAGGCGACTATGTCGCAGGCGCGAATATCGCAGGCTTCCTGAAGGTTGCTGAGGCTATGAAGGCACAGGGGATCGTATAAGGATCGTATTTTAAAACGTCCCTGCAGCTTCGGCTGCAGGGACGTTTCTTTTCTCTTTTTTCTATTCTCTCTGATCGCGATCAGTCGATCTCGTTCTCCGGGATTTCGTCCGTCTTGGTCTCGTGGTATTCTTCCTCGGTATTGACGCTCCAGATCGGAGATTTGTCCGTCGAACCGCTCAGCATGCACTTCACGGCCTCGAAGGAGGTACACATGGAGTGGTCCAGGTTGTTGTAGCGGTGCTGTCCGTTGCGGCCGATGCAGTACAGATTCGGAATCTCATCGAGGTAAGCACGCAGCTCATCCATCTGTGCATAGGTGTCAAAGTATGCGGGATAAGCCTTTTTCACGCGCTCTACGTGGTAATCGAGCACATCTTCCTCGGAATCGATGAGGTGAAGCGTGATCATCTCTTGGATGCCCATCTTCGCGAAATCATCGTTGGTCATGGACCACATCGCATCGCCTTCGTTGCAGAAGTATTCCAGACCCATCCAGATCGTATGCTCCAGGTCCTTCACCAGATAGGGGGACCAGTTGTTGTAGATCTGGAAACGTCCCATCTTGACGGTGCGATCATGGACATAGACCCAGTTGTCGGGAACGATATTGCCGATGGTCTTGAGCTTGGTGGCATTTTTCAGATTCAGCTTCCGGATCAGCACACCCACGGTCATGTAATCACGGTAGGGGAGTCCTGCTGCGATCCCGGCAATCGGTGCGGGCACATCATTCATGCCGGCGACGAGATCCTTGATGGGCATGGAGGAGTAGACATAGTCGCAGTCGATGGTGACGGTCCGGCCGTCCTGCTCATAGGTGACGCCGGTGATCTGCTGCTGTGCGTTCTTCACGATACCGACCGCTTTTGCGCCCTTGATGATATGGCCGCCCTTCTGATCGATCTGCTCCGCAGTCAGTTCCCAGAGCTGTCCGGGACCGAGCTTCGGATAGGCGAATTCTTCGATCAGGGAGGTCTCCACCTTGCGGTTTTTCTTGTGGAAGATCTTGCCCAGCGCATCCTTCAGAACGGCCATAACGGAGAGGCCCTTCGCGCGCTGCGCGCCCCAGGAAGGATCGATCTCGGAAGGATGACGCCCCCAGAGATTGGCCGTGTAATTCTCGAAGAACATGGAATAAAGCTTATGTCCGAAACGATTGACGTAGAAATCCTCGAGCGAATTCACCTTGCGCTTGAAGATGCAGGCCTTCAGGTAGCTGAAGCCGGCGACGATCGTCGTGCCGAGTCCCATGTTTTTAAAGGTCTCGGGCTTGAGGGTGATCGGATAATCGAAGAACTTCTGGTTGAAGAAGATGCGGGAGACGCGGTGCCTGCGCAGCATCACGCGGTCCTCCTTCTCCGGATCCGGACCTCCGGGCACCAGCGTTCCCTTGCGATCCAGAACGATATCATCGTAGGAAGGAGCTCCCTGCGTCGGCAGGATCTCACTCCACCATTTATTGACCTCCGGAACCTTGGAGAAAAAGCGGTGGCCGCCCATATCCATGCGGTTCCCCTTGTACTCCACCGTGCGGGAGATACCGCCGAAGGTCTGGGATTCTTCGAGTACGGTGACATCGTAATCCCCGGATCTTCTGAGAATCTCAAGCGCTGCGGTAAGTCCGGCCGGGCCGGCTCCGATCACTACTACTTTTTTCATGTCTAAATCCTTTTGCTCCCTCAGGAACACCTTTCGAAATTGATGACGTTCAGCGGACTGTTTCGGACATACGGTTTATAATTCGAACAGCAAAAGCAGATTTACGGTCCATTCGGCACCGATCAGGAAGAGCAACAGCGCCAGCATGGAAACAACGATATGCCCTCTGCGGGGGCTTTCCTGCGGCTTGCCGGAAAGTGCCATTCCCACCGTGATGGAACCGGTACAGACGGCCAGCAGCAGATAGCGCACATTCATGGTACAGACGAAGGGCTGTGCAAAGACCACCTTGATCAGACAGAGGTAATTGGCTACCGTGGTTCCGATGATCAGGATCTTGCTTTCCCAGGCGGGCCATTTTTTGAACGCCACGACGGCGGAACAGATCACAAAGGCCGCGCACAGGATGCATACGACGGTGAAGCAGGTCACACCGAGGAAATTGCTGAAGGGCGTATACTTGTAATTGTATCCTTCATTGAAGGTGGCATGCTTCAGGACGGAGAGCAGGATATTGTGCTCGATGTAGCCGTCGCTGCGCTGATAGGAGGGCGTCAGATACATCAGCCCGTCCTTGAAATCGAACAGCAGCTCCTGCTTGGTAAAATCGGGCAGGAACATATCATAGGTCTCGTTCACCCGCGGGAAATAATCGAGGGGCACACCAAACCGGACCAGATTGTAGATGGAATGCCAGAGCCCGCAAACGCCGGAGATCAGGCCGAAGCATGCAAACTGTCCGATGTATTTTTTCCATTCCTTCCGGTCCTTCCACACGACCAGCAGCATGAAGACCGCCATGGAAAAGGCCAGGACCGCACCGGACATCTTTGCCATCATCGAGCACCCGATGCCCAGGCCCATCAGACAGATGTCCCGGAGACGGTGAGTTTCGCGCCAGCACAGACCGAAATAGATCGCGATGACGCCGAGCGTGCAGGCGAGGGGGTCATTGTTCGTGGCGCCGCTGTTCATGATCATGTAAGGGATGGCCGTCATGCAGGCAAGCACAAGGCTGGTGCCGGCCGCATCGACTCCGAGCTTTACACAGATTTTGGCCAGGAAGAGGAGCAGGACCCCGGCGAGGAAGAAATCAAAGGTCTGGGCGATCTCGTCCGCCTGTTCTCCCAGCATCGCGCCGGTCAGTTCCTGAAGCTTCAGATACTTAGCCAGCAGGAAATGATAGAGCGGCGGGTGATAGAGCTGATCGTAGCCGATCGGGGAAAAGCTTAAGACCGGATCCCCGGCGTACAGATGATAGGCATAGCCGATATGGCCGTAGGATCTCTCATCGAAGGTTCCCATATCATTCTCGAAGATATGGCCCTGCATCAGCGTGATATACGTAAATCGGACCAGCAGCGCACATCCCAGCGAATAGATCACCTGGCCGTCCGCATGGAATCCTTCCTTAAACAGAAGCAGCGGAAGGAGGGATACCGCGAGAAACAGGATCAATATCCCCCAGAAAAAAACGGATTCGTTCGCTGGACCGGGAAGCAGATAGGCCACGCGCATTTCGCAGATGTGATGGATCAGATACAGCGTAGGAACCGCGAGCATGGAAAACTGCAGCCCGGCGATCAGTTTCTTCCAGTTCCGCCCGGATACGAAGCACCAGAGAAAGCACGCGGCCGGTATACTGAAGAGGACCGTGAGCGTGATCATCTGGGGCGTTTCGAATTTGACCAGCTCCTGCCAGCGGCCGATGCGTCCCACCAGAAAGCAAAATGCAAAGAGGATCGCAACGTAAAAATATGTAAATGTGGGAGAATCCACGGAAAAATCGGTTTTGGTTCCCTTCATGAGAAATACTCCTTCAGTTCACAATCCCTATTATTCTATCATAAAGGAATGTAAAATAAAACACGGTTGCCGCACAGGATTCTTTGCAGGGACGAAAAGAATGGTTTATAATATAAGAGATTAATTATACGTTCCACACAGGAGAAACGGATGGCAGTGAAGCGCAAGCTGATCAGTACTCGTACGCTCGAGTCCGGCATGCGGATCGACCAGACGATTACGGACAGCAGAACCGGTAAGGAAATGATCGTCAAAGGGACCTATCTGGATGATTTTCAGATAGGCTATTTGCGGTCCAAGGGAATCGCCAGCATCTATGTCAGTGAGGGAGATCCCGACCCGGACGAGCTGGAATTTCATATGTCCGCGAAGGCGATCGAGAATATCGCGAAAGAAACCAAAGCGGACGCACCCAAGGTAGAGATCAGCCGCGAGGTCTTAAAGCAGGTGGGAGAGGGCGTGCAGTATATGTTCTCGAACACGAACTCCGAGAATTTCGCGGAAGCGTCCCAGAATGTCTCGCGGGAGCTGGTCAAGGCCGTCCTGAGCAATGACGCGGTGGCGATGGATATTACGATGCTCAAGTCGAGCGATGACTATACCTTCCGCCACAGTGTCGAGGTGGCGACGATGTCCATGCTCCTCGGGAAGAATTACGGGCTCACCCGCGCGGAGCTGGAGGAGCTTTGCATCGCAGGCCTTCTGCATGACATCGGCAAGTCCCGCATTCCGAATGAGGTGCTCAACAAGGCGGGCCGGCTGACGGATGAGGAATTCGCCCTGATGAAGCAGCATTCCCTGTTCGGCTTCCAGATCCTCAAGGAGAAGCAGAATTTTTCCGAGGCGATCATGCTCGGCGTACTGCAGCATCACGAGAAGCTCAACGGGCGCGGCTATCCGGTGGGTTCTCCCGCTGAGAAGATCCACAAGTTTGCCCGCATCATTGCGGTTGCCGATATTTATGATGCGCTTGTCACAAAGCGTCCCTACAAGGATCCCTTTTCCCAGCGTGTCGCGGTCGAGATGATCATGGCGATGACGGATGAGCTGGAGATGGAAGCCATCAAAACCTTCATGCGCAGCGTCAATATCTTCGCGGTCGGAAGCATGGTCAAGCTCCACAATGGAGAGAAGATCATCGAATATGCGAAGGTGGTGCAGAATTTTGACGGGTATCCGAACCGGCCCAAGGTCGTCGGCGTGGATACCGGTCAGGTCTATGACCTGCTCAATGACAGCCACTATCTGAGCCTGGCCGTCGACAAGCTGCAGGCGAAGGAGGGCGAGGAAGAGAAGGTCGAAAAGACGGTGGATCCGCACGCGCAGCCGGCCCCTCCGTCGCCGGATACGCCGCGTCCCGCGGATGAAGAGCCGGTACAGTAATTGGACATCTGTGTATTACATCAAGCGAAAAGTGAGGAGTGAAACATGAGAAAGAAGATCGCGGAATGGCTGAACAAACCATGGGCCGCGTATACCTTTGCCGTCTGCAGCGGCGTGCTGCTCTTTGTGATCCTGACGAATCTTAAGCCAATCTTCGGCGTGTTCGAAGGCGCCTTTGCGGTGCTTTCGCCGATCATCACCGGCACCGTGATCGCCTATCTGGTGAATCCGCTGGAAGTATATTTTGAGAATAAGTGGTTTAAGAAGATCAAAAAGGAGAAGATCCGCCATACGATCGGAGGCGTGGTGGCCCTGATCTTCCTGATAGCCATCATTACCCTGCTTCTGAATATGCTGATCCCTTCGGTAGTGGAGAGCGTGTCCGTCATCGCATCCAATACCGATACTTACCTTGCAAAGCTCGAAGAGTACGGGGACAACATCATCGTCCTGGCCGGCCGGTTCAATATCGACGCGCGCAATTTCACGGCCTCCTGGGAGAATTCCCTCTCCTCGATCGTATCGAGCCTGCCCGAGAAGGCGGCGACGCTGCTGGCTACCTCGATGAATGTGGGAACGGGGATTGCCAACGGACTCATCGGACTGATCCTGGCGGTCTATTTCATCTTCGGCAAAGAGACCATGGTGAACGGCATCCGCAGGCTGCGTTCCTCGATCCTGCGCCCGGAAGTTTATGAGCGCAACAGCCGCTTTTTCCTGCGCTGTCACAAGATCCTGGTCCGGTACATCAGCTACGATCTGGTGGACGGCATCATCGTGGGTATGGTAAATGCGCTCCTGATGGCGATCTTTGGCATGCCCTATATCGCTCTGGTGTCCGTGGTGGTGGCCATCACCAATCTGATCCCGACCTTCGGTCCCGTGATCGGAGCCGTCATCGGCGGCTTCATCCTGGTCCTGACCAATCCCGTGCAGGCCCTGATCTTCCTGATCTATACGGTGATCCTTCAGACGATCGACGGCTATGTGTTAAAGCCCAAGCTCTTCGGGGATTCCCTTGGGGTGCCCGGCGTGTGGATCCTGATCACGATCATCATCGGCGGAAAGCTGTTCGGGATGGTCGGCATCCTTCTCTCCATTCCCTTTGCGGCGATCTTTACCTTCGTCTATGAAGAGCTGATCTTGCCCTGGTTTGTGAAGAAGAGGGATGAGCGGTCCATGAAGCGGATGAAGGGAGGTCCCGAGCAGGCACAGGCGGAAGAAAGCGCAGTACCTGCTGCGGAAGATGCAGCTCCGGAAGCGGAGGATGGGCCCACCGTCGGAAAATAAAACGAAACATGGGATGCGCACAAAAAAAGTCCTGCCCGGGTTCGGGCAGGACTTTTTTACATTCCGGAAACTTACGCCTCGATCAGTGCATGCCATTCCTGCAGGGAGAGAACCTCTTCGTCGCCTCCCGCAAGCACGACGCCGATGCCTTCCGCGGCCGCTTTGGCTGCCGCGATGGTGGTGATGTAAGGCACCTTGTACTTGATCGCGGACTTGCGCAGGTAGCTGTCATCGTGGATGCTGCTCTTGCCGATCGGAGAGTTCACGATCAGCTGAATCTGGCCGTTGGCAATGAGGTCCGTGATGTTGGGACGGCCCTCATAGAGCTTGTTCACCTTTTCCGCCTTCACACCGGCTGCGGTGATCAGATCATAGGTACCGCCGGTTGCCAGGATCCGGAAGCCGTCCTGGGCAAAGGCCTTTGCGACATCGACGACCTCAGGCTTGTCCTGCGTGTTGACGGAGATCAGCACGGTACCGGACGTAGGAAGCGGAGACTGGGCGCCTTCCTCCGCCTTGACGAAGGCTTCACCGGAAGTGCGCGCCAGACCGAGAACCTCACCGGTGGAGCGCATCTCGGGTCCGAGGATCGGGTCGACCTCCTGGAACATATTGAAGGGAAAGACCGCTTCCTTGACTCCGTAGTAGGGAATCTTACGCTCTCTGAGGGAAGGAACGGGAGAGGGTCTGCCGGTCAGCTCGGAGGTGATGATATCGGTAGCAATCGGCACCATGCGGATGCCGCATACTTTGGAGACGAGAGGAACGGTACGGGAGGCTCTCGGATTGGCTTCGAGCACGAAGACCTTGCCGTCCTCGATCGCGTACTGCATGTTCATCAGACCGACGACATGCATTTCCTCCGCGATCCTGCGGGTGTATTCCTTGATCGTCTCCAGTGCGTCCGAAGGGATATGCCGGGAGGGGATGATGCAGGCGGAATCACCGGAGTGGATGCCGGCCAGCTCAATGTGCTCCATCACGGCAGGAACATAGGCGTGGGAGCCGTCACTGATCGCGTCGGCTTCACATTCCATCGCGTGATGCAGAAAACGGTCGATCAGGATCGGACGATCGGGCGTGACGCCGACCGCTGCATGCATGTAATCGGTCATGCTCGCATCGTCATAGACGACCTCCATGCCGCGGCCGCCCAGGACATAAGAGGGACGCACCATGACAGGGTATCCGATCCCGCCCGCGATGGAGATGGCCTCCTCGACCGTGGTCGCCATGCCGGACTCGGGCATCGGGATGCCAAGCTTGTCCATGACCATGCGGAACTGGTCGCGATCCTCCGCCAGATCGATGACCGCGGGGGAGGTGCCGAGGATCTTCACCCCGTATTTTTCCAGATCCGCCGCGAGATTCAGCGGTGTCTGTCCGCCGAACTGCGCGATGACGCCGACCGGGTTCTCCTTGTGATAGATGCTCAGGACATCCTCCAGGGTCAGAGGCTCGAAATAGAGCTTGTCAGAGGTGTCGTAGTCCGTGGAGACGGTCTCGGGATTGCAGTTGACGATGATGGTCTCAAAGCCGAGCTTCTTCAGGGACATCGCCGCGTGGACGCAGCAGTAGTCAAATTCAATGCCCTGTCCGATGCGGTTCGGGCCGCCGCCGAGGATCATGACCTTCTTGCGGTCCGTGCTGACCGGATTGTGATCCGGCGCATTATAGGTGGAGTAGAAGTAAGCGCTGTCCTGCGTTCCGCTGACGTGCACGCCGTCCCAGCTCTGCTCGAGGCCGGCTGCGATGCGGGCATTTCGGATCTGCTCCTCGGGGATCGCAAGGATCTCGCTTAAGTAGCGGTCGGAGAAGCCGTCCTTCTTGGCCTGCAGCAGGAGAGAGATCTCCGGAAGGGAACCCTTGCTCTTAACCAGCTCCTCCTCCTCCTCTACGAGCTCCTTCATCTGCTCGAGGAACCAGGCCTTGATATGGGTCAGGGCGTGGATCTCCTCCACCGTGGCCCCCTTGCGCAGTGCCTCATAGGTGATGAAGTGGCGCTCGCTGCTCGGTGTGATGAGGAGCTTTAAGAGCTCCTCCTTGGAGAGCTGATCGTAATTTTTCACATGGCCGAGGCCGTAGCGCCCCTTTTCCAGGGAGCGGATGGCCTTCTGAAGGGCTTCCTTGTAATTCTTGCCGATGCTCATGACTTCGCCGACGGCGCGCATCTGGGTACCGAGCTTGTCCTCGACGCCCTTGAATTTTTCGAAGGCCCAGCGGGCGAACTTGACGACGACATAATCGCCGTCCGGCTTGTATTTGTCCAGCGTGCCGTACTTGCCGCAGGGGATCTCCGAGAGGGTCAGTCCGGAAGCAAGCTTGGCCGATACGAGAGCGATCGGGAAGCCGGTGGCCTTGGAAGCCAGCGCGGAGGAACGGGAGGTGCGGGGGTTGATCTCGATGACGATGATGCGATCGGACTTCGGATCATGGGCGAACTGTACATTCGTTCCGCCGATGACGCCAATGTGCTCGACGATCTTGTAAGCCTGCTCCTGCAGACGCTTCTGAACCTCCTCGGAGATCGTCAGCATCGGAGCGGTACAGAAGGAATCACCGGTGTGGACGCCCATCGGATCCACATTTTCGATGAAACAGACGGTGATCATGTGATTGTCCTTGTCACGCACGACCTCGAGCTCGAGCTCCTCCCAGCCGGTGACACATTCCTCCACGAGTACCTGATGTACCAGGGAGGCCTGGAGACCGCGGGCGCAGACGACCTGCAACTCCTCGCGGTTGTAGACGAGGCCGCCGCCGGCGCCGCCCATCGTATACGCGGGACGCAGGACTACGGGATATCCGAGCTCGTCGGCGATCTTCAGCGCTTCGTCCACCGAGTAGGCCACTTCACTTTTGGCCATCTCGATGCCGAGCATATTCATGGTCTTCTTGAATTCAATGCGGTCCTCGCCGCGCTCGATCGCATCCACCTGGACGCCGATGACCTTGACATTGTATTTGTCCAGGACCCCGGCCTTGTAGAGCTCGGAGCACAGATTCAGTCCGGACTGGCCGCCGAGGTTCGGAAGGAGGGCATCGGGGCGTTCCTTTTTGATGATCTGCTCAAGACGCTCCACATTCAGCGGCTCGATGTAGGTAACATCCGCCATCTCGGGGTCGGTCATGATCGTCGCGGGGTTCGAATTGACCAGCACGATCTCATAGCCGAGACTGCGCAGCGCCTTGCAGGCCTGCGTGCCGGAATAGTCGAACTCACACGCCTGTCCGATGATGATGGGACCCGAGCCGATGATCAGCACTTTGTGAATATCTGTTCTTTGTGGCATAAGAGGACCTCCTGTGTTCATTCAAATTTACATCCGTAACATTATAAGGGAAAAAGCCTTTGGAAAAAAGAGAAAATTCTTTCAATGTGTTATAATAATCCGGAGTGCGGGCAAAATCAGTAAAATTGCATCTGTAATCTTTTAAAACGGGATAAAATAAATCAATGAAAGAGATAAATGTCTACGTCGACGGCAGCTATAACGATGTCATCAAAAAATACGCGTTCGGCTGTGTTTTCCTGCCGGAAGGAGAGCCCGTGCGGCTGGCCTTCGGAAACGGGGATCATCCGGAGTCCTTAAAGCAGCGCAATGTGACGGGGGAGATGCTCGGCGCCATGTATGCGGTGCAGTGCGCGCGCAAAAGCGGGTACGAGTGCATCCATATCTTCTATGATTACTCCGGTATCGAATGCTGGGTCACCGGTGCCTGGAAGAGCAAGAACGACCTCACAAAAAAATACGCCCAGGCGATGCGCGGCTGGGGGGCGGACATCCGGATCGTCTTCCACAAGGTGCCGGCGCATTCTCATGTGGAGTACAACGAGCTGGCGGACGAGGTGGCCAAACGCGGCCTGACCGAAGGGGCCGGGATCCCGCCGGTGCGGGCGATCTCCGAGCTGGAGGCGTATGAAAAGATCTGAGAGCACAGGAGGATGCGCCGGTCTGCCGCTTTCCCGGGAAGGGAGAAGGAGACGGACGCAGGAGAAAGGGGACGTAAATGCGTGATCCGGTGGAGCGTGGAATCCGCATCAATAAATATCTGGCCGCGTGCGGGATCTGCTCAAGGCGCGAGGCGGACCGCCTGATCGCGGAAGGTGTCGTCACGGTAAACGGTGCGGCTGCGGAGCCCGGGACGGTCGTGACGCCGCAGGACGCCATCTGCGTAAACGGGAAAGCCGTCACCCGTCCGAAGGAGCGCAAGGTGATCCTCGCCTTCTACAAGCCGGTCGGACTCACCTGCACGGAACGCGATGCGCACGCGGAGAAGGTATTGTCCGATTATGTGAAATACCCGGTGCGTGTGACCTATGCCGGGCGCCTCGACAAGGACTCCGAGGGACTGCTTCTTCTGACCAATGACGGGGATCTGATCGATCGCATGATGCGCGGATCCGCCGGCCATGAGAAGGAATACATCGTGAGGGTCAGCCGGGAGCTCGGAGGAGATGCGCTTAAGCGGATGGCGGCCGGGATCTACCTGAAGGATCTCGGGCAAAAGACGCGCCCCTGCGAAGTGGAACAGACCGGAAAGTTTACCTTTCGCATCGTGCTGACCCAGGGACTGAACCGCCAGATCCGGCGCATGTGCAAGGCGGTCGGGTATGAGGTCACGCAGCTAAGGCGCGTGCGGGTCGTGAATATCACCCTCGGAAACCTGAAGCCCGGGGAGTACCGGGAGCTTACGGAGGAGGAGCGCAGGGAACTGTACCGGATCTGCGCCGGATCCGCAGAAGGGAAAGCAACGCAGGAAGCAGGGCATTTGCCGGAAAAATCATAAGGACAAAGAGAGAAACCTACATGTCGAATCATACGGATACCCAAAAGGAAAGAATGCAGGAGCTGATCGGGCTCCTGACCAGGGCCTCGAAGGCTTATTACGCGGAAGACCGCGAGATCATGAGCAATTTCGAGTATGACAGGCTCTACGATGAGCTCTCAAGGCTCGAGGAGGAGACCGGCATCATTCTGGCGGGAAGCCCCACCCAGCAGGTCGGATACGAGGCGGTGGACGAGCTTCCGAAGGAGGCCCATGCCTCTCCGATGCTCTCCCTGAGCAAGACCAAGGATCGGGAGGAGCTGCGAAGCTGGCTCGGCGGTCATGAGGGGGTCCTGAGCTGGAAGCTCGACGGCCTGACCGTGGTCCTGACCTACAGCGGCGGCACCCTGCTTAAGGCGGTCACCCGCGGCAACGGCGAGATCGGCGAGGTCATCACACCGAATGCACGCGCCTTTACCAATATCCCTCTGCGGATTCCCTTCAAGGGGGAGCTCGTGCTGCGCGGAGAAGCAGTGATCAGCTATCCGGACTTTGAGAAGATCAATGCCGGGATCCCGGAGGTGGAGGACCGCTACAAGAATCCCCGGAACCTCTGCTCGGGCAGCGTGCGTCAGCTTGACCCTTCGATCACGAAGGAGCGCCATGTCCGCTTCATCGCCTTTTCCCTTGTAAGTGCGGAGGGCGGAGAAGAAACGCCCGCGCAGGCGCAGTCCGCGGGTGCTCTGTCCCCCGCGGAGGCGGGTTCTGCCCTCGGCCGTTTTGCCTTCCTTCGCAGGCAGGGGTTCGAGGTTGTGGAGCATGTACTTGTGACGGAGGAGACCATCCTCGGAGCCGTCGCCGATTTTGCGGAGAAGACCCGGGACTACGAAATCCCCTCGGACGGCCTGGTGCTCACCTACGAGGATGTGGCCTACGGACTTTCCCTGGGCCGCACGGCCAAGGCGCCGCGCCATTCGATCGCCTTCAAATGGGCGGATGAGACCGCGGAGACGACGCTCCGGGAGATCGAGTGGAGCGCAAGCCGCACCGGTCTCATCAATCCGGTGGCAGTCTTTGATCCCGTGGAGCTCGAGGGGACGACCGTGACCCGCGCGAGCGTCCACAATGTGAGCATCGTGCGGGAGCTTGGGCTCGGGATCGGGGATCGCATCACCGTTTACAAGGCCAATATGATCATCCCGCAGATCGCGGAAAATCTGACCCGTTCCGGGCGTCTTCAGATCCCGGGGCGGTGCCCTGTCTGCAACGGGCCGACCGAGATCCGGAGCCAGAATGACGCACAGAGCCTGTACTGCATAAATCCGGATTGCCCCGCAAAGCAGATCAAGTCCTTCACCCAGTTTGTCAGCCGCGATGCGATGAATGTAGATGGCCTGTCCGAGGCCACGCTCGAGAAATTCATCGACAGCGGATTTATCCGGGAATACGCGGATCTCTATCATCTGGACCGCTACCGGGACCGCATCGTCCGCATGGAGGGCTTCGGAGAAAAGTCCTACCGCAATCTGATCGCGAGCATTGACGCCTCCCGGAAAACGGTGCTGCACCGCCTGATCTTCGGACTCGGGATCGACAATGTCGGTGCGGCGAATGCAAAGCTTCTGTGCCGTGCCTTTGACTATGAGCTGCCCGCGCTGCGCGGTGCGGATGAAAGCGCTCTGTCCGAGATCGAGGGCATCGGGGAGGTCATCGCTTCGTCCATCGCGACCTATTTCCGGAACCCGGAAAAGTGTGCGCAGCTGGACCGCCTGCTGGCGGAGCTGACGCTGGAAAAGCCGGAGAGCAGCGACGCGGCGGCCAATCTTGCAGGGCTGACCTTTGTGATCACCGGTTCTCTGGAGCACTACGCGAACCGGGATGCGCTCAAGGCCGAGATCGAGGCGCGTGGGGGCAAGGTCAGCGGCAGCGTCAGCGCGAAGACGACCGCGCTCATCAACAATGATGCAGCCAGCACCTCCAACAAAAACAAGACCGCCAAGAGCTTAGGCGTGCCGATCCTGACCGAGGAGGAATTCATGGAGCGGTATCTCTGACGGGAAGCCCTGCTTCGGATCCGTGATTGAAAACTCGCCGGCCTTGTGATAAACTCATACTTAATTTTTTGATGCCGCTTTTGAAAAACAAAGAGAGAAAGGAGGACAGGATATGCCGATTCGGATTCAAAGCGAACTGCCCGCAAAGCAAATACTCGAAAATGAAAATATATTTGTAATGGACGAGTTCCGCGCCATGCATCAGGATATTCGTCCTCTGAAGGTTCTTATCCTGAACAACATGCCGGTGAAGCAGGACACGGAGCTCCAGCTTCTTCGGGCGCTTTCCAACACGCCGCTGCAGGTGGATGTCACCTTCATGAACACGGCGACCCATGTGTCCCTCAATACCTCCGCCAGCCATCTGAACAAGTTCTACAGTACCTTTGATGAGATCCGCGGCGAAAAATACGACGGCATGATCATCACCGGTGCGCCGGTCGAGGACATCTCCTTCGAGGAGGTGGATTACTGGGATGAGGTCTGTGAGATCATGGACTGGGCGGACCGGAACGTGACCAGCATCTTCCATATCTGCTGGGGCGCGCAGGCCGGCTTCTACCATTACTACGGGATCAATAAAAAGCAGCTCCCGCAGAAGCTCTTCGGCGTGTTCGAGCATCATGTGATGAACCGGAAGATCCCGCTGGTCCGCGGTTTTGATGATATCTTCCTGGCGCCGCACAGCCGCCATACCGAGACGCCGGCAGACGCCATTCATGCCTGCAAGGAGCTGACGGTACTGGCAGAGTCCGAGGAGGCCGGCGTCTTTCTCGCCATCGCAGAGGAAGGACACAGGATCTTTGTCACCGGCCATCCCGAGTATGACCGCCTGACGCTGAACAATGAATATTACCGCGATCTGAACAAGGGACTGCCGATTCAGATCCCGAAGAATTATTATCCGAATGACGACCCAGAGATGAAGCCGCTTCTGCAGTGGAGATCCCACAGCATCAATCTCTACAGCAACTGGCTGAACTATTACGTCTACCAGGCGACGCCTTACAATGTGGATTCGATCGGAGGAGGACCGGGAACGGTTTCCGGTCGATAGGATCCGAAGGTTCGTATGATCATGGAGTTTTCGGTTGCGCTTTTCGTGGAAGGGATGCGCATCCGAGCGGGTCTGTGGGAGACTGCGGGGTGGTTCGCCGCGGTCTGCAAGGGGAATAAACATAAGGGAGACAAACCGATGTCGAAAATTGATCTGCCGGAGGGCTATCAGCCCGTCCTCGGTCTGCGTGAGACGCAGATCGCCATCAAGGAAGTGAAGGATGAATTCCAGAGAGAGCTGGCGACGCAGCTCAATCTTCACCGAGTGTCCGCACCCCTTTTTGTGACACCCGAGTCAGGTCTCAACGATAACCTGAACGGTGTCGAGCGTCCCGTATCCTTCGAAGTGAAGGAGCAGCCGGGCCGCAGCTTTGAGATTGTGCATTCCCTGGCCAAGTGGAAGCGGATGGCGCTCGGACGCTACGGCTTTCATGTAGGAGAGGGACTCTACACCGACATGAATGCGATCCGCCGCGATGAGGACACGGACAATATCCATTCCATCTATGTCGATCAGTGGGACTGGGAGAAGATCATTACGAAGGAAGATCGCACGGAGGAGACGCTGCGCGAGACCGTGAAGGCGGTGTACGAAGCGCTGCGCGTCACCGAAAAATACATGTCCAACCGTTACGCGCACATCGAGTGCATTCTGCCGGAGCAGATCACCTTCCTGACGACGCAGGAGCTTTTGGATCGCTACCCGGACAAGGATACGAAGGAGCGGGAATACCTGGCGGCGAAGGAATACGGCGCCGTGTTCCTCATGAAGATCGGTGACCTTCTGAGCAACGGACAAAAGCACGACGGTCGTGCGCCGGACTATGACGACTGGCAGCTGAACGGCGATATCATCGTGTATTACCCCGTGACGGATATCTCGCTGGAGCTCAGCTCCATGGGAATCCGCGTGGATGAGGACTCCCTGCGCGAGCAGCTTCGGAAAGCCGGCTGCGAGGAGCGCGCGCAGCTTCCCTTCCAGAAGGCGGTGCTTGAGAAGAAGCTCCCCTACACGATCGGAGGCGGTATCGGACAGTCCCGCATCTGTATGTTCTTCCTGCGCAAGTGCCACATCGGAGAGGTTCAGGTCTCCGTCTGGCCCCAGGAGGAAGTGGACGCTGCGCTCGAGAAGGGCGTGACGATCCTGTAAGTCCGCTGGTTCGGGCGACCGCCAGAACGGAAAGATGAATAAGAAAAGGCGATTTCTCTGTTTCGGGAGAAATCGCCTTTTTTGTTTTTTACTTCGCCTTTTTCAGAAGATTCTTCTGGGCCGTGCTGAGCATGAGCTTGATGCGGTTTAACTGGTTGACCTCGCTGGCGCCGGGATCGTAGTCGATCGCGACAACATTGGACGCGGGGTAAGCCTTGCGCAGCGCCTTTATGACGCCTTTTCCGACGACATGGTTCGGCAGGCATCCGAAGGGCTGTGTACAGACGATGTTCGGAACCTCATCCTTGATCAGTTCGATCATCTCTCCGGTCAAAAACCACCCTTCACCGGTCTGGTTGCCGAGGGATACGATCTGCTGTGCGTATTCCGCAATCTTGTAGATCGAGGTCGGAGGATCGAAGTGCCTGGAAGCTTTCTCCGCCTTTGCAGCGGGGCCGCGCAGGAGATGTTCGATGGCCCAGATGCCGATCTTGGAATAGCGCTTGGTTTTCTTGCTCATTCCGAGATGATCCGCCTTGTAGATCTGGTTGTAGAAGCAGTAGAGCAAAAAGTCCATCAGATCGGGCGAAACCGCCTCGGCGCCCTCGTGCTCGAGGAGCTCGACGAGATGGTTGTTGCCGGCGGGAGAGAACTTGACGAGGATCTCTCCGACGATGCCGACGCGGGGTTTTTTCAGCGTTTCATCGATGGGAATGGCATCGAAGTCGCGGATCATCTGGCGGCACATGGAGCCGAATCTGGCCAGGTTGATATGCTTTGCGCAGCAGAAGTCCTGACATTTTTTCAGCCATTTCGCGTGGACCGCCTCCGTCGCGCCCGGCTCTAACTCGTAGGGGCGCATGCGGTAGACGCATTTCATGAAGATATCGCCAAATTCCAGCCCGACCGCCGCGCGCAGCAGCATGTCGAGGTTGATATCGAAGCCCGGATTGACCTCGATCCCGCCGAGGTTCAGCGAGATCACGGGGATCTGCTCCATACCGGCCTTGCGCAGGGCGCGGCGGATAAAGCCGATGTAATTCGTCGCGCGGCACCCGCCGCCGGTTTGGGTGATGATCAGAGCCGTGCGGTTCAGATCATATTTCCCGGTGAGGAGCGCCTGCATGAGCTGTCCCACGACGAGCAGGGACGGATAGCAGGCATCGTTGTTGACATACTTGAGGCCGACATCCACCGCGTGCCGGTCGTCATTGTTCAGCAGCACGAGATTGTAGCCGATCGCGTGGAAGGCAGGCTCAAGGAGCTCGAAATGGATCGGGGACATCTGCGGGCAGAGGATGGTGTAATTTTTGCGCATCTCCTCGGTGAAGACGACCTTGTGGATATTGGTGGGAGCGGGCTCTGCGTGCTTTCCGAGGCGCTCGCGCACCTTCAGGGCGGAGAGCAGGGAGCGCACGCGGATCCTTGCGGCGCCGAGATTGTTCACCTCATCGATCTTCAGACAGGTGTAGATCTTGTTCGAGCCGGAGAGGATGTCATTTACCTGGTCGGTCGTGACGGCGTCGAGGCCGCAGCCGAAGGAATTGAGCTGGATCAGGTCCACATTGTCCGTGGTGCGGACGAAGGCAGCCGCCGCATAGAGGCGGGAATGGTACATCCACTGGTCGGAGACGATCAGCGGGCGGTCCGGGCAGCCCAGGTGCGATACGGAATCCTCGGTCAGGACCGCGATATCATAGGAGGTGATCAGCTCCGGAATCCCGTGATTGATCTCGGGATCGAGGTGGTACGGGCGGCCGGCGAGGACGATGCCGTGCTTGCCGGTCTGCTCGAGGTACTGCAGCGTCTCCTCGCCCTTCTTACGCATATCATCGCGGGCCTTTTCCATCTCGGTCCAGCCGGCATGGACGGCCTCACGGATCTCACGGACGGGAATGTCGGAAAATTCCTCCGTCAGTGCCTGTGTGATCGTATCCTCATCGCGGAAGGACATGAAGGGATTGCGGAACTTCACCTCTCCGCGTGCGATCTCCTCGACGTTTTTCTTGATATTTTCGGAGTAGGAGGTGACGATGGGACAGTTGTAGTGATTGTTGGCTCCTTCCACCTCATCGCGCTCGTAGAAGAGGGCGGGATAGAAGATGAAGGGCACATTCTGCCGGATCAGCCAGGTGACATGTCCGTGCGCCAGCTTCGCCGGATAGCATTCGGACTCCGAAGGGATCGACTCGATGCCGAGCTCGTAGATCTTGCGGGTCGACAGGGGCGAGAGTACCACGCGGAAGCCGAGCTTTGTAAAGAAGGTATGCCAGAACGGATAGTTCTCGTACATATTCAGCACGCGCGGGATCCCGACGGTTCCGCGGGGCGCGAGATCCGCCGTCAGGCTCTCGTAATCGAAGATCCGGTGGAGCTTGTATTCGAAAAGGTTCGGCACGCCGGTCGCATTTTTCACACCGCCGATGCCACGCTCGCAGCGGTTGCCGGAGATGTATTGGCGGCCGCCGGAGAAGCGGTTGATGGTCAGACGGCAGGCATTGGTGCAGCCCTTGCATTTGGCCATGCTCGTCTCGAATTGCAGATGAAGGATATCGTCCAGGGAGAGCATGGTGGTCGCATACCCGTCCTCATAGCGCTCTCTGGCGATCAGCGCGGCGCCGAAGGCACCCATGATCCCGGCGATGTCCGGGCGGATGGCCTCACAGCCTGCGATCTTTTCAAAGGAGCGCAGCACGGCATTGTTGTAGAAGGTGCCGCCCTGTACGACGATATTTTTGCCGAGCTCGGAGGCATCGGAGACCTTGATGACCTTGAAGAGCGCGTTCTTGATGACCGAGTAAGCCAGGCCTGCGGAGATGTCCGCGACGGAAGCGCCCTCCTTCTGGGCCTGCTTGACCTTGGAATTCATGAAGACGGTGCAGCGCGTTCCGAGATCGATGGGGTGCTTTGCAAAAAGTGCCTCCTTCGCAAAATCCTCCACGGAATAGTTCAGGGACTTCGCGAAGGTTTCGATGAAGGAGCCGCAGCCGGAGGAGCAGGCCTCGTTGAGCTGAACGGAATCCACCGTCTGGTTTTTGATCTTGATGCATTTCATGTCCTGACCGCCGATGTCGAGGATACAGTCGACCTCCGGGTCGAAGAAGGCGGCCGCATAGTAGTGCGCCACGGTCTCCACCTCGCCGTCATCGAGCATAAAGGCGGCTTTCAGGAGCGCTTCGCCGTAGCCCGTGGAGCAGGAGCGGACGATGTGCGCCTCCTCGGGGAGACGCTCCCGGATCTCGCTCATCGCGCGGATGGCCGTGCGCATCGGGGACCCGTCATTGCCGGAATAGAAGGAGTACAGAAGCCTTCCCTCCTCGTCCACGAGCGCGATCTTGGTCGTCGTGGAGCCGGCGTCGATGCCCAGGAAAACATTGCCGGAAGCGGAGGCGAGATCCCCGGTTTCCACATGGTGCTGCGCGTGGCGCTTCTCGAAGGCGTCATATTCCGCCTGATCGGCAAAAAGCGGCTCCATGCGCTCCACTTCGAATTCCATTTTGATCTCGGAGCTCAGCTTCCCAACCATCTCCTCGAGTGTGTAGGTCACGTCCTCCTTCGCATTCAGGGCGGAGCCGATGGCTGCGAAGAGGTGGGAATTGTCGGTGTCTATGATATGCTCGTCGTCGAGCTTCAGCGTGCGGATAAAGGCGGCTTTGAGCTGATCGAGGAAGTGCAGCGGCCCTCCCAGGAAGGCGACATGGCCGCGGATCGGCTTGCCGCAGGCGAGGCCGGAGATCGTCTGGTTGACCACGGCCTGGAAAATGGAGGCAGCCAGATCCTCCTTGGTCGCGCCTTCGTTGATCAGCGGCTGGATATCCGTCTTGGCAAAAACGCCGCAGCGCGCCGCGATGGTGTAGAGGGACTGATAATTTTTCGCATATTCGTTCAGGCCGGCTGCGTCCGTCTGCAAAAGGCTCGCCATCTGGTCGATGAAAGAGCCGGTGCCGCCGGCGCAGATCCCGTTCATGCGCTGTTCGACATTGCCTCCTTCAAAATAGATGATCTTGGCATCCTCGCCGCCGAGCTCGATGGCAACGTCCGTCTTCGGGGCCAGCTCCTGAAGGGAGGTCGCGACCGCGATGACTTCCTGGGTAAAGGGGACGCCGAGATGATTCGCCGGGGTCAGTCCGCCGGAACCCGTAATCATCGGGTAAAGCTGCAGATTGCCCAGCTTTTCGTAGCTCTCCGTAAGCAGAGCGGAGAGGGTCTCACGGATGTTGGCAAAATGTCTCCGATAGTCGGAGAAGAGAATCTGATGATCTTCGTCAAGGATCGCAACCTTGACGGTGGTGGAACCGATGTCGATCCCGAGTGTTGCTTTCTTTAAAACCATTGTTTCCATGTTCCTTCACAAAACCTTTCTTCGTACAAAAAACCTATGATATTATAGTAAAGAAGTGGATTTCTTGCAAATAAAGTCTTCCTAAAATTTTCCGCTTTTCATTTACTGGGCAGGCGGAAAATGCTAAAATGTACTGATATATGCGATCCGCCTGGATCTGCGAAAAGGAAAGGAAGCAGGTCCGCTCCGGCGGCCCAAGGGGCTGCGCAGCGGACGAGGGATAAATATGAGTAAATGGGAACGAAAGCTTGGCAAATATGCCATCCCCAATCTGACACTTCTGCTGATTCTGGGGTATGCGGTCGGATATGTGATCATGTTACTGGACCGAAACCAGACGTTTTTCAATTTTCTGATGCTCGATCCTTATAAGATCCTGCACGGGCAGGTATGGAGACTGGTCACGTGGCTTCTGATCCCGCCCAATGAGAGCAATCTGTTTTTTGTGCTTCTGATGCTGTATTGCTGTTATTCCATCGGTACATTGCTCGAGCGCACCTGGGGGACCTGGAAATACAATGTCTTTATCTGGGGCGGTGTCGGGATGACCGTTGTGGCAGCCTTCCTCGGACTCCTGGTTGCATTTCTGATGTACGGCTCCGATCAGCTGGCCCTGGTCGAGCAGATGAACCTGGTCTACTGGCGTGCCTTCGGGACCTATTACATCAATGTGTCCATCTACATCGGATTCGCCATGACCTATCCGGACAGCATGGTACGCCTTTTCTTCCTGATCCCCGTGAAAATGAAATGGCTCGGCGTCCTCGACGTCGTCTATCTCGGGTATCTGCTCGTGATCGGGGATCTTTTCACCAAGCTGGCCGTCGTTGCGGCGCTTTTAAACTGCCTGATCTTCTGGCTGATCAATTTCCGGCGCATGCGCAGTCCCAAGCAGGTGATCCGCTACCGGCAGTTCCGCAAGAAGGTGCAGGAGCGGGAGGAGACCGCGCGGAAAAACGGCGGAGCGCTCCACAAATGCTGCATCTGCGGACGCACGGACAAAACCAATCCGGAGCTGGAATTCCGTTTCTGCTCCAAGTGTAACGGCAATTACGAATATTGCACGGAGCACCTTTTTACCCATACCCACAAGCAGTGACCGAAGAAGTAGCAACGGGCGACGGCTCGGAGCGGCCCGCAGACCCGGAAAGGAAGAATCCGAGAACCGATGAGTGAAGGAAATCGCGAAGTACAATTTGCAAAATCCCTGGAACAGATCCGGAAGCTGGCCCGCTCCCAGGGCGGTCAGCTCACACCCGCACAGGTGGAGGAGACCTTCCGCGACCTGAACCTTGAAAAAGCGCAGCTTGAGATGGTCTACAGCTATCTGGACGCGCATCATGTGAAGGTGGAAGAGAAGCTGACGGATGTGTCGGAAGCCATCGCTTCGGGAGAGGATCTGACAGACGAGGAGCTCTCAGGCGAGGAGAAGAATTACCTGGATCTGTATCTGGAGGAGCTGGACGCGCTTCCGGTGCTGACGGACGGACAGAAAAAAGCCTGCACCATGAATGCCATGAACGGGGATAAGATGGCGCAGCAGCAGCTCATCGGCGCATACCTTTCTTCCGTGGCGCAGATCGCCCGTCTCTACGCCGGGCAGGGCGTCCTCATGGAAGATCTCATCGGAGAGGGGAATGTCGCCCTCACCATGGGGGTCACGATGCTGGACAGCCAGGAGCGGCCCGAGGAGTGTGAGGGCATGCTCACGAAGATGATCATGGATGCCATGGAGGAGCTGATCAAGGAAAACAGTGATAGCGCTGACATTGAGAAAAAAGCACTGGACCGTGTGAACAGGATCAGTGACAAGGCGGACGCGCTCTCGGAGGAGCTCGGGCGGAAGGTGACCGTCGCAGAGCTCGCTGCGGAGGAGAAGATTTCCGAGAAGTCCATCCGCGACGCGATCCGCATCAGCGGCTTTGCGATCGACGCCATTGATCTGTCCGGCGAGACGGGAAGCGAGGATACCTGATGGGGATGGATTCCAAAACCGTTTACGAGGATTACAAATATTTCATGCAGGATGTGTCCAGGATCTACATCGGATGCAAATACACCCTGGGGGAGATCCTGGACAATCAGGAGATCCTCTACAAGTTCCGCAAGGTGGTGGCGGACAGCATTCTGCAGCGCGCGGACCGCGAGGACTCGCTCGAGACCGTGCTGTATTATCTTGAGCCGGACAATTTTTCCCTGCAGGTCTTTCGCCAGATGGGCGGCAGGGTAAGGATCAGCGTGCTCGAAGACAAAAGGCGCCTCTTCGGAAAAAAGGAGCGCGTCTATGTAACGAAAGTGATCCCGGTCGATGCACTCGTCCGCATGAGTAAGGAAGAGAAGGAGAAGGCCGGCCTCTTTATCCAGGAGCTGCAGGTGAGTAAGCTCGGACTCGCTACCTGCTGATCCGCGGATCCATTGCCGGAGCGTGCAGCGCCGGAATCTGACGAACCCAATATGAAGGAGAATGTATTTTTATGAAGAGAATCGAAGACCTGACAGCATATGAGATCCTGGAAAAGCGTGAGATCTCCGACCTGTCCAGCACGGGCTACCGCCTGCGCCACCGGAAGACGGGGGCGAAGATCTGCCTGCTTTCGAACACGGACGACAATAAGGTGTTTTTTGTGGGATTTCGCACGCCGCCGACGGATTCCACCGGCGTGGCGCACATTCTGGAGCATTCCACGCTCTGCGGATCCCGGGAATTCCCGGTGAAGGATCCCTTTGTCGAGCTGGTCAAGGGATCTCTGAATACCTTCCTCAATGCCATGACCTATCCGGACAAGACCATGTACCCGGTGGCGAGCTGCAATGACAAGGACTTCCGGAATCTGATGCACGTCTACCTGGATGCCGTCTTTTATCCCAAGGTGTACGAGAACGAATCCATCTTCCGGCAGGAGGGATGGCATTACGAATTTGACGAGGACGGGAAGCTTTTCATCAACGGCGTCGTGTACAACGAGATGAAGGGCGCACTCTCGACCCCCGATGATATCCTCGAGCGCGAGATCATGAATTCCCTCTATCCGGATGTCTGCTACGGCGTGGAGTCCGGCGGGGATCCCGAATTCATCCCGGATCTGACCTACGAGCAGTTCCTGGATTTCCACCGGGCGTACTATCACCCCTCCAACAGCTATATCTATCTCTACGGAGACATGGATATGGCGGAGCAGCTGGAATTTATCGACGAGCATTATCTGTCGCATTTTGAATATCGTGCGGTGGATTCCGAGGTGGGTCTTCAGAAGCCTTTTTCCGCCGTGCGCCATGTGGCAAAGGAATGTCCCCTCGGCGAGGGGGAAGACCCTGTCGACAATACCTTCCTCTCCGTGAACTATACCCTGGCCGATTCCCTCGACCGGGATCTGTATATCGCTTTCCAGGTGCTCGACTACGCCCTCTGCTCCGCACCCGGCGCGCCGGTGAAAAAGACGCTGGTGGAGCGCGGCATCGGGCGGGATGTCTACAGCATCTATGAAAACGGCATCCGTCAGCCTTACTTCAGCTTTGTGGCGAAGGGGACAGAACTTTCCCGCGAGGAGGAATTCCTCTCCGTGATCCGCGGCGAGCTGGAAAAAATCGTGCGCGAGGGCTTTGATAAAAAGAGCCTTCTGGCGGCCATCAACCATTTTGAATTCCGGTACCGCGAGGCGGACTACGGGATGTACCCGAAGGGACTGATGCTCGGCCTGCAGGCGATGGACAGCTGGCTCTACGACGAGAACCTGCCGTTCAATCACATCGAGGCAAATGCGACCTATGCAAAGCTCCGCTCCCTTGCGGAGACCGATTATTTCGAGCAGCTGGTGAAGACTTACTTTCTGGATAATCCGCACAGCTCCGTTGTGACGGTGGTTCCGAAGGAGGGCGTGGAGGAAGCGCGCGAGGAAAAATTAGCCAGGCGCCTGGAGGATTTCCAGGCCGGCCTCTCCGAGCAGCAGATGCAGGAGATCCGGGAGACCTTTGACCGCCTTCGCCAGTTCCAGGAGCGGGAGGATACCAAAGAGGATCTAGCGACGCTGCCGATGCTGCGCCGCGAGGATCTTAAGAAGGAGGCGCAGCCTCTCTGCAATGAGGAGCGCACCCTCGGCAATACAAAGCTTTTGTTCCATGAACAGCCGACCAACGGGATCGCGTACCTGCAGCTTGTATTTTCCATGGATGAACTCCCGGGAGAGTACTACCCTTACATCTCCCTGCTGAAGGCCATCTGGGGGATGGTCGATACGGACGCGCATGATTATGCGGATCTGAACAATGAGATCAATCTGGTGACCGGCGGAAGCAATATCGACAGCAATCTTTACGTCGATCTGGATACGGAGGATGATTACAGCGTATCCGTGGAGGCCCGCGTCAAGTATCTGTATCCGAGACAGGCCGAGGCCATCGCGCTGCTGGAGGAGATCCTCTTTACCTCGCATCTGGACGATACCGTCCGGATCCTGGAGATCCTGCAGGAGGTTAAGAGCCAGATGCAGGCGGGGATGATGGGCGCCGGGAACCGTGTGGCCGTCATGCGCGCGCAGGCAGGGCTGAGAAAGTCCGACAGAGTCGAAGAGATCATGAACGGCCTCGAATTCTACCGCTTCCTGAGCGATCTGCTCGAGCACTACGAAGAGCGCAAGGCTCAGATGGTGGACATGCTTCGGGAGACCTGCAAAATGCTTCTTCGCCCGGAGAACTTCTCGGTCGATCTCACGGGAGAAGCATCGTCTGCGGACGGCCTCGAAGAGGCGCTTTCTTCCCTGCGCGGAAGGATGTATACCGAACCGGTGCGCAAGGAGCGGTTTGTGCCGGAGCTTCTTCAGGGCAATGAAGGATGGATGAATGCGGGGCAGGTGCAGTTCGTATGCCGTGCCGGTGACTATCGCATTCCCGGGCGCGGCTATAGCGGCGCGATGCGCGTTTTGAAGGTGATGCTCGGATATCAGTATCTGTGGGTGAACGTCCGCGTGAAGGGCGGAGCCTACGGCTGCATGAGCGGCTTTACCCGCCAGGGAACGGCCTATTTTGTCTCCTACCGCGATCCGAATCTGTCTGCCACGATCGATGTATATGAGAAAGCACCCGAAGCCATCCGCGCTTTTGAGGCGGATGAGCGCAGCATGACGCAGCTGATCATCGGCGCGGTGAGCGATCTGGATCTCCCGCTGACTCCGATGGCCAAAGGACGCCGCTCCTATGCGGCTTACCGCACCCATATGACGGAGGAGAAGATCCAGAGGGAGCGCGACGAAGTCCTGCAGGCCGGCCCGGAGGATCTGCATGCCATGGCGGACCAGGTCGAACAGTTCCTGAAGGGTGGAAGGCTCGTAGTCGTCGGAAATGCCGCGAAGCTGAAGGAAGAAAGCGGTCTGTTTGACCATCTGGAGAATCTGTTTTGACGGTTCTCCTCCGGCGGACATCGAAAAATGAGGGAACCTGTGACGGCAGGATTTGGCTTCGGTCTATAGTAGCAGGAGGCGCCGATGAGATCGGCACGAAGTTACGAAAGGGGAGACAGTTATGAAAAGAGAAGGACATTCAGCAGTTTCGGGAAAGAGCAGAAGAGCACGCTCGGCCGCCGTACTGACCATGGCCGCCCTGCTGCTCGCAGGATGCGGTTCCGCGTCCGGAGGAAGTCACGGCGGCGGCAACTATGCGGCCATGTCGGATTCTGCCGCGCCTGCTGCGTATGATTCCTATGCGGAGGAAGCCTACTACGGCGACTATGAGGATTCGGGTTACGACTCCGGCACCTATGACACCGCGACGGGCGGCACCGAAGCCAAGTCCGCACCGGATGTCATGGATACGACCCGCAAGCTGATCCGCACCGTGAATCTGGATGTTGAGACCAAAGCCTTCGATGATCTGATGACCGCCATCGATGCGCAGATCAGCGAACTGAACGGCTATGTGGAGAGTGCCAACATCTACAACGGCAGCCGCTACAGCGATTCCTATGCGGTGCGCAACGGCAGCATGACCATCCGCATCCCGGCCCAGAATCTGCCTGCGTTCATGGACAGCATCGGCGCTCTCTGCAATGTGACGCGCAAGACGGAATCCGTCGATGATGTCACGCTGAAGTATGTGGACATGGAGAGCGAGAAGGCAGCGCTTCAGACCGAATATGACCGTCTGCTCGAGCTCCTTGCGCAGGCAGCGGATATGGAGGATATCCTGACGATCGAGGATCGTCTGACCACCCTCCGTTATCAGATGCAGAGCATGGAGAGCCAGCTGCGCGCTTATGACAACAAGGTCACCTACAGCACGATCTACCTGGAGATCCAGGAAGTGAAGGAGCTGACCCCGATCATCGAGGAAGAGCCGACCGTAGGCGAGCGGATCCGTGCGGGATTCACGGACAGTGTGCAGAATATCAAGGAAGGCTTTACCGATTTCGGTGTCTGGTTCGTGACCAAGCTGCCTTATCTCATCATCTGGGCGATCGTGATTACGATCATCGTCTTTATCTGCAAGGCGCTCTGGGGTGAGAAGGCCAGGATGAAGCGTCAGGCCAAGCGTCAGGCCAAGTATGCGAATGTGGGAAGTCAGCTTCTTCGTAACGGAGCCGCTCCGGCCGCACCTGCGCCGGGTCCCGTATACACGAATCAGCCGGGCGCGCCCGTAGCACCCGTAGCACCCGCAGCACCCGCAGCACCCACAGCACCCGTCCTGACGGAGAATTCCGCCGAAAAGCCGCAGGATTAAACCGTCAAACGTACAGGAAGATCTGCATGAAGAACGAACCTTTTGATATAACCAAACTGGATCTTAATGAGATCAATGCAGCCGGAAAAGCAGGTGGAGGGACTCCCTCCACCCGTTCCGGCTTTGTTGCCATCATCGGAAGACCCAATGTGGGCAAGTCCACGCTGATGAACCGGATCATCGGGCAGAAGATCGCGATCACTTCCAGTAAGCCGCAGACGACGCGGAACCGGATCCAGACCGTCTTCACCGATGAGCGCGGCCAGATCGTCTTTCTCGATACGCCCGGTATCCACAAGTCGAAAAATAAGCTCGGTGATTATATGGTCGGTGTCGCGGAAAATACGATGCATGACGTGGATCTGGTGCTCTGGCTCGTGGAACCGACCGATTACATCGGTGCGGGAGAGCAGCATATCATCGAAAAGCTTCAGGGAGTGAACGCCCCGATTTTTCTCGTGGTCAATAAGGTCGATACCGTAAAGCGCGAGCAGCTCCTGCCCTTCATCGACAATTACCGCGGGCGGCTGGATTTTACCGAGGTAGTGCCCGTCTGTGCCTTAAAAGACGACAATGTCGACACCCTCGTGGATCTGATCTTCCGGTATCTGCCCTACGGTCCGGCCTTCTACGACGCGGATACGCTGACCGATCAGCCGCAGCGGCAGATCGTCGCCGAGCTGATCCGGGAGAAGGCGCTGCGCCTTCTGGAGGATGAGATCCCGCACGGCGTCGCCGTCAGCATCGAGAGCATGAAGAACCGCGGGAATCTCTGCGATATCGAGGCAACGATTTTCTGCGAGAGAGACTCCCACAAGGGGATCATCATCGGAAAAGGCGGCTCCATGCTCAAGAAAATCGGCTCCCAGGCGCGTCCCGAGATCGAGGAGATGCTCGAGCAGAAGGTCAATCTCCAGCTCTGGGTCAAGGTGAAGAAGGACTGGAGAGACAGCGATTTTCTGCTGAAGAATTTCGGCTATCGCAAGGAGGACCTCTGATATGGCCGGGGAGGATTTTTTATCCGTCACCGGGATCGTTCTCAAGGCCCAGCCGGTGGGAGAGAGCGACCGGCGGATCACGATCCTGACCAGCAGCAAAGGCAAGATCGGAGCCTTCGCGCGCGGGGCGAGAAAGCCTAATTCCCGCTTCGCGGCCGGCACCTGCAGCTTTGCCTTCGGCAATTTCCGGCTCTATGCGGGCCGGGATTCCTACAATCTGGCGGACATCGAGATCACCAATTATTTCGAACCCCTGCGCATGGACGTCGAGGCGGCGGCTTATGCCTCCTATTTCGCGGAGATCGCGGATTATTACGGGCGGGAGAATTCGGATGAGAAGGATATGTTAAAGCTTCTGTACCGCAGCCTGCAGGCCCTGTCTAGCCGCCAGTTTTCCTTTCCCTTCGTAAAATGCGTTTTTGAACTCAAGAGCATCGCAATCGCGGGAGAGTATCCCGGGATCCCCGGGGATATGGAGCTTCTGGACGGAACGAAGCAGGCCCTTTCCTTTATCGGACAGACGCCCCCGGAAAAAATCTATTCCTTCCGCGTTTCCGAGGAGGCGCTTTCGGAGCTTCGCAGGGTCGCGGAAATCTACCGCGCGCGGTATATGGATCACAACTTCAAAAGCCTTGAAATACTAAATGCCCTGTGCTAAAATCATAAAGATTATGCGCAGGGCATTCTTGCGCCCGAAAAGAGTAAAAGGAAGTAGAAAAATGAAGAGAAGCAAGGCGCTTTTGATGGCTGTATTTCTGGTAACGTTTCTGATGACCGGATGCGGAGCCGTGAATAATCTGCCCCATCCGGACGGATTATCCTCCATCATTGTCTCCGAGACGGGAGCTCTGACCTACGATCTCGGCGGCGTGCTGGATCAGGATTATTACAATGTGGATGAGCTGGTCTCCATGGCCCGCTCGGAGATCAGTGAGTTCAACTCCCAGGTCGGAGGGGCTGCGGTGTCCCTCGGCGACTATTCGTACGATGCCGCGACCGGCAGGGTCTATCTGCCCTATCAGTTCACCGGCACGGGATATTGTGAGAAGCTGACCGGAACCAAAGTTTTCTTCGGATCCGTGACACAGGCTTCCCTGGCCGGGTTTGACCTGTCCGGAATGACCTTCTATTCCGTGAAGGACGGAGGCGCGAAGCCCGGATCCCAGATCGTGAGCGAGCTGAGCGACCGGGACGTGATCATCACCAATCTGCAGGGAGCGGTGATGGGACCCAGAGCGCCGGAATATACCTCCGAGGGACTTTTCTGGGTGTCCGGCGAGAGCGGAGACTATTGTAATACCTTAAACCACACCGGCGACTATGCAGTGATCCTGCTGAAGAAATAAAATGCGTCCCCAAGGCGGGGCGAAAGAAGAGGAGAGGTAAGTATGGAAAAGACTATGGACAAGATCGTTACTCTGGCGAAGGGCAGAGGCTTTGTGTATCCCGGCTCCGAGATCTACGGCGGCCTGGCCAATACCTGGGACTACGGCCCCCTCGGCGTAGAACTGAAAAATAATGTGAAGCGCGCATGGTGGCTGAAATTCGTGCAGGAGAGTCCGCACAATGTCGGCGTGGACTGTGCGATCCTGATGAATCCCCAGACCTGGGTGGCCAGCGGTCATCTCGGCGGCTTTTCCGATCCTCTGATGGACTGCAGGGAGTGCCATGAGCGCTTCCGCGCGGACAAGCTGATCGAGGATTTTGCAGCTGCGAACGGCATCACGCTCGAGAAGCCGATCGATGCTTATTCCCAGCAGGAGATGATGGATTTCATCAAGGCGCATTCCGTTCCCTGCCCGACCTGCGGCAAGCACAATTTTACCGATATCCGTCAGTTCAATCTGATGTTCAAGACCTTCCAGGGCGTCACCGAGGATGCCAAGAATACGGTCTATCTGCGTCCTGAGACCGCACAGGGCATCTTTGTCAATTTCAAGAATGTCCAGAGAACCTCCCGCAGGAAGATCCCCTTCGGCATCGGTCAGATCGGCAAGTCCTTCCGCAATGAGATCACCCCCGGCAATTTCACCTTCCGCACGAGAGAGTTCGAGCAGATGGAGC